>JBDLVH010000024.1:0-25184 GCA_039804865.1 Actinomycetota bacterium | reverse complement strand
CTCATTCTTGAGTCGGCGAGATGGTTACTTCTCAACACAAATCAGGTGCCTAGGCCGACTTGGCGCAATTGGCAGCGCATCGCACTTGTAATGCGAGGGTTGTGGGTTCGAGTCCCACAGTCGGCTCTACTAAGCGTGGAAGTGCTGAAGCAGCTGGAACACCAGGAACGCCGGCCACACGATGGCCTTGAGAATGCCCAGCACTCCATCCCAGAAGTTGTGTGCCTGCGACACAAAATAAACCGCGGCACCGATGAATGACAAGAACATAAAGAAGCCAACGCCGCCGTCGCTGTAGCGCGGGCCCTTTTCGCGGCCCTTCCAGACATACTTGCGGTTGTCCTTGTATTCCTTGAAGTCATCGCTCATGGGTTCAGCCTAATCTTGGTAGTCCCGAATGAATATCGAATTCTCAACTTGCTCTGCGGCTCAGCTTTAAGCGAAAGCGATTTTTCGCTTTCGCTTAAAGCTTCGGCTCGAAAGTAATGCTCACAGAGTTGATGCAGAAGCGATCGCCGGTAGGTGTCTGAGGGGCGTCCTCAAAGACGTGTCCCAGGTGCGATCCGCAGTTGGCGCAGAGCGCTTCGGTGCGAATCATCCCGTGGCTGCGGTCTTCGCGCAGAATCACGGCATCGCCGGTCTGCGGTTCATAGAACGATGGCCAACCGCAGTGGGAATCAAACTTGGTTTCGCTCTTGAAGAGGAATGCTCCACAGCCGCGGCAGTGGAAGCTGCCAACGCGGTGTTCTTCTAGCAGCTCTCCGGTGTAGGCGCGCTCGGTGCCTGCCTGGCGAAGAACGTGATATTCAAACTCGCTAAGCTCGCTGCGCCATTGCTCATCGGTCTTGTTAACTGGGTAATCCATTTGTGCCTCCAGAGCCTAATATTGACGTGGGCTTATGCCTACCACTCTATAAAAAGCAGGAATCGTGGCGAAACACTTCCCGAAAGACGAGTTTGACTCGGTAGATGTCGCCGGTGGCCGCCACCGTGCAAGGCGCACCGTGCGCTCGCGTCTGGGTTCGTTCCTTCGCTACGTGGCAATCACGGCTGTGATTTCGGGTTTGGCTATCGTTGGCCTAAACCTCAGCAGTCTCACCTCCCAGATTGGCGACATCTCCGGAATTAGTCAGTCTTCGGGTCAACAGGGTTTCAATGCCGGCGGCCTAGGCGTGACTGTAATCGATTCCACCGAGACCAAGGGTCTGGCAACCAAGGTTGCAAACAAGCTGGATTCTGCCGGATGGAACTTGCTGAGCGCGGTGAACGAGAACCTGCCAAATCCGGCCTCAACCGCTGCCGCCCCAACCACAATCGTTTACGCAAACACTGCTACCGCGCAGTCTGCGGCCAACGATTTGCTCAAGACTCTTGGCAGGTATCAGGTGCAACTGTCTGGCACCTATGCAGATCCGATCACCGTAGTAATTGGAAGCGATTACAAGTAATTGCCCCAAAACTAGGCAATTTGTATAACTTTCCAATAACCATGCGGGTTAAAGGTTGCTAAACTCCTCGCCCTTAGGGCACTTATGCCGATAAACTCCAAGTAGTCGTCCAGGCGTGCGTTTATAGCGCCGACCCCCATAGGAGCCCTCACCGGTTACTATGCGACCCAACCGGGAAACATCCGGTTGAAACGTAGTAACAGGAGTAATACAAATGGCACAAGGAACCGTAAAGTGGTTCAACTCTGAGAAGGGCTTCGGCTTCATCACTCAGGATGGCGGAGCGGACGTATTCGTTCACTTCAGCGCAATCCAGACCGATGGCTACCGCGAACTTAAAGAGAACCAGCGAGTCGAGTTCGACGTAAAGAGCGGCGACAAGGGTCCACAGGCAGACAACGTTCACGTTATCTAGTCTCAATCTCTTGAAAGCCTCCACCTTCGGGTGGGGGCTTTTCTCCTTTAAGCTCGCCATTTACGGTTTGCACTCGAGGCCACCGAGTGCCAAAATGGTAGTTAGCACTCGCAACTGCTGAGTGCCAATCAAAGACATCTGAAACCAAACGGGAGAAACCCTAAATGGCAAAAATCATCACTTTCGATGAAGAGGCTCGTCGCGGACTAGAGCGCGGTCTAAACATCCTGGCCGACACCGTAAAGGTGACCCTTGGCCCACGCGGACGCAACGTCGTTCTCGAGAAGAAGTGGGGCGCCCCTACCATCACCAACGATGGTGTTTCGATCGCCAAGGAAATCGAACTAGAAGACCCACTAGAGAAGATCGGTGCGGAGCTAGTCAAGGAAGTTGCCAAGAAGACCGACGACGTTGCTGGTGACGGTACCACCACCGCAACCGTGCTGGCTCAGGCACTTGTTCGCGAAGGTCTGCGCAACGTTGCAGCCGGCGCAGACCCAATCAGCCTAAAGCGCGGAATCGACAAGGCAACTGCAGCGGTTATCGCTCAGCTAATTGAGAACGCCAAGCCAGTAGAGACCAAGGAGCAGATTGCTGCTACCGCAAGCATCTCTGCAGGCGACACCCTCATCGGTGACATCATCGCAGAGGCAATCGACAAGGTTGGCCGCGAGGGCGTTGTAACCGTTGAAGAGAGCAACACCTTCGGCATCGACCTACAGCTAACCGAGGGTATGCGCTTCGACAAGGGCTACCTAAGCGCTTACATGGTCACCGACCCAGAGCGCCAGGAAGCAATCCTGGAAGACGCTTACGTTCTTATCGTCAACAGCAAGATCAGCAACATCAAGGACCTGCTTCCAATCGTTGACAAGGTAATCCAGGCCAACAAGCCACTGCTGATCATTGCCGAGGACATCGAGGGCGAAGCTCTTGCAACCCTTATCGTCAACAAGATCCGTGGCATCTTCAAGTCGGTTGCCGTCAAGGCTCCAGGCTTCGGGGACCGCCGCAAGGCAATGCTTCAGGACATCGCCATCCTTACCGGTGGTCAGGTTATCTCTGAAGAGGTTGGCCTAAAGCTAGAGAACACCACCCTCGACCTGCTGGGCCGTGCTCGCAAGGTTGTAATCACCAAGGACGAGACCACCATCGTTGAAGGCGCTGGCGACGAGGCACAGATTGCTGGCCGCGTTGAGCAGATCCGTCGCGAGATCACCGCAACCGACAGCGACTACGACCGTGAGAAGCTGCAGGAGCGTCTGGCAAAGCTTGCCGGCGGTGTTGCAGTCATCAAGGCTGGTGCCGCAACCGAGGTAGAGCTGAAGGAGCGCAAGCACCGCATCGAGGATGCAGTTCGTAACGCCAAGGCAGCAGTTGAAGAAGGCATCGTTGCCGGTGGTGGCGTTGCGCTACTACAGGCTGGTTCTGAGGCGCTGTTTGCTGGTCTAAACCTCACCGGCGACGAGGCCACTGGTGCCAACATCGTTCGCGTTGCCATCTCGGCACCGCTAAAGCAGATCGCAATCAACGCAGGTCTAGAGCCTGGTGTTGTTGCTGAGAAGGTTTCGAACCTGCCTTCGGGTCACGGTCTAAACGCTGCAACCGGCGAGTACGTTGACATGCTGGCTGCCGGCATCAACGACCCTGTAAAGGTAACCCGCTCGGCACTGCAGAACGCAGCTTCGATTGCTGGTCTGTTCCTAACCACCGAGGCTGTTGTAGCAGACAAGCCTGAGCCAGCTGGCGCTGCACCTGCAGCTCCTGGCGGCGGTATGGACTTCTAAAGTCAAATAGAAACGGCCCGAACCTAGATGGTTCGGGCCGTTTTTGTATTCTTGTGGTTATGACTGCACAAGAAATCGATGACTACCTGGCTGCGTTGGACGAACCCAAGCGCCAGACACTGAGTGTTCTACGCGCCCAGATCTTGAATGTGATTCCAGACGCAGAGCAGGTGCTAAGCCACAAGTCGCCATGCTTCAAGATCAAGGGCAAGGCGGTTGCCGGTTTCGGTGCATTCAAGAACCACGTGGTCTATGCCACCTGGGGCAAGAACGTAACTGAGGTTTTGGCCGAAGACCTAAAGGGCTATGTGGTTTCGAAGGCTTCATTCCAGATTGAAATAGGTGCGAAGCTCTCGGATGATTTAGTGGCAAAACTAATTGCCGCCCGCATTGCCGAAATCGGCTAACCACTCGAGTAGGACGGAGGCTAGAGGAAGAGGCGCTGGTTGGCAGCCTCAATCTCGGAGTACTGCTTGGCGGCCAGAGCCAGAGCCTGGCCAATCTCGCCAAGTTGCTGCTGAACTAGGCCCGCGGTTGAACGCCAACGGGTTGCCAAGTCCTGAAAGCTGTTGGCTGCTTGGCCCTGCCAAGATGACTGCAGCGAGTTGAGTTGGGTGTGCAGGGTATCTACATCGCCCTGTAGCTTCTGGATGGTGGACTGCACAACGGTGTTGGCGGCCAGTACTTCTTCGGAATCCACTAAAAATCGGGTCATGGGTTTGCCTTTCTTTGACAAGAAAAGCCTGACAAACCGGCCCCGCGCCTGAGCCTCAAACCCGAGTTCTGTGGATAACTAACTAGTTGGGAAGCGTGACGCGGAAAGTTGCGCCACCACCAGGTGTTTCTAGGGCCTCGATGGAGCCGCCGTGCTGAGCCACGATGGTGCTGACAATGGCGAGGCCAAGTCCGGAACCGCCAGTATCGCGGTTGCGCGAGTTGTCGGCTCGGAAGAATCGCTCGAACACCTTCTGGCGAAGTTCCTTCGGGATACCCTCGCCGTGGTCGCGCACTTCAAGAACGGTGCTGTCGCCTGCGTTGCCAATGGCAATCTCAACTGCGGCACCCTCGGGTGAGAATCGGCAGGCGTTGGCAAGCAGGTTAGTTAGCACCTGACGGAGCTGTGGGCCATCGCCCTCCGCCATGATCTCGGTGCCGGTTTCCAGCGGGGTTCCGGCTAGGTTGGTGATAACAATGGTGCGGTTGCCATCGGCCACCGATGCATCCTTGGCCGCGATCTTGGCCAGTTCGAAAAGTTCTACCGGAAGCTTTTTGATCTGGGCGTTCTCATCGAGGCGGGCCAGAGTCAGCAAAGACTCTACGAGGGCACTCATGCGGATAGCCTCAGATTCAATGCGCTCCATCGCCTCGGCGATGTCTGCCTTCTTGCTGAGTGCGCCTAGGCGGTAAAGCTCGGCATAGCCGCGCACCGAAACCAGTGGAGTGCGAAGTTCGTGGCTGGCATCGGCAACAAAGCGTCGCATCTGGGCCAGGGTGGCATTTCGTGACTGCATCGCAGTCTCAATCGAGTTGAGCATCGTATTCAACGAGCTATTCAACTTGGCCATTTCGGTCTGGCCCTCGTGTTGAATGAGGCGCTGACTGATGTCACCTTCTGAAACAGCCTTGGCGGTGCGCTCAACCTCACGAAGCGGGCGAAGTGCAGATGTGATGGTCATCCACACTGCAAGGGCGCTGATGGTGAGCAGCAGGGCTCCGAAGCCCAAGCCAATGCTGCGGTACTCGTCCAGCAACTGATCGTTGTTGCTGGTTGGAAGTGCAACTACAAGCGATCCGGGCAGCGAAGTGAGCGGAACTGCCACGATTCGCCAGGACTTGGTGCCGCCATTGCTTGCGGTGGAAACGCTCTCGAATGGCATTCCATGGGTTGCCAGCACGTAAGAACTGCTGAAACCACTGAGGTTTGGCACGTCTTGGTTGCTGCGGGTAGATGACACTAGGCCAATCATCAGGTTGCCCTTGGTGTCTAGATAGGCAATGTAGTAATCGCTTGGCAGGCGCGGCAGCTGAACCTGGCGGGTAGCCAGACGCTCCTCGAGCATTGCCGGATCTTCGTGCTGCAAAGTTGAGGCGGTGCTGGAGAGCATGGTGTCTAGGTTTTGCTGCAGATAGGTTCGCAGCAGCGCGATTGTGCCCAGGCTTGAAACCAGCAAAAGTGCGCCGATGATGGCAACACTCAGGGTGGTTAGTTTGGTGCGCAGGGAGATGCGCTCCCAAGCCTGGGAAATCGAGTTCACAGATTAGGCCTTTGCCGACGAACGGTACATGTAGCCAACACCGCGCTTGGTGTGGATCACCTCTTCGGTGGTGTGCTCATGTAGCTTGCGACGCAGGTAAGAAACATAAGATTCCACGATGGCGGTGTTGCCGCCGAAGTCGTAGTCCCAAACGTGGTTGAGGATCTGCTCCTTCTTGAGCACCTGGTTTGGGTTGCTCATTAGGAAGTGCAACAGGTTGTACTCGGTTGGGCTGAGGTCTACCAAAACCCCGTTGGCGTAAACCTCGTGAGCGTCGTTGTTGATTTTGACCTCGCCAACCTCAAGCACCGAATCCTCAGATTTGGCGGCTTTGGTGCGACGAAGAATGGCGTGGATGCGGGCTACGATTTCGGCCAGGCTGAATGGCTTGGTCACGTAGTCGTCGCCGCCAACGGTTAGCCCCTGAACCTTGTATTCGGCCTCGTCCTTGGCGGTTAGGAAAAGAACAGGAGTGGTGATGCCCTGTGAACGGATCTTTTGGGTTAGCCCAAAGCCGCTGACGTCAGGAAGCATTACATCTAGCAGGATGATGTCTGGCTGGAAGGTGATGATTTCAGCCAGGGCGTCGGTGCTGTTGCCAACCGCACGGGTCTTGAAATCTTGGAAACTCAGGGTTCGGCTGAGCAGATCTCGAATGCTGGGCTCGTCATCGACGATTAGAACCTTGATGGCGTCTGAAGAATTGCTGCTAGCGGTATTCATAGAAACACTCTCGCAGAGTTTCCTGAAAGAAGCCTGATAGTCGGCTGAATGTTATTTGGAAGTTACTTCAGGTCGTCTGCGTCCAGAATCTGGTACGAGTAACCCTGCTCCGCAAGGAAGCGCTGGCGATTCTGGGCAAAGTCCTGATCGACGGTGTCGCGGCTAATCAGAGTGTAGAACGAAGCGCTGCGGCCATCGGCCTTGGGGCGCAGCAGACGACCCAGACGCTGGGCCTCTTCCTGACGGCTACCAAACGAACCACTGATTTGAATGGCCATCGATGCCTCTGGCAGGTCAACACTGAAGTTGGCAACCTTGGATACAACCAGGGTTGACTCCTTGCCCTCGCGGAAGTCTTGGAACAGGCGCTCGCGCTCTTCAACCGGGGTATCTCCGGTAATCTTTGGCACACCAAGTGCGGTGGCTACCTCATCGATTTGGTTGAGGTACTGACCGATGATGAGGGTTGGCTCGCCCTTGTGGCGCTCAAGCAGCTTGCGGATGACGCCAATCTTGGCTGGCGAGGTGGCTGCCAAGCGGTAGCGGTCGTCCTGGCCAGCGATGGCGTACTCAAGGCGCTCGCTGTCTGGCAGGTCTACTCGAACCTCGAAGCAGTTTGCCGGAGCGATGTAGCCCTGCTGCTCAATTTCTTTCCAAGGGGCGTCGTAGCGCTTTGGGCCAATCAGGCTAAATACGTCGCCTTCCTTGCCGTCTTCGCGAACCAGGGTGGCGGTTAGTCCTAGGCGACGACGAGCCTGCAGGTCTGCGGTCATCTTGAAGATTGGTGCCGGCAGCAGGTGAACCTCGTCATAAACGATGAGGCCCCAGTCGTTGGCGTTTAGCAGGGCCAAGTGCGCGTACTCTGCCTTTCGCTTTGTGGTGAGAATCTGATACGTGGCAATGGTCACCGGCTTGATTTCCTTGGTGCTACCCGAGTACTCGCCAATCTCGTCATCGGTGAGCGAGGTGCGCTTGATCAGCTCGGCCTTCCACTGACGGGCACTGACTGTGTTGGTTACCAGGATGAGGGTGTTGGTCTTTGCCACGCTCATTGCGCCGGCGCCAACGATTGTCTTACCTGCGCCACAGGGGAGAACCACAACGCCGCTGCCGCCATCCCAGAATCGCTCTACAGCCTGAGACTGGTAGTCGCGAATCTTCCAGCCGCCCGCGGTGGAGAGATCAATCTGGTGCGGGGTGCCTGGGGTGTAGCCAGCGTTATCTTCGGCAGGCCAGCCAAGCTTTAGCAGCTCCTGCTTTACTTGGCCGCGAGCCCAGGGGCGAATTCGGTGAACCGTTGGGCTGATCTGGCCTTCCAGCAGTTCGGCAATCTTCTTCTGGCGTGAAGCCTCCATGAGAATGGCGGCGGAGTCGGAGTGCAGCTCGAGGTCTCCCTCGGCCGAGCGCTCAATGGTTAGGCGGCCGTAGCGACCCATGGTTTCGGTGATATCGGTGCGCACCGATGCCGGCACGGCAAACTTTGCGTATTTGTCTAGAACGCCCAGAACGAAGTCCGAGTCGTGGCCGGCTGCTCGGGCATTCCAGAGGCCCAGGCGAGTGATTCGGTAGGTGTGAATGTGCTCAGGTGCGCGCTCAAGCTCGGCAAAAATACTGAGGTCGTGGCGGGCATCCGCTGCCTGCGGGTGGTCCACCTCGAGCAGCGCAGTCTTATCGCTCTGAACAATCAATGGCCCCAAAGTCATAGTTTCTAGCCTATTGCTACGCGGACAATGCGATCGAGCGGAAGCGTGCGTTCGATGTCGGCGCGCTTGTCTAGTCCGCGGAGGCGGCCGTTTGCCAGAGCGGTCGGCAGAATCTTGAATTCAACCTCGGCACCGGTGCGATCGGTGAGGGTGACACTCAGTTGGGCCTTGTTTTTCATGGCCAACTGAATCTGTCGGGTTAGGTCGTGGTCGTCTGGCTGGGCGCCCACTCGGGCATCCGCGGCGCGCAAATCCTTGATGAGTGTGATCATCGGATCGGTGGCCACTGGAGAAATACCTAGACTCCAGGACGCTGCCCTAAGTGGTGAGAGCACTGCACCCTGGTTGTCAACGCGAACTGGGAGATAGCCGAAATCGCGTAGGCCAAAGTAGACCACGTCGGGCTCAAAGCGGCTAGCCAAGCTTCCGGCGCTCAGCGCAAAAAAGGCGTATGGGCGCAACCTGGAGTCGTTGAGGATTTCGGTGAGCAGAATGCCATCGGTGCTGCGCAGAATTGAGCGTTCGGTTCCGGTTCCGGCTGAAATCACCAGGCGGCCAAAGCGGTTCTCAGCTTCGCGCAGCAAATACTCAACCGGCTGCGGCAAAGCCTTGGCACTGAGGTCGGTTAGGACTGTGCGAATCTGATCTGCCGTCAGGCCACATTCCAGGCCGTGACTGAGGCTCAGCGCCGAGAGGCGGTAGGTGCTGGCAACCGACACCTGCTCGATGTTGGCAAACTTGCGCAGAATAAGCTCGGTGGCGGTGTCCAGTGGCCCAGGGGCAATCAGGCTCAGGTCTGCCTGCACAATGAGGCTGTGCTGAAGCTGGGGCAGATGAGGTTGCAGCAGGTCTTCTGCCACCGATGTCTGGCCCTCGAGGCAGCGAACCAGAAGCAGTGTTGGCTGGCCTGAGACGCAAAAACCTATGCCCTGGGCCTGTTCCATAAGCAGATTGAGCTGGTCATCAACTGCCACATCGGCCAGCGGGAATACTGCCCTTAGGGTTTCTGCCAGGTCGCCCGGCTGCTGCGCAAGCAGAGTTCGAAGCTGACGAGCGCCAACTTCGCCCAGCGAAGAAACCCATTGGTTGGCCAGCATCGACCAGCGCTCCAGCATGCTTGATGCCAAGAAGTCTTGGGCGTGCGAGCTGAGCCACCAGCGTTCGGAAACCAGCTCAATTAGGCGCAGCTGGAGTGCAAAAGTGTAGAAGCCGCGCACTGCCACCGTGCTTCGGCGAAGGTGGGCGGCAAGACGCTTGATGTCGCCAACGCCAATGCCGGTTTTACCAATCTGGCGAATAGGGTGTTGCTCCACATCCAGCACCAACTCTGTGATTGCCTGCTGAGTTTCGAAGGCCGCGATTGCAGCCAGACCCATGGTGGCAGCTGTTTCGCTACTGCGGACAGGTGCCTCAACGGCTGCCGGCGCCGAAAGGGCGATGACCTTGTTTCGCAGCATTGGCTCGGCAAGCTGCGCCACCGATTCGTAGCAGGCCCAAGTGCCCTTGGAATTGTGGATGAGCCCCAGATTGGCCAAGGCCACCAGTTCGTTCTCAGCTGGTTGTGCGGCATCTAGCATCGGAGCTACCAGCCACTGCAGAGCCAGGGCTTCGGCGGCAGCCAACTTGGTCAGTGCACTCTGAATGCTTTTGTTGGCGAAGAGCGACTGGGCAAGGTCAAAGAAGTCTTTGGGTGACCCGGCCAAGTTCCGGCGATGCAGAAGAGTGGTAAGCGACTCGTCCGACCGCTCTCGCAGGTCGGTGGCCAGTATAAGGAGGTCGCTCATCGGTGGGATTTGAAAACCGGAGGCTAGTTTCGGTTTTCACGCGCCTTGCGGATTAGTGCAGTGAGCAAGAGAACGAACACCAGCAGGAAGCCGATTGGCAGTCCGAAGAGGGGGAGAATTCCCAATACCGGTGGGATTCCCTTGATGCCTGCGATGGAGAGAACCAGCACAACAATCATGGAAAGAATGGAAACACCGATAACTCCGGCGGCCATGAATGCAAGTGTGTTTTCAACGCGGTTTTCGCGAAGGCCCCCCGGCACGCTATTTTGCTTCTTTGTTTTTGCCATCCTTCAACCCTACATCCGCATTGTTCTTGAAACTAGGCTGCTTTGTTACTCTGCGGTAAACTATGGGTTGGTTTTATGAAAGAGGATCCATGCCTACCGGAAAAGTTCGTTTTTTTGACGAGGAGAAGGGCTACGGCTTTGTCGAGAGCGACCAAGGCGCCCAGGTTTTCTTGCACGCCAGTGCACTTCCAGATGGCATGACACAGATCCGCAAGGGTTCGCGTGTTGAGTACAGCGTTGCCGATGGCCGCAAGGGACCACAGGTTCTTAGCCTGCGCGTTCTAGACGCACCGGTCAGCCTTGCCAAGCTAAGCCGTAAGCCTGCAGACGACCTGGCCATCATTGCCGAAGACACCATTGCGCTGCTGGACAAGATCGCTACCGGTTTGAAGCACGGCCGTCACCCTGAGGGTGCCAGCGCCAAGAAGATTGCTGCGCTATTGCGCAAACTTGCAGACGAACTCGAAGCCTAGATCGGTGGAAAAGTACCTGAGCATTGCCCGCAATGCGGCAGTTGAAGTTCACGGCCAGCAGGCAGTGGGCGATCTGCTCGGCACGCTCCAGGAAGACCACGAAGGCGTTCTAACCTTCATGTTTGCCAGCAAGCTCAAGGGCTATCCAGACTGGTCTGTAAATGTAACCATGTACATCGATGGCGCAGACGCCACCGTGTCTGAAGTTGTGCTAACCCCAGGCGACAGCAGCCTGGTTGCCCCTAAGTGGGTTCCTTGGAGCGAGCGCTTGGCCGACTACAAGGCTCTTCAGGCTGCAATGGAGGCAGAGGCCGCGGCCGCTGCGCTTGAGGCCGAAGACCAAGACGAAGAAGCCGACGAAGACTCCGAAGATGACGTCGACGAAGACGCAGCAGAAGAATCAGCTGATGAAGTTGATTCGGACGATGCCGACTCTGACTCAGCGGTTTCGGACGTGCCAGAGTCCCCAGAATCCAAAGATGATGCCGATGCCGCACGTGGTAAGGGCAAGGGGTTCTTCAAGTGGAAGACTCTGCGGGGCGGCAAGAAGCGCAAGTAACGCAATAATCCATAAGCCGAGGCCAACGCCGATGGCGATCTGGGGCTTTACCTTTACCGGCTCAGGGTCGGGCTTGCGTTCTACGTGCTTTAGATAAAAGCGAACCATTGCCGTTTCCTAACCGATTACGTTGATAATCCGAGGTTAGCCCAGCTGGCTCACTACATAGTCGATGCTCTTGGTTAGCTGCTGCACGTCGTGCAGTTCAGTTGCGGTGAAGGTAGCAACGCGCAACTGATTGCGGCCCAACTTGCGATAAGGCTCGGTGTCAACCACTCCATTAGCGCGCAGCACCTTGGCGATTGCTGCAGCATCGATGTTCTCGTTGAAGTCGATGGTTACAACCACCTGCGAGCGGTGCTCTGGGTTGGCAACGAATGGGGTTGCAAACTCGCTGGCATCTGCCCAGTTGTACAGGTGATCCGATGCGGCCTTGGTGCGAGCATCTGCCCAGGCCAAACCGCCGTTGGCGTTCATCCAGTCAATCTGCTCTGCCAGGAAGAACAGGGTTGAGATTGCCGGGGTGTTCAGGGTCTGGTTTAGGCGCGAGTTGTCGATTGCGGTCTTCAGGCTGAGGAACTCAGGGATGTAGCGGTCGGTTGCGGCAATGCGCTCAGCGCGCTCGATGGCAGCAGGCGACATGAGTGCAAACCACAGGCCACCATCGGAGGCGAAGTTCTTCTGCGGAGCAAAGTAGTAGACATCGGTCTGGGTGGCGTCGAAGTCGATTCCGCCGGCCGCGCTGGTTGCATCGGTGAGGAAAAGCGAGCCAGCATCAACGCCGGCAAGGCGCTCTACCGGAGTTACAACACCGGTAGAGGTCTCGTTCTGGGCGTAGGCGTAAAGATTGACGCCAGCCTCAGCCTGCAGCTCGAGGCGAGAGCCAGGGGTTCCGTTGATTACGGTTGGCGCGGTTAGCCATGGAGCCTTCAGTGCGCTGGCAAACTTGCCACCGAACTCGCCGTGTACCAAGGCCTGTGCCTTGCCCTCAGCCAGGCTGAATGCCGCAACATCCCAAAACGCGGTGGAGCCACCGTTGCCGATGACGATCTCATAGCCATCTGGGCGGTGGTAAAGGTCCATCAGGCCCTCCTGCACGCGCTTCACCAGGTTCTTGACCGGCGCTTGGCGGTGCGAGGTTCCCATTAGCTTTGCGCCCTCGGTGGCGAAGGCCTCAATCTGAGCGGTGCGAACGCGCGATGGGCCACAGCCAAAGCGTCCGTCTAGAGGCAAAAGTTCGGTAGGGATTTTGATGTCAGCCATGTCTAAAAGTTTACCTAGCCTGTAACTGCCCAGTGGCTGGACAAACGATAATTGGAACATTGTTGAATGAATGTGGGGGAGGCGAACCATGACCGATCTGATTGATACCACCGAGATGTACCTGCGTACCATCCTGGAACTTGAAGAAGAGGGCCAGATTCCGCTGCGTGCCCGCATCAGCGAAAGACTAAGCCACTCCGGTCCAACCGTGTCGCAGACCATCGCCCGTATGGAACGACTTGGCTATGTGGTTGTCAGCAACGACCGACACCTGGACCTAACCGACTTTGGTCGCGGCGAAGCCGTAAAGGTCATGCGCAAGCACCGCCTTGCAGAGCGACTACTTGCCGATGTCATTGGCCTCGAGTGGGAGCTGGTGCATGAAGAGGCTTGCCGCTGGGAGCACGTGATGAGCGAGCAGGTAGAGCGCAAGATCATGGCCATGCTCAACAACCCACACGTTTCGCCATACGGCAACCCGATTCCAGGCCTCAACGACTTGGGCAGTGATTTGTCCGAGCCTTTCATTCAGGGCGTTGTGAGCGTGGCTTCCCTGGATCTAACCGATACTCAGCGGGTTTACACACTTCGTCGCATTGGTGAGCCACTTCAGGTGGATGTTCAGTTGCTTTCGGACCTGAAGGCGCTGGGAATTGTCCCGGGAGCACAACTTACTTTTGAGCAGAAGGGGCACCGAATCTTCATTCGGGTTGTTGGTGCCACCGAAGGCGAGAGTTTTGTAAAAGAGGATGCTAGCCACCTATTTGTGGAGGCATAAGTTCGCTCCCACCCTGAGCGTTGCCTGTTTTTAGACAAACTGTCGATGCGGATTCGTTACTTTCCAAGGTAAAATCGGTATCCAGCCCTGAATCCTCGGAGGATCCACTTTTGGCAAAGCAAGGTACCGGTAGGCATCGAGCCGACATTGAAATCAATGTCCTCGAAACTATGGAACTGCGCTCGCGTCGTTCGATTCGCGAAGCGGAGCGCAAGCGTGCTTCCCGCGCCGAGAAGCGTGAGGCTAAAAAGGCTGCCAAGGTTCAGCAGGTAATCACCACGGATACTCGTGAAGTAGTTGTCACCGGCCGCTATGTGATCACCGGCAAGCCGAAGGTGAAGTTCTCTAAGCGCCGCGATGTTCGCAACGTGGTAACCATGCTGGTTTCCTCGGGTATTTTCACCACCGTCGCCCTTCCGGCCTATGCCTACAGCCCAGATATTGCTGCAATGGCTCGCTTCACCACCACCAATGCCGCCGCGGTTGCCAGCGGTGCAGACACCCAGAACCTAACCGTGGCTGCCGTGAACACCGCCAACTTCGACCGCGGTAACTACACCTCGGCTTCTGCCGTTGAGATTCAGCGCCAGCAGACCGCCACCAACTACCTGTCGTATGCCGGTCCAACCGCTGCCGACTACGTTTCCAACCCTCCTTATTCCAAGCTTGACGCTGCCAAGATCCTTGAGGTTGCTGCCAAGTACACCGGAACCCCATACGTATTCGGTGGCGAAAACCCGGCTGGCTTCGATTGCTCTGGTTACGTCCGATTTGTATTCGCGCAGTTCGGTATCGACCTACCGCACTCGGTAATCGCCCAGTCGCGCCTCGGCATTATCGTCAAGCCTGAGGATGCCCAGCCAGGCGACATCGTTGTTCTAAACGACCTGAGCCACGATGGCATTTACGCCGGAAATGGCAACTTCTACCACGCACCGCGCCCGGGTGACACCGTAAAGCTGGCACCAATCTTTACCAGCAACGTGTTCTTCGTTCGCCTCGGCACCAAGTAACTGCGCAAAACCTGCCAACTTTGGCCCTTGATAACTATCAAAACGTTACTTTTCGTTTGGTGTTTCTTTACCCACTTTTAGATTCCAGAAGCGTAATGTGAAGCCATGAGCCCCAAAGCAGGTGGCCCTGGAAGGTAGTTATGAGTCTGAAGGTTGTGCCCGCCAAGCACGAGCAACAGTTCCAACATTTCTGCCAACCCGGCCAGGTTAACTAGCGCGTCGTCATTTATTTGACGGCGCGTTTTTTATTACCTGCGAGGAGCTCATACCGAAAACCCATAAACCATTTGGGCGGCTTCGAAAGGGACATAAATGCGCACACTGGTACTAAACGCAGGGTACGAACCACTTGGCGTTGTGAGTTTCAAACGAGCACTTACCTTAGTTCTCAATAACAAGGCAACGGTTTTACAGCCAGCCGAAGTTGAGGTGCACAGCACCAGTGCA
This sequence comes from Actinomycetota bacterium, assembly GCA_039804865.1. Lineage (GTDB taxonomy): Bacteria > Actinomycetota > Actinomycetes > Actinomycetales > Microbacteriaceae > Rhodoluna. Next base: position 10,246 of record JBDLVH010000024.1, on the reverse strand, counting down.
GTGTTTGACCTGCCATCGGTTATTTTGCTTTCTCGCTATGTGCGCATTCCAACCAGCCGAGGAGTTCCGGTTACCCGAAAGGGTGTGCTGCGCCGAGACAACCATCGCTGCGCCTACTGCAACCGAAATGCCAACACCATCGATCATGTGCAGCCCAAGAGCCGCGGTGGCCGAGACACCTGGGAGAATTTGGTTGCCTGCTGTCTAAAGTGCAACAACACCAAGAGCGATAAGACTTTAGCCGAGATCGGGTGGCAGTTGAGAATAACGCCGCGCATGCCAAGTGGTGGAGCCTGGACCGTGCGCGGAGCCGACCGCCTAGAGCCAGAGTGGGATAGCTACCTAATTGCTGCTTAAGGCTTTTGTTGCACTGCTTATTGTTTTTGCGGCCGCTCTGCCAGACCCGAAGCTAACTCCGGGTGCTGTAACCCCGATGTCTCGCAGGCAAATATCCAATCCACCATCTGTGTGTCCGGATTCACCTCCACCATTCGGCCGCCCTCTTCGTACACAACGTCACTGAAGGTAACGCAACTGCAGTCTGGATACGCGGTTGATGGCGACTACTCCACCGGAGACTACGAGGAAGATCACCTAATCTCGCTTGAACTTGGTGGTGCGCCAAGCGACCCAAAAAACCTCTGGCCAGAGCCCTACTTCGGTAAATACGATGCCCGAGTAAAAGACCGACTGGAGAACAAACTGCACGATCTGGTTTGCGGGGGAGTTATCACGTTGCGAACTGCGCAGCGTGCCATTGCCAGCAATTGGGAGGCGGCCTATGTAACTTACATCGGTCCGCTGCCAAGCACGTCGGGGAGCGCTGGCGGTTCGGTGTCTGCCAACAAGGTGGCCAAGTCCAAGGGAAAGCTGGACCCACACTTTTCAACTTGCAAAGCAGCCAATTCGGCGGGATACGGGCCCTACTACAAGGGAAAGAATCCGGAGTATGTCTGGTACCGCGACGCCAACGGCGATGGCAAGGTCTGCTGATATTTGAGTGGCCCCGATGTCGCCGACAGGCGACTAGCGAGCCGCGACCGAGCGGCGAGCCGGGGCGAGTAACTTAAATCATCAGTGGCCCCGAGGTGAATCGAACACCCGACACATGGTTTAGGAAACCACTGCTCTATCCACTGAGCTACGGAGCCGCGCGGCTCAAGCCCTAGCCTGAACAACCCTCAAATTCTACTTGGCGTGCGCACAGGCGTGGCTTGATGCCTGCAGAGCCGTTGAAAAGTTACTCTTGAGGTGTGAATGACCTCGCTAATCTTGCCATCCCAAACCGCAAAGCCTGGGATGTTTGGCGCGAGGAGATCGCCGCTATTGGCGTCACCAATCCGCTGGCCAATTTTGATCTAGACACTTTCAGTCAGATTGACCTAAACCGCGCTCACCCCGGTGGTATGGCCCAGTTCACTTCCAGCGGCGCCAGCACTCTTTCCAACCTGGTACGCGACCCTCTTGCCTTCTCGCGTGCCCATGCTGCGGCCAAGCGCATCGACCACAAGGCCCACCAGTTGCTTTACCACTTCGGTGTGGAATCTTGCTACCTGGTAGGTGGCTTGGTAGACCTCGAGGCCGATGGGTTCGACCTCAAAATGCCTATCTTGCTCTGGCCGCTGCAGCTGATTCGCAAGGGCGACGACTACGAGGTTCGCCGCACTGGCGAGGCGTTCGTAAACCCGGCACTGACCTCGGCGCTGCGCGACAACTTTGACATCAAGCTTGATGAAGCCGCTTTGCTGGCCCGCCTCCGCAACGACGGCGACCTGGTTCCAATTGCACTATTGGACCACCTAGCAACGCTCCTGGGCGGCAGCGCAAAGGCAGAGCTAAAGCGCATTCTGGTGCTGGGCAACTTCACAACCGTGCCAATCCGCATGCTCACCGATATTTCCAGCATCGATGTGCCAATCCTCAACCAGTTGGCGCAGGGCACTTCTGTAGGAGAACTTGCCTCGGTAGATTCCAGGCTTGCTCTGCCTGTTGCTGACGCCGATGAGGTCCAGCGTCGAATCGTCTCGCGAGCGATTTTGGGTCAGTCGTTTGCCGTTGAGGTGTTGCCGGGCTGTGGCTACCTGCAAACGGTAATAAACCTTGTTGCCAACCTGGCATTCAACAACAAGCGCGCATTGGTTTTGGCCCCAAGACGCCAGACCCTCAGCGAACTCGCGGACCGCGTTGCAGTTCTGGGTCTGAATGGCCTGGTAGTTCGAGCCTCGGATGCTTGGTTGGACAGCATCAATGCCATTAGTCGCAACGAGAAGGCAGCCACTCGAGTGGATGCAACCGCAGCGTCTCAGCTTTCGGTGCCGGAGAACAAGCTTCGCTCTTACTTCGACGGGCTGGTCTCCAGCGACAACCCGCTGGGTCACAGCATCCTGGATGTTTTGAACAAGCTGGCAGACCTGTCGGCTATGCCACACGCACCAGTTACTCAGGCGCGAATCCTGCGCGCCAATCTTTTGGAAACCCCAGACCGCGAAGGTGCTCTGGAGCTGCTTTACAAAGCGCACGAACTTGGCGAGTTCAACTATGGTCCTCAGGACTCAGCCTGGTTCCAGGCCCGGTTCGATTCGCCTGCCCAGTTTGAGTACGCCCTAGCCGCCGCCAAGCGTCTGCGCGAGGATTCCTTCCCGGCGCTTTCCAAGAAGCTGGCTGAGTTCATCGCCGCTGCGGAGTTCAAGCCTGCCAATAGCGTTTCCGAGTTCGGTGTCTACCTGAGACTGTTTGCCGGCATTCGCGAGAGCCTAGATCGCTTCATCCCAAGTGTCTTCGATCGCTCGCTCACCGAGGTAATCGCTGCAACCGAGCCCCGCAAGGTGAAGAGCGAGATGAGCGGTGGAACCCGTCGCCGACTCAAGAAGCTTGCCAAAGAGTACCTGCGCCCAGGCATGCACGTTGCAGACATCAACCTCAGTCTCAAGCAGATTGAGGAGCAGCGCGTCTCGTGGGCCAAGTATTCCGCCAGCCTCAAGCAGCCAACGGTTACAGCAGGCATCAACGATGCCCTCATTGCATACCAGGCTCTGCTGAGCGACCTGGATGCAGTGCAGCGTCACCTTGATAGCGCCAGCAATGAGCCAAATCTGGTTGACCTCACTCTGGACGATCTGGCCAAGAAGCTCAGCTCTCTGGTTGAAGACACCGGCGCGCTAGATAACCTTGGCGAGCGCGCCATGGTTGCCAACAAGTTGCGCGAGCGCGGGCTAGAACAGCTGATGCGCGACCTGGCCCGCATCCACGTGAGCCGCGAGCACATCGCAGCAGAGTTTGACCTGGCCTGGTGGCAGAGTTCGCTGGAGTACTTGGCTCAGCAGCACCCTGAGGTTGTGGCAAACAGCAACTCCGCCTTTGCGGTCACCGAAGATGCCTACCGAACCGCAAACAACGCGGTTCTAGCCGAGAACGTTTCGATTATTGCTGCCCGTTTGGCCGAGAACTGGAAGCGCGACGTGCTTGGTTATGCCGTTGAGGCAACCATGCTGAAGAACCACCTCAAGCAGGGCAAGGCCAAGCTGGTGGACCTACTGCATGGTTCGCCCAAGCTAATGGGAACCCTCGCTCCGGTACTGATGATGAGCCCATACGAGGTAGCCGAGAATCTGCCAACTGGCATCAAATTTGACGTTGTGATTGTCCTCGATGCTGCGGGCACCACCATCGCAGAGAACCTCTGCGGTCTGCAGCGTGCCAGCCAGGTAATCACCTTTGGTGATGACGCAGTGGCCTATCCCAGTGGCTTCGAGGTTGAGGCTCGTCCAATTCCGATTGGCTCTGAGGTACAGGCGCCAAGCGTGCAGTCCAAGGTGGCAGACACCTTTGGTCAAGAGCTGCTTCGCCGCAGCTACCGCCAGAGCGGCCAGATCCTCGGTGCATTCATCAATCGCGAGTTCTACCAGAACCGAATCGTCTTTGAGCCAACGCTCGACGACTACTTTGGCAACTCGCACGTGAACATCGAATTTATCCCTGACGGTAGGGCCACCAGCACCATCGAAGGGGCCAACGAAAGCCTAGATGTTGAGGTGCAGCGCGCCATCGAGCTGATCTACAACCACGCACTCTGGCACCCAGAAGATTCGCTGCTGGTTGCCACTGCCTCTCGGGTTCACGCCGACCGCATTCGTGCCGGTGTCACCCAGGGCCTAAAGCAACGCTCGCACCTTGTTGAATTCTTCGAAGGCCACGGCCGCGAACGCTTCGAGGTAAATACCATCAACGGCCTCTCGCACCGAGTTGCGGACCACGTCATCTTCTCGATTGGTTACGGCAAGACCCCAGAGGGCGCAACGCTCAGCAACATGGGCGAGCTCACCACAGTAGAAGGTCGCCGCGGTTTGGCAAACATGCTCATCAGTGCCCGCAAGCAGTTGAGCATCGTCACTTGCTTTGCGTCCACCGATTTGCCTTCCCACGCCACCAACGGTGTTGGTTACCTGCGCGAACTGCTCAAGGGTGGGGTAGAGGTTGAGGTTGCTGCCAGCGAACTGGAACGCGATCCGATGCTGGAAGACCTGGCCATCCGTTTGCGCAAGCTGGGTGTAACCGTAAAGACCGGTTTTGGCGTCAACCTGCCACTGGTTGCCAGCTACGGCAACAAGGCAGTGGTGTTGCAGCCCGACTGGCAGATCGCCGGCAAGAACCTGCACCAAGAGGTAAACCTGCTGCCACCGCTGCTAAAGCACCTGGGCTGGCAGGTGGTTAGGGTGTTTGCGTTCGAACTGTTTGCAGATCCAGACCTGTTTGCGCGCACGCTGGCAAAGTTCCTGGGCTTGGCAGTTGGCACCGGGGCATCCCGATTTGAAGATGAAGTTGCCTTTGAAGACACCGATGCTGCTTGGGGAGAACGACCAACCAGCTCAGATTCAGCTCGTGATGCGGCGCTAAAGGCAGACAAGCCTCCGCACTGGAAATAACTAAAAGTCGTTAATCTGACTTCTTCGAGCTGCTCGAGTTATCGGTGCGGTAGAAGCCCGAACCCTTGAAGGTAACGCTTCCTACGCCAAACACCTTGACCAGTTCGCTCTTGCCACAGTTTGGGCATTCGGTGAGCGCGGCATCGCTAAAAGACTGCTGGACATCAAACTGGTGGTCGCAGCTCTTGCACTTGTAGGAATATTTAGGCATTTGCTACAAGTTTAACTAATCGACACCAGCCGCGCAGGCGTCACAATGAATCCCACCGGCTGATCGTGTTCTTCGGTTGGCAAGCTATCCAGCACCTCAGCCTCGTAAACCACGGCGGCCACCGGGGCGGTAATGGCTGGGTCAGCTAGGGCAACGTCGTAGAAACCCTTGCCCTTGCCCAGGCGGTTGCCACGGATGTCTACGGCACTAGCCGGAATCAGAATCAGATCGGCATCGCTCAACTTTGCAGGCGGACCGGTTGGTTCATCAAACCCAAAGATGCCCGGCGCAGACTGCCCGGTGTAGTTCACCCAGTGCATGGTGCCATCGGTGTTTGCCACCGGCATGATGAGGGTTAGCCCATGAGCCGAACCACCCGCAACAAAGACACCAATGTTTGGCTCGGCACCAAAAGGCAAATAGGCTGCCACCGTTTTTGCCCCCAATTGCTGGCAAAGGGCCACCAGTTGCTGGCTAAGTGCAGCCGGGTGCGAGGGGTCTTTGGCGTGTACCAAGCGCTGTTCGTTTAGGCGTGCCCGAAGTAACTTTTTGGCATCCTGCGCGCTTGGTTCACTCATGGCACTAATTTTGTCACCATGGCACTTTCTTTTGCACTAACTCATGGAGATGTGAAATTGCGTCTCGTGCGCATGAAAGACGCCAAGACCATCGAATCTCTGCTCCTCGAACACCGTGCGTGGCTGAGGCCATGGGAAGCCACCAATCCCTATGCTCCAAACGTGTGGGACACCCGAGGCATGCTTCGTGGGCTACTCAGAGCCTTGGATGACCGCACTGGCCTGCCCTTTGTAATCGAGTATCAGGGCAAGATCGTTGGTCAAATCAATGTGGCTAACATTTTGCACGGATCGGTTTCCAGCGCGGTTATCGGTTACTGGATTGCACCTACCGTAGCTGGAAAGTCGATAACTCCAACTGCTGTGGCCCTGGTTAGCGATTACCTTTTCAACGTTGTTGGTTTACACCGAATCGAAATCGATATTCGCCCCGAAAATGCACCCAGCCTGCGAGTGGTCCAGAAGCTTGGCTACCGCTATGAGGGTCTAAAGCGTCGTTACATTCACATCAATGGAGCCTGGCGCGATCACTTTGTCTTTGCCCTAACCCACGAGGAAGTTCCCAAGGGCGTCCTGAATCGATGGATACAAGGTCTGGTTCCGGCTTTGAAGTACCCAAATCCTTCAGATTTTGAAGAAACTTTGGAACACGCCGAATTAAATAATTAGATGCAATTGATTGCCTCATATCGTTGAGGTATGAACTTCTCTTCAATCACAGGTGTGCTGCTTGTAGTGGCCGCCGTGGTTTGGCTGGGTGGCTTTATTCCAGGTTGGGTAAAACGCGGCCAAGAGGTGGAAGATTTCCGCCAGGCAAAGCAGCGCGTAGTTCGTGAAGTTCGACAGGCTATTCCAGCGCCAAAGCAGACCAAGCAGGTCTCCACCGCGCACGCCGCAATGCGCCTCAGTAACCTTCGTCGCCTTCTGGGCGTCCTAGCGCTTGCTGGAGTGTTCGTGGGCGCGTTTGCGCTGACCGACCTGGGCAACCTTGGTCTGGTTGCCACCGCATCGTTTGCGATTGCAGTAGCAGCCTTCCTGGCTGGTGCGGTTGCTCGAAAGAAGCAGCTTGCACTACTGGCAGAAAGTGCTCAGTCGCGTGGTCGAGCTGCCAACTACCGAGCCATGTATCAGACCGCCTTCGATCTGGGCAGTCAGCCAAGTGCTGCTGCTGACAGAAGTTGGACTCCTCGAGAATTGCCAGCACCGATGCACGTGGGCCACGTTGGTACCCTCGAGCAGCCAGAGCTGGCCAAGGTAACCCAGCTGCCGGTAGCGCAGCCAAACGTTGTCATCCAGCGCCCCGAAGAGCAGGTTGCCGGGGCAAACCTTGACGAGATTCTTCGTCGCCGCCGCGCTATTTAGTCAGAGTTAACCTGCCGCAACGGTCCGCCTTCCTTGATTTGGTGCGGTTTTGCATTATTCTGAAGGCAATTGTGAATCGTACTTAAGGGGTAGATCATGGCAATTTTTGACCGTATCAAGAAGATTTTTAAGAAGAACTCGCCTGAGGTTGCAAAGGTTGTTGGACACATTGCTGCCGACGTTGCAAAGGAATCCAGCGAGGTTGCCGAAGAGGTAAAGAAGACCGTGGCGGCAACCACCAAGAAGGTTGAGAAGACCGTAGCAGCCACCACTAAGAAGGTAGAGAAGGTTGCTACCACCGCTGTGAAGGCTGCAGACAAGGCAGCGACCACTGCTGTGAAGGCCGCTGACAAGGCTGCCACCACCGCGGTGAAGGCCGCCAGCAAGGCAACCCAAACTGCAACCACTGCGGCTGCCGCCAAGGTTGCCAAGGCAACCGCGCCTAAGCCAGCTGCGAAGACCACTGCGGCAAAGACCGCTGCCAAGCCGGCCGCAAAGACCGCAGCCAAGCCTGCGGCCAAGACCACCGCAGCCAAGCCAGCTACCAAGGCTGCTGCTAAGCCGGCAGCAAAGCCAGCTGCGAAGACCACCGCTGCTAAGCCAGCTGCAAAGCCGGCCGCCGCTAAGGCTCCTGCTGCTCGCAAGCCAGCTGCTGCCAAGACCACTGCGGCAAAGCCTGCAGCTGCCAAGACTGCTGCTAAGCCTGCTGCAAAGCCAAAGGCCTAAAACCAAATAAAAAATCCGCCACTCCAGTCGGGGTGGCGGATTTTTTTCGTCCCAAATTAATCGCTGCCAACAACCCACTGTGCTGCCGAGCGCAGGGTTGGGTGCGCAAACTTGTAGCCGCTGTCCAGCAGCCTCTGAGCGCTCATGTTTTGGCTGCAAAGCAGCAGTTCATCGGCGCCCTCACCAAAGGCGAGACGAAGCGCAAACGCAGGCACCGGAATCACAGTTGGCCGGTGAAGGGCCTTGCCTAGCTCGGCAACCAGTTGGCCGCAGGTTGCCGGCTCTGGTGCGGTGAGGTTGTATGGGCCACTGGCAGATTGGGTGTCAATCAGGTGCAAGATTGCCCCCGCCTCGTCTACCACCGAAATCCAGGCCCAGAACTGCTTACCCGATCCAAGTGGCCCGCCAATGCCCAGCTTTAGCAGTGGCAGCAGGCGGCCAAGCGCGCCCAGCTTGCGGCTCATCACCATGGTGGTTCTGGCCAACACTAAGCGCACCGATGGATCTACCTTGGCGGCTTCCTGCTCCCATTGGGCGGCAAGCTCTGCCAAGAAACCCGTTCCCTTTGGGTCTGCCTCGGTGAGTACTCTGCTACCGGCATCTCCATAGAAACCACTAGCCGAGCCGGATACAAATACCTTTGGCTTGCGCTGGCTGGCGTTGATGGCTGCAACCAGAGTGCTGGTTGAATCTAGGCGGCTCTGAACAATCTGCTGCTTATAAGCCTTGGTCCACGGAAGTTTTCCGGTGGTGGCCCCGGCCATGTTCACTACGGCATCGATGCTTTCCAGAGTCTGGGTATCGATCTGGTGCAGCTCTGGATGCCATTCGATCTCGTCGGGCCCCTTTGCAGCTCTGCGAACCAAGCGGATCGGTTCGTCGCCGCGGGCGCGCAGCTGGCGTGCCACTTCGGTGCCAACCAAGCCGGTGGCGCCACTGATCAGAACACGCATTGTCTTAGTCCTTAGTCGAACAGGTTAGGGTCCAGGCCGGTTCTGGTGTCGGTGTTTAGGCCGGCAATCAGAGTCATATCCTCATTCGCGAGGTCGAAGTCGAAGATATCGATGTTCTCGAGGAGGCGGTCTGGATGGGTGGTCTTAGGAATCACAAGGTTGCCCAGCTGGATGTGCCAGCGGAGGATGATCTGTGCGGGAGTCTTGCCGTATTTTGCTGCCAGTGCACCGATGGTTGCGTCCTCTAGGAAGCGGCCTCGAGCCAGCGGGCTCCAAGCCTCGGTGAGAATGCCGTGCTCGGCGTCGAAGGCGCGCACACGGGCCTGCTGCAGCTGAGGGTGCAGCTCCACCTGGTTGATGGCAGGCACCACCGAGGTGTTTGCCATGAGGTTCTGCAGGTGTTCCGGCTCGAAGTTGCTAACGCCGATTCCGCGAACGCGGCCGGTGTCCAGGTACTCCTCGAAGACCTGGTAGGTCTCCACGTACTTGTTTAGGGCTGGATGCGGCCAGTGAACCAGCAGCATGTCTACGTACTCGATGTTGAGGCGATCCAGGCTTGCCTCAATGGCATCGGCGGTGAAATCCTTGCCCTGGCCGTCCTTCCAGATCTTGGTGGTTATGAAGATCTCTGAGCGTGGCACACCAGACTTGCGGATGCCGGCACCAACTTCAAGCTCGTTGTCGTAGAGGGCTGCGGTGTCGATGCGGCGATAGCCGGTTTCGATGGCCTTCACAATCAGTGAGTCGGCGATGTCTTGGGCCACCTTGTAAACGCCAAGACCAAGGCGGGGCAGTTGCTGCCCGTTGTTTAGGGTGGCGTAGGCCATCTGTGAAGGATCGAACGACATTGTTACTCCTTAGTTTTGCCGGGTTACGGCAGGGTGACTGCGAGTTTGTTAGTTGTTAAAAGGGCTGAAGATGGGATTCCATTCCTCAATAACGCGTTCTCCGATGCAGCCCGCGATGTCGAATGGATCGGTGTCTAGAAGCGCAGCGAGACTCTGCACGTCTTCGGCCTTGAAAAGAAGCAAGGCGCCCGGAATGTTTACCAGCGGGCCTCCGGCAAGAAGTGCGCCCTGATTGAACTGGTTGCTTTCCCACTCGCGGTGAATTGGGCGGATTTCGGCAAGCTGCTCTGGCTCTGCCGAGTAGTGATATTGAACTGCGAAGATGGCCATAACTGAAGTTTAGAGGCTGGTTATATCCACCAGTTGCCAAGCCACATGTGGCTTAGCCAGAACCAGTAAGGAGTTTGGAAGCCCCACCAAAGGTTTAGGAAAAACACCGACACCAGACCCACGGCAACCAGGTACCAAACGATGGCGGTTCGCCATGGTCGCTTTCCATTGACGGGCTCTTTGTACCAGAGCGATCGGATTACGTAGACCAGTCCAAGAATGGTGAATGGCAGGAAGGCGATGCCGTAGAACTCAAACACGGTTCGGCCCATGTAGAGCAGCCAAGGCAGGTAGGTTGCTCCAACGCCAAGCAGGA
>JBDLVH010000023.1:0-4668 GCA_039804865.1 Actinomycetota bacterium | reverse complement strand
AGGAACGAGCCAGGCTTGTGGGCTGCCAGCTTCTCGAAGATGCTGAGCGGGGTCTCGGAACCCGAGAACAGCGTGTGAATCACCGGTACAACGCGGTGATCCTTGGCCAGTTCTTGGGCCTGTGCCAGGTTTAGGTTGAGGGTCATTCTCAGTCGTTTTCTAGAGCGCTAAAGAGTTCTACGGTATCAAAACATGATTCGGTGCCGTTGTGGCAGGCCGGTCCGGCCTCGTGCACCAGAGCCAGCAGGGTGTCGCCGTCGCAGTCTGCCTGCAGGCTCACCAGCTTTTGGGTGTTGCCGCTGGTTGCGCCCTTGTGCCAGAGCTCTTGGCGGCTGCGCGAATAGAAGACGGTCTCCCCCAGCTCGATGGTCTGGGTGAGGGATTCGCGGTTCATCCAGGCCACCATCAGAACGCGCTTGGTGTCGGCGCTCTGCACCACGGTGGTGATCAGGCCATTGGCGTCGAACTTGAGGTCGGTAAACAACGCATCGAGGTTCATGGTGAGTCTTTCGTTAGCGAATCTGATATCCGGCGGCGGCCAACTCGGCCTTAGCCTGACCGATGGAAACCGAGCCTTCGTGGAAGATGCTGGCGGCCAAGATGGCATCGGCGCCGGCGGCTGCAGCCAGTGGGAAGTCGCTTGCCTTGCCTGCGCCACCCGAGGCGATTACTGGAACGTTGCTGATTGCGCGAATCTCGCGCAGCATCTCCTGATCGAAACCATTGCGGGTGCCGTCGGCATCGATGGAGTTGACCAGCAGTTCGCCGGCTCCCAGTTCGATGGTGCGCTTTACCCATTCGAGGGCGTCGAGGTCGGTCTCATTGCGGCCACCGTGGGTGGTGACAACGTAGCCAGATGGGGTCTTGGGCGAGCGCTTGAGGTCTAGCGAGATGACCAGCACCTGGTTGCCAAATCGTTCGGCGATGCCACTGAGCAGTTCTGGGGTTGCGATACCGGCGGAGCCAACGGAGACCTTGTCGGCACCGGCGCCCAGCAGCTTGGCAACGTCGTCTACCTGACGGATACCGCCACCAACGGTAAGCGGAATGAACACCTGCTCGGCACACTTTGTGACCAGGTCGTACATGGTGGAGCGGTTGTCTACGGTGGCGTGCACGTCGAGGAAGGTAAGTTCATCGGCGCCATCGGCGTAGTAGCGGGCTGCCAGTTCGATTGGGTCGCCGGCGTCGCGAAGATTGAGGAAGTTGACGCCCTTCACCACGCGGCCATCGGCCACATCGAGGCAGGGAATAACGCGAATAGAGAGTGACACTGCGCCCCCTAGATGCGGGCTGCGTGGATGGCGCTCACCAGAATGGCGCGGGCGCCAAGTTCGTAGAGTGCATCCATCTTGGCGTTGGTTTCGCTGCTCTTCACCAGGGCGCGAACCGCAACCCAGTCCTGTTCGCGCAGTGGCGAAATGGTTGGCGACTCGATGCCTGGGGTGAGTGCCGAGGCTTGCTCCACCAGGTGGATCGGGCAGTCGTAGTCAAAGATTACGTACTCGCGGGCAACCAGTACGCCGTTCATGCGGCGAAGCAGAGTGGCGGCCTTGTCCTGTGCGCCAGGAGCCGAAATGAGGTGAGCGCTGGACTCAAGGATGATTGGGCCAAAGATCTCAAGACCGGCCTGGCGCAGGGTGTTTCCGGTGGAAACCACGTCGGCAACGGCATCTGCCACACCCAGACGAACGGCAACCTCAACGGCACCATCGAGGGAAACCAGCTCTACGTTGGAGACACCCTCACGAGCGAAGAAGTCCTCTAGCAGGCCAGGGTACGCGGTAGCCACGCGCTTGCCGGCAAGTTCGGCGACAGACTTGAACTTGCCAACCGGACCGGCAAAGCGGAAGGTGCTGCCACCGAAGGCTAGGTCGGCTACGGTGACTGCCTTGCTGCGGCTGTCGAGCATTAGGTCTAGGCCGGTGAAGCCGGCATCCAGCGAGCCGGAGCCAACGTAGGTGGCGATGTCGCGTGGGCGCAGGTAGAAGAACTCGATGTTGTTGACACTGTCAACTACGTGCAGGTCCTTTGGGTCGCGGCGAGTGGTGTAGCCGGCTTCCTTCAGCATCGCGATTGCGGCCTCGCTGAGGATGCCCTTGTTTGGAACTGCTACTCGAAGCATTGGTGCGTTAGACATGAATGTTCCCGTCTCGGGGCTGGTTTGCGCTCGGGCAACCACTCCCCCTGATGAATTCTTAGAAGTTTTTCTCTAGGTCGGCTAGCGTGATGCCCTTGGCGGTCATCATCACCTGAAGGTGGTAGATCAGCTGGCTAATTTCCTCGGCACAACGCTCGTTGCCCTCGTACTCGGCGGCCATCCACACCTCTGCGGCCTCTTCGACAATCTTCTTGCCGATGGTGTGCACGCCTGCATCCAGCCACTTCACGGTATGCGAATCGGCAGGGCGCTCGGCGGCCTTCTGGCCAATTTCGGCAAAGAGCTGTTCAAAGGACTTCATACCTACTAGGTTAGCCCAGCCAAAGCCCTAGTGACGGTGGTTACAGCCCGAAAGCGCCTTGTTACGCAGAAGTTCAATTTGAGCTTTGCGATCGGTGTGCTTGAAGACAGCGTTGCCGGCTACAAATGTGTCGGCGCCAAGCTGGGCTACGCGCTCGATATTGGATTCGTCGATGCCGCCGTCTACCTGCAGCCAGATGTCCAGCTTTTCGGCGTCGATCTTGCGACGGGCCTTGGCCACCTTTTGCAAGGTGTCTTCGATGAGGCCCTGGCCACCAAAGCCTGGCTCCACGGTCATCACAAGCAGCATGTCAAACTCGGGCAATATCTCGAGGAATGGTTCTACGTCGGTGCCTGGCTTGATGGCAACACCGGCGCGGGCACCGATGGAACGCAGCGTACGGGCCAGTGCAACCGGGTCCTGGCTGGCCTCGGCGTGGAAGGTCACCGAGTAGGCGCCGGTCTCGGCAAAGCCTGGTGCCCAGCGCTCGGGATTCTCGATCATGAGGTGAACGTCTAGCGGCAGCGGGCTGATTTGCTGCATGCGGGCCACCATTGGCTGGCCAAAGGTGAGGTTTGGAACAAAGTGGTTGTCCATCACGTCAACGTGAATGAGATCAGCGTTTGAGATGGTGTCGAATTCGGTCTGGAAATTGACGAAATCGGCCGAAAGGATGCTTGGGTTGATTCGCACAGTCAAAGTATTACACCTTACGAATAAGCGCGATGAACATGGCGTCGGTGACTTGGCGTTGCGGCCAGAGCTGCACGGTATTGCGGCCCTCGGTGAGCGCCAAGGTTGGGTTGGTCTTGAGGGCTGGGTTGATCTGCTGCAGCACCGCGGTGGTGTCGATTAGCTCGAGGTTTGCGGTGTAGGCCTTCTGCGCCCAGTCGATGATGGCCGTGGTCTCGTTTGGGTGCGGCGAGCAGGTTACATAGGCCAGCACGCCACCGGTCTTGAGACCCTTCCAGGCGCTGGCAAACAGTTCGCGCTGCAGCTTGGCCAGCTGGGCAACATCAGACTGCGATTTGCGGTAGCGGCTCTCCGGGCGGCGGCGAAGCGCTCCCAAACCGGTGCATGGTGCGTCTAGCAGGATTCGATCGAACGACTCTGGGGCGTCATCGCCCAGGTCTCGGCCGTCGCCAACGCGTACGTATACCTCTGGGTTCACGCGCTGTAGGGCCTGCTCTACCAGCTTGGCTCGGTGAGGCTGAAGTTCGTTGCAGACCAGCTCGGCACCTTTTTGGGCTGCGGCTGCTGCCAGCAGGGCGGCCTTACCACCCGGTCCAGCACAGAGGTCTAGCCAGTCTTCGCTGGTGGAGCCGGTCTTGGATTCGGCCGAGATGAGGGCAAGAGCGGCCAGCTGCGAACCCTGATCCTGCACGCGAATCTCGCCGGAGCGAACCTCGGGAATGTCGGCTGGGTCGCCGTCTGGCAGCTCGGCACCGATTGGGCTGACGCCACCCAGAACGCCACCGGCGTCCAAAAGGTCGTCTGGGGTGGAGATTCCCGGCAATGCCACCAGGTTCACCAGCGGTGGCTGGTTGTTGATGGCAAGCAAGTCTTCGAGCTCGTTGGCACGGCCGTCTACGCGCAGCGAATCCTCGATGGCGCGAACCACCCATTCTGGGTGCGAGTAGGTGATGGAAAGTTGGGCGATGCGGTTGGGTGCCTTGTTGGTTAGGCGTTGCAGCCACTCATCGTGGCTGCGTTCGCTGACGCGGCGAAGCACACCGTTTACGAAGCCGGCGAGGTTTGGGCGCAGAACCGACTTGGCCAGCTCTACGGTTTCACTTAGTGCGGCGTGCGAAGGAACGCGCATTCCAAGCAGCTGGTGGGCGCCAAGCTCCAACAGCACTCGAACATCGGCGTCAATCTCGGTGGCCGGACGACCAGAGGCCTCTTCGATGATTGCTCGATAAAACAGAGCGTTGCGAATGGTTCCGAAGGCAAGCTCCTGTGCGAAGCCGGCATCCCGACTGTCTAGACCCGAGCTGTTGAGCAGCTTTGGCATCAGCAGGTTGGCGTAGGCGTCGTCTTGCTCTACCGCAAGCAGCAGCTGATAGGCGATGCCGCGAGCCGAGTTGGCCGAGCTCTTGGCGCGGGCCCTTCCGGCGTTCTTCTCTTGAAATCCGCGATGTGCAACCATTTAGGCTTCCTGGCTTTCGGTGATGGAGTCTGTGGTGGGCTCGGTGTCGTCAAGGTT
>JBDLVH010000022.1:0-25443 GCA_039804865.1 Actinomycetota bacterium | reverse complement strand
GAGTGCTAACATTTTTGAGTAAACCCCGCACTCACAAGAAGAGGTTCAACGTGTCGGTTCAGATTAAGCCACTCGAAGATCGCATCGTCGTTCGCCCAGCCGCAGCCGAGCAGGTAACTGCATCGGGTCTGGTTATTCCAGACACTGCCACCAAGGAGAAGCCACAAGAGGCCGAGGTTATTGCCGTAGGTCCAGGTCGCGTAGACGACAACGGCAACCGCATCCCTCTGGATGTTGCAGTTGGCGACCGCGTAATCTTCAGCAAGTACGGCGGCACCGAGCTTAAGTTTGGCGGCGAGGAGTTCCTCGTTCTAAGCGCTCGCGATGTGCTCGCAATCGTAGTTCGCTAAGAACTGCTTTCAACTTCTAAAGAGGTGGTCCTTCGGGGCCGCCTCTTTTGCTTTGCCCGCCCCAATCTCCGGAAGCCTAGATGCCAACTGACGGTTAGACTTGATACACCTGTTATTCGGCACGTAAAGGCTTCCCCCAAATGACCCAAAACGACCCATTCGGCTTTGTCGGACTCACTTATGACGACGTTCTGCTTCTGCCGGGCGAATCCAACGTTGTGCCAAGCGGAGTCTTCACCAAGACCCAGCTGACCAAGCGCTACTCCATCAATGTGCCGCTGCTTTCCAGCGCGATGGACACCGTCACCGAGGGTCGCATGGCAATCGCCATGGCTCGTCAGGGTGGTATCGGTGTGCTGCACCGCAACCTTTCGATCGAGCGCCAGGCTGCCGAAGTTGACCGCGTAAAGCGCAGCGAAGCTGGCATGATCACTCACCCGGTTACCACCACCGCGCTTGCCACCATTCAGGAGGTAGACGACCTCTGCCGCAACTACCGCGTTTCGGGCCTGCCAGTCATCGATGAAGACGGCATGCTGCTTGGCATTGTCACCAACCGCGACATGCGCTTCGTTCTAGACGTGCAGCGCACCACCACCCTGGTCAAGGATGTAATGACCCCGATGCCTCTGGTTACCGCCAAGGTTGGCATTCGTCCAGAAGACGCCATCGCTATTTTTGCTCAGCACCGAATTGAGAAGCTGCCACTGGTAGACGACGCCGGCAAGCTGCGCGGCCTAATCACCGTGAAAGACTTCGACAAGAGCGAGAAGTACCCACTGGCCAGCAAGGACTCCAGCGGCCGTCTGCTGGTTGCTGCCGCCGTTGGTGTTGGCGCCGATGCCTGGGAGCGTTCGATGGCGCTGGTTGATGCCGGCGTAGACATCCTGGTGGTAGACACCGCTCACGGTCACAACAACGCAGTTCTAGAGATGGTTGCCAAGCTAAAGGCCGAGCCATTTGCCCGCAACGTAGACGTAATCGGTGGAAACGTGGCAACCCGTGAGGGCGCTGCCGCCCTGGTTGCTGCCGGTGCCGATGGCGTCAAGGTTGGCGTTGGTCCAGGTTCCATCTGCACCACTCGCGTGGTTGCCGGTGTTGGTGTGCCTCAGGTCACCGCCGTTTACCAGGCATCGCTGGCCGCCAAGCCTGCCGGTGTTCCGGTGATCGCCGATGGTGGTCTGCAGTACTCGGGCGACATCGCCAAGGCACTTGTTGCCGGCGCAAACGCAGTAATGCTTGGTTCGCTTCTAGCCGGCACCGATGAGTCGCCTGGCGACGTTGTGTTCATCAATGGCAAGCAGTTCAAGGGCTACCGCGGCATGGGTTCGCTGGGTGCAATGCAGAGCCGCGGCCAGGCCCAGAGCTACAGCAAGGACCGCTACTTCCAGGACGACGTGCTTCGCGAAGACAAGCTGGTTCCGGAGGGCATCGAGGGCCGCGTTGCTTACCGCGGTTCGGTTGCCACCGTTACCCACCAGCTGGTTGGCGGTCTGCGTGCCTCGATGGGCTACGTTGGCGCCGAGACCATCGACGAACTACAGGCCAAGGGCAAGTTTGTTCGCATCACTGCGGCTGGTCTAAAAGAGAGCCACCCACACGACATTCAGGGCATCGCAGAAGCCCCTAACTACCAGAGCCGCTAAGGGGAGCTGTGCCAGAGATTCAGATTGGTCAGGGCAAGAGCGGTTACCGCGCTTGGGCCTTCGACGACGTAGCAGTTGTTCCAACCCGTCGCACCCGCGACCCACAGGATGTCTCCACCGAGTGGAACATCGACGCCTACAAGTTTGCGCTGCCAGTAGTGGCCGCACCGATGGACTCGGTGGTCTCTCCTGACACCGCAATCGAGATCGGCAAGCTTGGCGGTCTGGGTGTTCTAGACCTCGAGGGTCTCTGGACTCGCCACGACGACCCAACCAAGCTTTTGGCTGAGGTTGGCACGCTTGCAGCAGACCGCGTAGTGCCTCGCCTGCGCGAGATCTACTCGGCTCCAATCAAGCCAGAGCTAATCCGCGACCGCCTAGCTCAGATTCGCGCGGCTGGCGTAACCGTTGCCGGTGCGCTAACCCCGCAGGCAACCGCCGAATTCTCGGAGACCGTAATCAAGGCCGGCGTAGACCTGTTCGTGATTCGCGGCACCACCGTTAGCGCCGAGCACGTTTCGCAGACCACCGAGGCCCTAAACCTCAAGGAATTCATCTACCGCCTAGACGTGCCTGTCATGGTTGGTGGCGCTTCAACTTACAAGGGCGCACTGCACCTGATGCGCACCGGAGCAGCCGGTGTTTTGGTTGGTTTCGGTGGCGGTGCGGCAAGCACCACCCGTAAGGTTTTGGGCATTCACGCACCGATGGCAACCGCGGTTGCCGATGCTGCGGGCGCTCGCCGTGACTACATGGAGGAATCCGGCGGTCGCTACGTTCAGGTAATCGCCGATGGCGGTCTGGGCACCTCTGGTGACGTTGTGAAGGCAATCGCCTGCGGAGCCGACGCAGTAATGCTCGGTTCGGTTTTGGCACAGGCTCACGAAGCACCTGGTGGTGGCTACCACTGGGGTCAGGAAGCCTGGCACGAGGAGCTGCCCCGCGGCAACCGCGTTCACGTTGGACAGAGCCACAGCCTCGAAGAGATCCTGCTTGGCCCAGCTTCGGACGCAGAAGGAACCACCAACCTCATCGGTGCCCTTCGCCGCGCAATGGCAACCACCGGCTACCGTTCGGTGCGCGAATTCCAGCGTGCTCACGTTGTAGTTGCGCCTTACCAGCCACGCTAAAACACATTCGCTTATGACAAAGCCGCTCACCTGGTTTGAGGTTGCTAGACGACCAAAATGGGTGGGCGGTTTTTTCGTTGCCATGGGAGTTGCCGCAATCTGCGCGCTGCTGGCTCAGTGGCAGGGCGGCCGCGCCATCGAAGAGCCGCTGCACAACCACACCTCTTACGCCACCGAGATGGCTAAGGCGCCAAACATCGACTCGGTGATTAGGCCTGGGGTCACTCCCCGAAACAATGCGGTGGGCACCGTGGTCAAGGCCACGCTCATCCTCGATGTGGCCCGCGCCTGGGTGGTCTCTAATCGCGTGCAGCGTGACGGCACCACCGGCTACTGGGTGGTTGCCATGGGTCACACCGATAGCGGCCGAGACCTCGTGATCACGCTTGGGTTCGCCGCTAAGCGCTCGGTGGCAAACCAGGCCCGTGACGCCTTTAGGGCCTCGACACCGGCTGCGGCAAGGCAGTACTTTGGCCGCCTCAGCCCAAGCGAGGGTCCCGAGCTAATTCAGCGCGGCCTGCTGACCTCCTTGGCAACCGGGCAACTGGCAAACCTGGGCAATGCCGGCCACGCGGCTGCGGTCTATCCGCTGTTTCTCTTGGAAACCCAGCACTCCTTCGGTGGTCTCAGCAAGATCACCGTTGAGACCCTTTCCAACGCTCAGATCAACTGGCTGAGTGCTTTCTATGCCCTGGAGTGGAGCTTCTTCATGGGGTTCTCGTTCTTTATGTGGTGGCGTTTGGTGCGGGATGCACAGCAGCGCGAACTTGAGGGCGTATAACTGGAATTGAAAGGTTGGTGGGGCATGTTCACTCGTGAATTTGTCATCGTCGATCCCAACGGTTTTCACGCGGTTCCGGTATCTCGTTTGGCTCGGCTAGCCAAAGAATCTGCCTTCGAAATTTTTGCGCACGACCGCATCAGTGGCCCGATTTTGGCCACCAGCCACCTGCGGTTATTGGCACTCGGGTTGCATCGGGGTGAAACTCTAAAGGTGAGCATTGCCACCGATGACGAGCAGGCTGCCATCGTGCTGTTTGAGGCCATCGACCAACTGTTGGAGCCAACTCCAACGCTCCACTAGCGCCCTGTAAACTTGATGCATGGCCACCCCAAAATCACCGCTTCCAGGCGCGCTCAAGCTCTATAAAGTTGCCTCGCGCATCACCGGAACCCTGCTGGTGCTTTTGGTAGCAGAGATGGCCGTTCGCTACGGCATCGGCTACGACCTCTGGGCGTTTGGTCCTCAGGGCTTCCTTGCATTTGTGCAGCACAGCAATGAGGCCGGCGCAATGCCATCCAGCGGCCTCAACATCTCAACCGCCATCCTCATCGTGCACGGCTGGTTCTATGTGCTTTACCTATACAGCGACTACCGCGTTTGGTCGCTGCTTCGCTGGAACTTCAACCGCTTCCTCATCATCGCTGCCGGCGGTGTGATTCCGTTGCTTTCGTTCTTCACCGAAAGCCACTACGCCAAAATTGCCGCCGCTCAAATCTCGGGCTCGAAGGGACAGTCAGCCTAATGAACAATCCAGTACTAGTAGTCGACTTTGGAGCGCAGTACGCGCAGCTGATTGCACGTCGCGTGCGCGAGGCCAACGTCTATTCGGAGATCGTTCACCACAACGTGACCGCCGCTGAGGTTGCCGCCAAGAACCCGGCCGCCATCATTCTTTCGGGTGGTCCATCGTCGGTTTATGAAGACGGCGCACCAAAGCTTGACCCAGCCATCCTTGAGCTTGGCATTCCAGTGCTTGGTATTTGCTACGGCTTCCAGACCCTGGCCAACACCCTGGGTGGTCGCGTAGACGCAACCGGTAAGCGCGAATATGGCGCCACCGAACTTGTGGTGAAGAGTGGCGGCGAGATCCTGGATGGTCAGCCAGCCGACCAGATCTGCTGGATGAGCCACGGCGACCAGGTTATGGAAGCCCCAGCCGGCTTCGAGGTTTTGGCCTCAACCGACACCACTCCGGTAGCTGCCTTCGCCAACAGCGAGCGCAAGATTTACGGCGTGCAGTGGCACCCAGAGGTAAAGCACTCGCAGTTTGGCCAGAACGTACTAGAGAACTTCTTGCACAAGGCCGCTGGCATTCCAGCAACCTGGAACTCGGGCAACGTCATTGCCGAGCAGGTTGAAAAGATTCGCGCCCAGGTTGGCACCGACCGCGTTATCTGTGGTCTATCTGGTGGCGTGGACAGCGCCGTTGCAGCAGCTTTGGTTCACAAGGCCGTGGGCGACCAGCTGATCTGTGTGTTTGTAAACCACGGTCTGCTGCGCCAAGACGAGGCCGAGCAGGTTGAGCGCGACTACGTTGCTGCCACCGGCATTCGCCTGGTTACCGTAGACGCCGAGAAGAAGTTCTTGGATGCACTTGAGGGCGTAAGCGACCCAGAGACCAAGCGCAAGATCATTGGTCGCGAGTTCATCCGCACCTTCGAAGAGGCTCAGGCCGCTTTGATTGCCGAGGCCAAAGCCGACAATCGTCCAATCAAGTTCTTGGTTCAGGGCACCCTTTACCCAGATGTGGTTGAGTCTGGTGGTGGCGTAACCGCCGGCATCAAGAGCCACCACAATGTTGGCGGCCTCCCTGACGACCTGCAGTTCGAACTTGTTGAGCCACTCCGCACCCTGTTCAAGGACGAGGTTCGTGCCATCGGTGCCGAGCTTGGTCTGCCACACGAGATTGTTCAGCGTCAGCCGTTCCCTGGTCCGGGTCTCGGCATTCGCATTGTGGGTTCGGTAAACAAGGAGCGCCTAGACCTGCTTCGCCAGGCCGATGCAATTGTTCGTGCCGAGCTAACCGCTGCCGGCCTCGACGGCGAAATCTGGCAGTGCCCAGTTGTGTTGCTAGCCGACGTTCGCTCGGTTGGTGTGCAGGGCGATGGCCGCACCTACGGTCACCCGATTGTGCTTCGTCCGGTTTCGTCGGAAGACGCCATGACCGCCGACTGGAGCCGCCTGCCATACGACCTGCTGGCCAGGATTTCGAACCGCATTACCAATGAGGTAGCGGGTGTAAACCGAGTTGTGCTGGACGTTACCAGCAAGCCACCCGGCACTATCGAGTGGGAATAAAAATAGGCCTCGCGCGTTAGCGCGGGGCCATTTTTATTTTCTAAGTTATTTGGCCGAGTAGAGCTGCTCCAGCGCCTCGCGCTGCACGCTCTGTAGAGTCAACTGCGGGCGAATCTGCTTGGCCATCGCCTCTGCCTCATCCACGGTCTTGGCAAGGCCAAGTTCCAGCAGAACTCCAGTTGCCACGGTTCCGGTGCGGCCGCGGCCCATGCCGCAGTGGAACATCACCTTATGGCCGGCATTCTTGGCGGCAACCACTTCATCGATAGCCTGCTTGTAAAGCGCGGTCTCTGCGCCAGGAGCGTTGTCGCCCAGTGGCACCTTGATCCAGTTGATGTTCTCGCCCGTGGCCTCGCAGGCCTCAGACTCGTGACGCAGGTCCACCACGGTGTCCACCTTTTCGTTGGCAACGGCATCCTGAACATCGGCGGCCGCACCCATAAAGACGTTTGGAATCAGCTGGTGATAGTGGACTGACATGATTCTCCTAGGTGGATTTTTGGTGAAGTTGCGTTCAATGCCATCAAATCTATATCAGACTAGGAAAGTGAATCTTCCGCTTGTCTTTGGCCACCGTGGTGCGTCTGCTTACCGCCCCGAGAACACCCTCGAAGCCTTCCGACTGGCATTTGAGATGGGTGCTGACGCCATCGAGTGCGATTTGGTTCCCACTAAAGACGGCAGACTAATTATTCGCCACGAGAGTGAACTCTCTGGAACCACCGACGTGGCCAAGCACCCAGAATTTGCAGACCGCAAACGCACCCAAACTTTCTATGGCGTTTGGACGGTTACCGGCTGGTTCAGTGAAGACTTCACCCTGAATGAGATCAAGACTCTGCGAGCCATCGAGCGTATGCCGGATGTGCGTCCCGGAAGTGCCAAGTTCGATGGCGAATATGAGATCCCAACCATCGAAGAGTTGCTGAATTCGCCATTTTGCGATGGCAAGACCCTGATTCTTGAAATAAAGCACGGCGTTCACTTTAGAAGCATCGGACACGACACCGTTGCCGAGCTTGCTCGCGCCGTTGAGGAATCAAACTGGCAGTCCCGCGGCATCAACTTGGTTTTTGAAAGCTTCCACCTCGAGTTGGTAGAGGCCATGAAACAAAAGCTAGGCAAGTACGGCAAGGTTATTTACCTGCTTGAGAGCTGGGGAATGCCGGCCGATGGAACTGCGGGAGTGCCCGCCTGGCTCGATGGGCTGGTTGGCAAGGTGGATGGCGTCAGCTTCGACGTTGAGCTGCTGTTTGAGCACGTAGATCACGACGGGCACAAAGCCCAGTACTCTTCACCCAATCAGATTGTTGGCTGGGCCCATGATCGCGGGCTATTGGTTTACACCTGGACCGCACGTGCCGAGGCCGCAAAGTACAGCGTGGACGAGTACTACCAGCACTTCATCGACCTAGGCACCGATGGCGTTTTTGCCGATCATCCCGATCTGTTCCGTGCGGTGGTCGACGCTCAACTTTAGATGTCGGTTGCCAAAGGTAAACTTGGCAGGTTATGACCGAGCTATTCTCCCTAAACGACTTCGACCGCTCTAGCCAGTTGGTTGAGGGGCTAAACCCGCAGCAGCGCGCCGCAGTAGAACACCGCGGCCCAGCGTTGCTAATCGTCGCAGGTGCTGGCTCGGGTAAGACCCGAGTGCTAACCCACCGCATCGCTCACTTCCTTAGCCAGCGAGAGCTCTGGCCAAGCCAGATTCTGGCCATCACCTTTACCAACAAGGCCGCCGCAGAAATGCGCGAGCGCGTTCGTCACTTGCTTGGCGAAGATTCCAGTGGCATGTGGATCAAGACCTTCCACAGCGCCTGCGTGCTCATCCTTCGTCGCGAGGCCGAACGCCTCGGCCACAACGCCAACTTCACCATCTACGATTCGGGCGATAGCCGCGCCATCTTCAAGCGTCTCATCAAAGAGCTTGGCGCCGACATTCACAAGCTCACCCCGGCCGCGGTTTCGGCGGTCATCAGCAAGGCCAAGAACGAGCTGGCAGATTCGGCCTCGTTCGCTCGCGCCGGCGACAACGCCGACCCGGTGCACCGCATGCTGGTAGAAATCTTCGAGCGCTACGAGCGTGAGCTGCGCCGCAACAACGCCTTCGACTTCGACGACCTCATTGCCGAGACCGTGCACCTGTTCCGCAACTTCCCAGATGTGCGCGCCGCCTATCAGCGCAAGTTCCGTCACATATTGGTAGACGAGTACCAGGACACCAATCACGCGCAGTACGCACTCATCCGCGAGCTCACCATGCCGCTGGACGCAGAGCACGCCAACGTAGACGAGCGCACCGGCCAGATCATGCCGCCGGCATCGCTCACCGTAGTGGGAGACTCCGACCAGTCCATCTACGCCTTCCGCGGTGCGGACATTCGCAACATCTCAGAGTTTGAAAAAGACTTCCCGGGCGCCAAGACCATCCTGCTGGAGCAGAACTACCGAAGCACCCAGAACATCCTTTCTGCCGCCAACGCGGTAATCAGCAACAACTTCGACCGCCCGGCCAAGAACCTCTGGACCGACTCGGGTGACGGCGAGCACATCGTTGGCTACACCGGCTACAGCGCTCACGACGAAGCCCAGTTTGTTGCCGACGAGATTCAGAAGCTTCACCGCGAGGGCATGTCCTACCGAGACATCGCCGTCATCTATCGAACCAACTCGCAGACCCGTGCCCTCGAAGAAATTTTTGTGCGTTCGGCTCTGCCTTACCGCGTCATCGGTGGCACCAAGTTCTACGAGCGCCAGGAAATCAAGGACGCATTCGGCTACCTGGTTGCTGTTGCCAACGGCAAGGACGACCTAGCCACCCGCCGCATTCTTAACGTGCCAAAACGCGGCATCGGCGATGCCACCGAGACCCAGCTGGCCAGCTTCGCCGAAAACTACTCGATGTCGGTTCGCGAATCTCTAGACCACGTTGAAGAGCTTGGCTTTGGCCCAAAGATCACCAACTCCATCAAAGACCTGGGTGCGCTGCTGCACCACCTAGAGGGCATGATCGAAACCGCAAGCGTAGACAACCTGCTTCGTGAGGCTCTCAACCGCAGCGGCTACCTCGATACCCTCAAGGCAAGTCGAGACCCGCAGGACGAAGCCCGCGTTGAGAACCTCGAGGAACTTGTAAACGTTGCTCGCGAATTCCAGCGCAACAACCCAGATGGCAAGCTGCCAGACTTCCTAAACGAAGTTGCCCTGGTTGCCGCCGCCGACGACCTCGACGACGCCTCCGGAACCGTTAGCCTCATGACGCTGCACACCGCCAAGGGCCTCGAGTACGACGCCGTATTCCTCACCGGCATCGAAGAGGGTCTGCTGCCACACCGCATGGCTTTCATCGAACAGGGTGGTCTCTCCGAAGAGCGTCGTCTCTTCTACGTGGGAATCACCCGCGCCAAGAAGAACCTCCACCTAAGCCTGGCAATGAGCCGCAGCACCTTCGGCGAGACCGATGCCGCAACCCCTAGCCGCTTCCTAAACGAGATTCCGGCCAACCTAATCAAGTGGCGCGAGTCTGGTGCCGGTCGTGGTGCTCCTGCCTATCGTCCATCCATCGCAGACCAACAGGGTTACCGCGGGGCAAGCGCTTCGCTGGGCTCGTCTAGCGGTTACGGTGGCACCCCAAGCGACAAGCCAAAGACCGTTTATCCGGGTGCTATCTCAAGTGTTCGCAACAACGGAGATCTCGAACTCGAGGCCGGTCAGATGGTTGAGCACGCCGACTTTGGCAAGGGCAAGGTTGTCTCGGTTAGCGGCAAGCCGCCGCGTCAAACCGCCGAAATCCACTTCGGTTCGATGGGTGTAAAGAAGCTTCTGGTCAAGGTAGCGCCAATCACCGTTCTCTAGATCGGTTATCAGCTGGGCAACAATGCCCGTGTTCCACAGATTGCATCAACCTGCGCGGCAGGAAGTTTGCCGTGGCCAAAATAGTGATTATGGCTACAATTATGTACATGAGAACGCTGTCGCTGGCCGAGGCCCGAGCCGAATTTTCGAAGATCGTTTCCGAGGCTCAGGACACACACGAGCGCTTTGACATCACCAAGAATGGTGAACGAGCTGCAGTGCTTTTGAGCGCCGACGAGTATGACAGCCTGATCGAAACATTAGAAATCATGGCTGACCCACAACTGGTGGCAGCGCTGGCCAGGTCCCGACAAGAGGTCAAATCCGGTGACGTTTTCAAACTCCAGGATGTCATCGACGAAATGAAATCCAACGGTAAGTATCTCCAGTGACCTATGAAATCGAGCTCACTCGTTCGGCAAAAAAGGCGCTCGCAAATGAGATTCCGGCTCGCTATGCCACAGCAATCCTCAATTTTATTTTGGGCCCGCTTCGCGAGAATCCCCACCGGGTAGGCAAGAAGTTGGTTGGCGCATTTGATGGCTACTACTCGGCTAGACGAGGTGATTACCGAGTGATCTATCAAATTCTGGAAGATCGGGTACTCGTGATGGTTGAATCGGTAGCCCATCGCGCCGACGCCTACCGCAGCTGATTTACTTCCGCTCACTGGTAAACCTCTGTTAAACAAGTGTCTTTTTCAGCACTCTCCTGTTATTTCACCGTTATCGCGAGGTTTAGACTTTAAAAGGCTTTCAGCCTCTCATTCCAGTCGAAATGGACCAAACGTGGATTTATTTGAGTATCAGGCACGCGACCTGTTTGAGGCCTACGGAGTTCCAGTACTCCAGGGTCTAATCGCAGACACCCCAGAAGAGGCAGCCGAAGCTGCAGCCAAGATCGGCGGCACCGTCGTTGTTAAGGCTCAGGTTCAGGTTGGCGGCCGCGGCAAGGCCGGCGGTGTCAAGGTTGTTCACAGCCCAGAAGAGGCTCGTGAAGCAGCCAGCAAGATTCTTGGTCTCGACATCAAGGGCCACGTTGTAAAGCGTGTAATGATCGCCCAGGGTGCGGCCATTGAGAAGGAGTTCTACTTCTCGATTCTGCTTGACCGATCCAACCGCACCTTCCTCTCGCTTTGCAGCGTTGAGGGCGGCATGGAGATCGAGCAGCTTGCAGTTGAGCGCCCAGAGGCACTAGCCAAGATTCCGGTAGATGCCATGCTTGGCATCGACCTAGACAAGGCTCTCGAGATTGCCAAGGCTGGCGGCTTCGATGACGCCATGGCAGCCAAGGTTGCTCCGGTATTCGTTCAGCTTTGGCGCGTATTCAAGGACGAGGACACCACCCTCGTTGAGGTGAACCCACTTGTTCTAGACAAGAGCGGCAACATCCTGGCCCTTGACGGCAAGGTCTCGCTAGACGAGAACGCCGACTTCCGCCACAGCGAGCGCGAGGTTGTAAACATCGCCAAGGTTGACCCGCTAGAGGAGAAGGCCAAGGCTCTTGGTCTCAACTACGTAAAGCTTGACGGCCAGGTTGGTGTCATCGGTAACGGTGCAGGTCTGGTTATGTCCACCCTCGACGTAGTTGCCTACGCCGGTGAGAAGCACGGCGGCGTCAAGCCGGCCAACTTCCTCGACATCGGTGGTGGCGCTAGCGCAGAGGTCATGGCCAACGGCCTAGACGTCATCCTCAACGACCCACAGGTCAAGAGCGTTTTCGTAAACGTCTTCGGCGGAATCACCGCCTGTGACGCAGTTGCAAACGGTATCGTCGGTGCACTGAACACCCTTGGCGCTTCGGCTTCGAAGCCACTGGTTGTTCGCCTAGACGGTAACAACGTCATCGAGGGTCGTCGCATCCTCGCCGAGTACGCTCACCCACTGGTGACCGTTGTAGAGACCATGGACGAGGCTGCCGACAAGGCCGCCGAGTTGGCAAACAAGTAAGCGCGAGAGGAAACAAAAAATGTCGATTTTTCTAGACCAGAACTCGCGAATCATTGTTCAGGGTATGACCGGCGCCGAGGGCATGAAGCACACCCGCCGCATGCTCGCCGGTGGCTCAAACATCGTTGGTGGCGTGAACCCACGCAAGGCCGGCGAGACCGTTGATGTTGACGGCACCCTGCTTCCTGTATTCGGAACCGTGGCCGAGGCTATGGCTGCAACCGGCGCAAACGTTTCGGTTATCTTCGTTCCACCAGCCTTCGCAAAGGCAGCAATTATCGAGGCTATCGACGCCGAGATCGCGCTTGCAGTTGCAATCACCGAGGGCATCCCAGTGCACGACTCGGCAGAGGCATGGGCCTACAACGTGGCCAAGGGCGAGAAGACCCGCCTAATTGGCCCTAACTGCCCAGGCATCATCAGCCCAGGAAAGTCCAACGCCGGAATCACCCCTTGGGACATCGCAGGTGCGGGTCCAATCGGTCTGGTTTCCAAGTCGGGTACCCTCACCTACCAGATGATGTTCGAGCTCCGCGAAATCGGTATCTCGACCGCAATCGGTATCGGTGGAGACCCAATCATCGGCACCACTCACATCGATGCACTTGCTGCGTTCCAGGCAGACCCTGAGACCAAGGCAATCGTGCTAATCGGTGAGATCGGTGGAGACTCCGAGGAGAAGGCTGCTGCCTACATCCAGGCAAACGTCACCAAGCCAGTGGTTGCTTATGTTGCGGGCTTCACCGCTCCAGAGGGCAAGACCATGGGTCACGCTGGTGCGATTGTTTCGGGTTCGGCTGGTACCGCTCAGGCCAAGAAGGAGGCCTTCGAGGCCGCCGGCGTGAAGGTTGGCAAGACCCCAAGCGAGACCGCTGCGCTAATGCGTGAGGTTTACGCAAGCCTGGCTTAATCCCAGTTTGAAATAGACCCTGCGAACCGAAAAGGTTCGCAGGGTCTATTCATTTAAAGGTCAAGTCGCACTTGAAGGGATGCCATTAGTTGGGGGTCAATGTTCTCAACTATTTTTCTTGCAGCGGACGCGAGGTTTTGCAACTCATCGGCACTGAGGCTGTCCGCAATCAGGCGACGAACTTCGTTGCTGTGGGCGGGAGTGACTTCGTTCAAAATATTCTGACCGGCCTTGGTTAGTTTCACATCTGTGCGTCGGCCGCCATCGGGGGAGGCGAGGCGTTCCACCAATCCCTGCTTTGCAAGGCGGGAAACGGCATGGCTGAGTCTGGAGATGGATCCGTGGCTCCACTGTGCCAAAGCTGACATTTGGATTTGCCTATTCGGAGCATCTTCAATCGCGGCTAACACTCCGTATTCGAAGCTGTTAATTTCGGCATCACGTTTTAGTTGAGTATCCAGGGCCTGGGGTACGAGCGTGATCATTGCAGCAATTTGCATCCATTGAAGACGCTGTTCTCGACTGAGGGGACGAAGGTCTTTATTGCTAGCCATGGTTCAAAGTTTAGGGTAATTTGAATGTTCAAGTTAGGCTGAATACTATTATTTGAACATTCAAATTAGGGGAAGGATCCGCAATGGATTCGACAACGTCAAGCCGACCCGAGGATAAAGATGCCTGGGACGAACTCAATGCGCGTAAAACCCCGGAATGGTTCGATCGGAGCCGACTGGGGATATTCGTTCACTGGGGAGCATATTCGGTGGCCGGATGGGCAGAGCCGATCGGTGCGCTCGGCACAATCGATGATTCAACCTGGTTCCCACATAACCCTTACGCCGAATGGTTTTACAACACGATTCGCATCGAAGGGTCACCAGCCAAGGCATACTTTGAAAAGAACTGGCCAGGCCGAAATTACGATGACCTGCTTGATGCTTGGGAAACCCCAACCGTGGACTATCAAGCCTTGCTTGCTAGCTTCAAGGAAGCTGGGGCAGGCTACGTTGTTCTGACTACTAAGCATCATGACGGCATTGCACTTTGGGATGCCCCAGAGACTAACGGCAGAAATACCGTAGCCCGCGGTCCGCGCCGTGATTTGGTAGCCGAATACAAGGCCGCTGCCGAAAAGAACGGACTGAGGTTTGGCGCCTATTACTCCGGAGGTCTTGATTGGCATGTCCGACCCTACCCGGCACATCAAACGCAGGCATCTGTGGTGGGTGATCGTCCTCAAGACAAAGAGTACGCAGCCTTTGCCGGTGCGCACATCAGGGATTTGATTCACCGATACTCGCCCGACTTGCTGTGGGACGATTTGGGTTGGCCTGAGGCCGGTAAAACCTTTGAGGAAAATGGGATTGGCAAAATCTTCCAAGAGTATTACGCCGCGGTGCCGGAAGGAGTGGTCAATGATCGTTGGCACGTGCCTCACCACGGCTACCGAACAAGCGAATACCAGTTCATGCTGGAAAGTGAAGACGCCCAAGCTTGGGAAAACTGCAGGGGAATCGGTTTCTCGTTTGGCTACAACGCCAATGAGGAAAAGGAAAGTCTTGATTCTAGAGGCGTAATCAGGCACTTGGTTGACGTTGCGAGCCGTGGCGGGCATCTGCTCCTGGGTGTTGGCCCCAAAGCCGATGGCTCGCTTCCCGAGTTTCAGCAGAGGGTGCTAACCGGAATGGCCACGTGGATGGCTGAAGCTGGCAATACTTTGGGTGGCCTCAGGCCTAGTCGCGAGTCATTCGCAGCGCTGGCATCGCCTGGCTTTATTCGTGAGGGTCAAACCAATTCTTCGCACTATGTCTATGTGGATTCCGATTACCCAGTCGAATCCGTTTTGCTGCAAACGACTAAAAAACCTTCGTTGCTTCCAGGGTCATTCGCTTCTCTAAAGCAGGTGGACGCAGGTTACTTGGTTGAACTAGGACCCAATCGAAACGGGCCGGCAGTTCTTGAGCTCAGATAAGGCGTGAGGTTTACGCAAGCCTGGCTTAATCCCAGTTTTAACAGCTGACGGCTCCTGCGAAATGCGGGGGCCGTTACTGTTTGGCGGTTACCCTTGATAGGTGTTTAGCCGCAAAGCCACCTTCATCGCCGCCGCCCTCGAGGCAGCCGTTGGTGTAGCCGTAGGCCTCGGCATTTTGGTGGTTCCGTTCATTGTGCTTTGGATTGCTGAGAACAATTCATCGGTTGATTTGACCGCCGCCTACCGCGCTGCCGCCGACATCTGGTTGGCCGCCCATGGCGTGCACATCGTGGTTCCAGCCCAGAAAATTGTTGGCATCGCGGTACCCGATTTTGTGCTTAGTCTAATTCCGTTGGGTATCAGCCTGATCATCGGCTTCACCGCCTACCGTCTGGGTCGTCGCCTTGCCGCCACCCAAAGTCTTTGGCCCGGCTGGGTTGGTGCCATCGGTGTTTACGGTGCATTTAGTCTGCTGATCACCACCACCGCCAAGAGCGATTTGGCATTCCCACTAGCCGTTCAGGGTACCTACCAACCACCGCTGGTGTTTGGCCTGATTGTGGTTCTGGCCTCAATCTTTGCCAAGCCAATCGACCTGGGTGTGGCCAACCTGCCTCAGGCCCCTGAACGCCTAGCGGTAAAGGCTTGGGTCAAGAAGACCACCGATGGCTTTGGCTGGTGGTTCCACGCGGTTTCCATTCCGGCGCTGCGAGCCGGAACCGCGGTTGTGGTGTCCCTGCTTGCCGTATCTGCCGTTGCGGTTGCACTGCTGCTTGCCTTCAACTGGATTGACGTGATTCGACTCTATGAGGGTCTTCAGCTGACCCTCATCGGTGGCGTGCTACTTACCGTGGGTCAGATTGGCCTGCTTCCAAACCTGGTGGTTATGGCGGCCGACTGGTTTACCGGAGTTGGTTTCTCGATTGGCACCGGTTCGCTGGTTAGCCCGCTGGGCAGTCAACTTGGCCCGCTGCCTTCGCTGCCAGTATTTGCGGCCCTGCCATCGGGTGAGTTGAACTTCGGAATGATCGCCATCGCGGTCCCTGTGATTGCCGCCTTCCTGGCCACCCTTCGAGTTCGCGAGCACGCCGAGGCCATCCGCTTCGAGTTTGCTTCGGCCTTCAGCGCCGCCCTTTCGCTGGGGCTGGCCATCGGTGCGGTTGCAGCAATGGAGTTCTGGGTGCTGAACATCTTGGCCGGGGGAGCGATTGGCCCGGGCCGCCTGCAAGGCTTTGGAGGCAACCCATGGTTGGCTGCCCTGGTGCTCTTTGCCGAGACCGCTCTGGTGTCCACCCTGGCCGCGTTCTACAGCGCCAAGCCGGAGTCGCCCGACAGCCATCTCCTGACCAAGGCACAGCAACCTAAAGTAAACTAGACGGGTGCTGTCGGTAGTCGTTCTAATCTCTGGTGGAGGGTCAAACCTCAAGGCGCTTTTGAGCGCAACCGAGGATCCAAACTATCCGGTGCGCATTTTGGCCGTGGGTGCAGATAACCCCGCCGATGGCCTAGCCCATGCCGAAGCATACGGCGTCCCAACCTTTGTGGTTCCACCAAGGTCTTTTGCCAGCCGCGATGAGTGGGCAGCCGAGTTGCTTACCAACATCCAGGGCTTCAAGCCAGACATGATTGTGCTGGCCGGTTTCATGCGCATTCTGCCGGCATCATTCGTGAGTGCTGTCTCACCAAACCTCATCAACACCCACCCTTCGTTGCTTCCACTGTTCCCAGGCGCGCACGCAGTGCACGACGCCATGGTTGCCGGTGCCAAGCAAACCGGAGTCACCATTCACATCGTCGACGAGGGCGTCGACACCGGACCACACCTGGCTCAGGCCACCGTGGACATCTCTCCGGAGGACAGCGAAGAATCGCTGCACGAGCGCATCAAGACCGTGGAGCGTCAGCTTCTGGTTCAGGTGGTTCGCGACATCGCCGAGAACAAGATTTCCCTGCAGTAGCCCTATCGCTGCAGATTCAGCACCAACAGCAAAACCAAGTCCAGCCCGAAACCTGAAAGAGGATAACCGTGGCCGCTCACAACTCGTACACTGCAAACGACTACCGTCACTTCAACCGCATTCCTATCAAGCGCGCGCTCATCAGCGTTAGCGACAAGACCGGTCTGCTGGATCTGGCCAAGGCTCTCAACGATGCTGGCGTGCAGATGATCTCCACTGGCTCCACCGCCAAGACCATCGCCGAGGCCGGCTACGCCGTCACCGAGGTTTCGCAGGTCACTGGCTTCCCAGAGTCGCTCGATGGCCGCGTCAAGACCCTGCACCCAAAGGTGCACGCCGGTCTTTTGGCAGACCTTCGACTGGTTCAGCACGAGCAGCAGCTGGCCGAACTTGGCATCGAGGCATTCCAGCTTGTGGTTGTAAACCTGTACCCATTTGTGCAGACCGTGGCTAGCGGCGCCAAGGGCGACGCAGTGGTTGAGCAGATCGACATCGGTGGTCCGGCTATGGTTCGCGCCAGCGCCAAGAACCACGCCAACGTTGCCATCGTGGTTGACCCAGCCCGCTACGGCGAGATCATCGAGAGCATTGCCGAGGGTGGCACCACCCTGGACCAGCGCCGCGACCTCGCCTATGCAGCTTTCAGCCACACCGCCAGCTACGACACCGCCGTGGCTAACTGGTTTGCCGAGGAACTGGGCAACGCCTGGAAGGCGAAGGCCGGCGCCCCTGAGCAGGCTGAGGGCTCGAACCCTGGCTTTGCCCCAGAGTTTGGCGTAAGCGGCAAGCTTTCCAACGTGCTGCGCTACGGCGAGAACAGCCACCAGGCTGCCGCGCTTTACAAGACCACCGGTGACAACGCGGTTCAGGGCATCGCCCAGGCCCGTCTGCTCAACGGCAAGGAGATGTCTTACAACAACTACGTTGACGCCGATGCCGCACTGCGCGCCGCCTTCGACTTTGCCGAGCCAGCCGTTGCCATCATCAAGCACGCCAACCCTTGCGGCATTGCGGTTGCTTCGGCCGACGCCGAAGACCCAATCCTCAGCGCCTACACCAAGGCTCACCTCTGCGACCCGATGAGCGCCTTCGGTGGTGTCATCGCTGCCAACCGCACCGTGACTCTGGCCATGGCCAACGCCGTGTCCGAGGTGTTCACCGAGGTAATTGTGGCGCCTGGGTTTGAGCCTGCCGCGCTTTCGGTGCTGCTTGCCAAGAAGAACCTGCGCGTGCTTGAGCTGCCTAAGAACTACAGCCGCGAGGCCCTTGAGGTTCGTCAGATTTCGGGCGGTCTACTGGTTCAGCAGCCAGACACCTTCGACAAGTTCAACACCAACGACTGGAAGCTAGTGGCCGGCCCTAAGGCCGACGCAGCAACCTTCGAGGAACTGAAGTTTGCTTGGCGTGCCTGCCGTTCGGTTAAGTCCAACGGAATTCTCATCGCCAAGGATGGCGGCTCGGTTGGTGTTGGCATGGGCCAGGTCAACCGCGTTGACTCGTGCAAGCTTGCAGTAGAGCGCTCGGTATCGCGTTCGCGTGATGCTGTTGCCGCATCGGACGCTTTCTTCCCATTCGCCGATGGTCTTCAGATCCTCATCGATGGTGGAGTGCGCGCCGTGGTTCAGCCTGGCGGTTCGGTTCGCGATGAAGAAGTGATTGCTGCTGCCGAGGCGGCTGGCGTCACCATGTACTTCACAGGTGAGCGTCACTTCTTCCACTAAAACGGAATTGCGAAAGGGTCCGAGCTGTTGCTCGGACCCTTTTTCTTTGCCTAGTTGAGTTTGTTTTGGGTATCGATTGCGATGACCGACATGGCCGGCAGGTTCAGTTTGGCGGTGCCGTTTGCGGCCACCACAATCTTGGTGCCCACACACTTAGTTCCGGCAACAGACACTGCGCCTCCGGTGATCAAGTCGCAGTAGGTGCCCTTTGGCAATCCGGTTTTTACGGTTTTCTTGATGACATCACCGCTGTTTGGCTGGCTGCCGTTTAGGGCAAAGAATCCAGTGCCGCGCTTGAAGGCAACCAAGCTGCCTGCATTCACAGAGTTGCTTACCGGGGCGTCTGCAACCTGGTGGCGCCAAGAGATCATGCCCTTGATTGCGCTCCAACGTTGCATGCAGACAAAGGTTCCGGTGGCGTACTTGATCTGTGGCTTGCTGCCCAAAACCGCACTTGGGCAGGTGGCCGGGGCAACAACATCGCCGGCGGTTGTGGCGGGTCCGGCATCGGTGTCAAAGGCGCTAAAGGCGTAGCCGGTGTAGAGCATGGGCTTACCAACCGGAGTGGCAAGCAGGTAGGCGCTGGCCGCAAGGTAGGTCTTTGGGTCGCGGTAGGTGATCGCGGTTGGGCCGTGGTGTTCGGTGTCGTGGTTGCTAACCATGATCACGGTGTTGTTGGCGGGGCCAACCTGCTTGTCGCCACCTGGAAGCGCCGCCATGGTTCGGAGTCCACTGAAAACTTGGGTGAGATTGGTCTGATAGTTCCAGGCGAAAACGTCACCGAGGGTGGTGTAAGGGGTGTTGTCATCCGCCGAGCCGATGGACTCGCTGAGGAAGTACGGGGGATTGCCGTTGACGTTGTGAAGTAGCGCATGGATGGCAGTTAGGTCGGTAATGCCGATGTGCTTGGCTGCGTCGATTCGGAATCCCGAAACTCCCAAGTCGATCAAGTGATTCAGATACCCGGCGATGGTGGCACGCACCGAAAGCCTCTCGGTGGCCAGATCGGATAGACCTCCCAGTTCGCAGTGCACCACCTGGAAGGTGTCGTTGTAGTTGGAGATTTCGCTGCCGCAGTAGTTTGGGTCGGTTGATTCCAGGCCCGAGTGGAAGTCGGTGGCGCTGTAGAGGCCGGGGTAGTTGTACTTGGTGAAGGCCGTGCCCGCGTATCCGACTCCGGTGCTATTGGTCATGTGGTTGATGACGGCATCCACAATCACCTGCACGCCAGCCTTGTTGCAGGCGCTGACCATGCCGGCAAACTCATCGGCGGTGCCCAGCTGGCTGTTCAGTTGATATGAGACCGGCTGATAGTGAGTCCACCACTGGCCGCCCTTGATGTCTTCCTGAGGTGGCGAAACCAGAATCCAGTCCACGCCCTCTGGGCCAAGGGTTGAGGTGCACTCATCGGTGAGCGAAGCCCACGGCCACATGAACATCTGAATACCCACCGAACTGGTGGTGATGGTCTTGTTTGGTGCCGGCTGAATAGCCGCCGAATCGGCTTTGGCGCCAACAGAAGTGCCGGCCAAAACTAGCCAACCAACCAGCAGTGTGGCAAGGAGTGAAGTCAGATAGCGCGATGCGATACGAACCATGAGTTCATACTAGGTACGAGTTTTATAAAACCGCATAACCGATTGGTTTAGAATCGGCTCATGACCTCAACTCCATCGGTGAAAACATGCTTCTGGTACCCGCAGAACTTGGGCTCGGCCCTCGCTCGCTACTCGGAAATCTTTGGCGAGAACTTCAAGCTTGCCAACCCAAACCTGCCGCTGGGCGACAACTCCATCATGGACGCCGAGTTCAGCATTTTTGACTACCAACTTCGCGGCATGGGCTTCCCTGGTGGCGAGGAACTGAACTACTCTTCCTCACTAATGCTTAGCGTGGATGGCCAGGAAGAGGTTGACTACTACTGGAACGCGCTGCTTGCCGATGGCGGCCGCGAGAGCCAGTGTGGCTGGCTCTATGACGCGTTTGGTCTCAGCTGGCAGATTGTTCCAAAGCAGCTAATGGAGTGCCTCAGCAACCCAGACACTGTGGCGGCGCAGTTTGCAATGCAAGCAATGCTGGGCATGAAAAAGATTGTGATCGCAGAACTAGTGAAGGGCGCCTAATGGCCAAGCTAACCAATGCAGAATTAGCCGCCAAGGTAGAGGAAATCCTCGCCTCGATGTCCCTGGAGGACAAGGCCGGTCAGATGTTCCACGCCATGGCATTCGTTGGCGACCCAACCGTAGCCAGCCCGATGACCGGCGAGATTACCGAGCGCATGATTCGCGAACTTCGCATCAGCCACTTCAACGCAGTGGCCACCGCGTCAACCGCCGAGGCCTTCGCCGAGTGGCACAACCAGCTGCAGGAGATTGCCTGCGATGCTGGCTTCAAGGTGCCAATCACCATCAGCACCGACCCTCGTCACGCCTTCGCCGACAACCCTGGTGCCGCCATGCGTGCCGGCATCTTCTCGGAGTGGCCGGAGACCATGGGTCTGGCCGCAATCGGTGACCCAGAAACCGTTCGCGAGTTTGCCGACATCGCCCGTCAGGAGTACATCTCGGTGGGTCTGCGCGCCGCGCTGCACCCGCAGATTGACCTAGCCACCGAGCCTCGCTGGGCCCGCGGCGGAGCCACCTTTGGCGAGAGCGCCGAGCTTACCTCCAAACTGGTTGGCCCGTACGTCAAGG
The DNA here is from genome assembly GCA_039804865.1 of Actinomycetota bacterium. Lineage (GTDB taxonomy): Bacteria > Actinomycetota > Actinomycetes > Actinomycetales > Microbacteriaceae > Rhodoluna. Next base: position 4,174 of record JBDLVH010000022.1, on the reverse strand, counting down.
GCTTCCAGGGTGAAGAACTCAGCGCAACCTCGGTGAGCACCATGACCAAGCACTTCCCAGGTGGCGGTCCACAGAAGGACGGCGAAGACCCGCACTTCCCATACGGCAAGGAGCAGGTGTACCCGGGCAACAACTTTGACTACCACCTGGAGCCATTCAAGGCCGCAATCGCAGCCGGCACCGCACAGATGATGCCTTACTACGGCCAGCCAATCGCCCTCAATGTAAATGGCGAAAAGATCGAAGAAGTTGCGTTCGGTTTCAACAAGCAGATCATCACCGATCTGCTGCGCAACAAGCTTGGCTTCGATGGCGTGGTCTGCACCGACTGGGGCATCATCAACGAGCACCCAATCATGGGCGACATGTGGGAGGCCCGCGCCTGGGGTCTGGAGCACCTCTCGCCGAAGGAGCGCCTAGTGCGTGCCATCGAGGCTGGCGTTGACCAGTTTGGTGGTGAGTTCTGCACCGATCTATTGGTGGAGGCAGTGCGTGACGGCCTAATTAGTGAGGAACGCATCGATGTTTCGGTGCGTCGCCTGATCAAGCAGAAGATTCAGCTTGGCCTGTTTGACAACGCCATGGTTGACCCGGCCGAGGCTGCCAAGATTGTTGGCCGCGCCGACTTCCGCGAGGCCGGTTTCCGCGCTCAGCAGCGTTCGATTGTTGTGCTTCAGAACAACCCGGTTGCCGGCGTTGCCCTGCTTCCTCTTGCCGGTGCTCCAAAGCTGTACGTTGAGGGCATCGAGGCCGAGGTCGCAGCAAAGTACGGTGTGGTCGTTGCCACTCCTGAAGAGGCCGACTTCGCAATCCTGCGCGTCAAGGCTCCGTTTGAACCACGACCAAAGGCATTCGAGTCGTTCTTCCACGCCGGCTCGCTGGACTTCACGGATGAGGCGCGCGAGCACCTGCTATCGGTGGCCGCCAAGGTGCCAACCATCCTGGACGTCTACATGGACCGTCCTGCCATTTTGACTCCGTTGCTGGAGGCCATTCCGGCCATCGTTGCCAACTTCGGCGCCCGCCCAGAGGCGCTGCTGGACGTGTTGTTTGGCCGAGTCAAGTCGGAGGCCAAGCTGCCTTTCGAGCTGCCTCGTTCGATGGCTGCGGTAGTTGCCAGCCGCTCGGACATGCCGTTTGACACCCAGGACCCGATCTTCAAGTTTGGTCACGGACTCAGCATCTAGTCTTCGGATATTCATGCTCTAGCGATAGGGTTTGAAACACTATGACAGAGTCGCTTACCGCCGGTCTTCCGCTGCTGCGGAGCAACGATGGCGCGCCCGCGCTCTGCCTGGTTACCGGAGCCACCGGCTATATAGGTGGCCGACTAATTGTTGAGCTTCTCAAGCACGGCTATCGGGTTAGAGTTTTGGCTCGAAACCCCGAGCGGCTAAAAAGCCATCCCTGGATTGATCAGGTTGAGATGGTGGGCGGCGACGCCCAAGATCCCAAGGCGCTCGCGGCGGCCCTGGCCGGTGTTGACGTTGCCTACTACCTGCTGCACGCACTGATGGTGAAGGGCGATTTCGAATCGCTGGAGCGCACTATGGCCACGCAGTTTGGCCAGGCCGCTAAGGCCGCCGGAGTTCGCCGAATGGTTTACCTGGGCGGAATCATCAGTCCGGGACAGGAAGCCTCACCGCACCTGCAGGCCCGTGCCGATACCGGAGTGCTGCTTGCCGAATCCGGCGTTCCCACCATCGAACTGCGAGCCGGTGTTGTGATTGGTTCGGGGTCGGCATCGTTCGAGATGCTGCGCTATCTAACCGAGCGACTGCCGGTGATGACCACGCCAAAGTGGGTCAAGAATCGAATCCAGCCGCTTGCGGTGCGAGATGTGCTTCGCTACCTGGTTGGTGCCGCAGCCATCCCCGAATCGATTTCCGGTGTCTTCGATATCGGTGGCCCAGAGGTGTTTACCTACGCCGACATGATGCAGAGCTACGCCAAGGCTGCCGGTTTGCGCCGGCGCTTGATCATCCCGGTGCCTGTGCTAAGCCCAAGGCTTTCGGCCGGCTGGGTAGGGCTGGTCACCCCGGTTCCGTACACCCTGGCCAGCCGCTTGGTGGAGAGCCTCAAGAACGAGGTGGTGGCCCAGCCGTCGCAGATTCGTGAGCTGATTCCAGACCCAGAAGGCGGCCTCACCCCGATGGACCGTGCGGTAAAGCTGGCCCTGGTGAAGATCAAGGATGCTCGGGTGGAAACTCGCTGGTCCGACGCCTCGGTGCCGGGCACGCCATCGGAGCCGCTACCAACCGACCCAGACTGGGCTGGTGGCTCGCTCTACAAAGATGTGCGAGTAGTTCGCGGGCAAGATTCAGTTGAAACCGTGTGGGCCCGAGTGGAAGCCATCGGTGGCGACAACGGCTACTCCACCGCATCCTGGGCCTGGGAACTTCGGGGCTTAGCCGACCGCCTAGTGGGTGGTGTGGGCCTTCGTCGCGGACGACGAGACCCAGCCCTGTTACAGATTGGCGATGCCGTCGACTTTTGGCGAGTTGAGGAACTGATCAGGCCAAAGCTGCTTCGCCTGCGCGCCGAGATGAAGATGCCCGGTTTGGCTTGGCTGGAGTTTGCGGTTGAACCAGACCTGGAAACCGGCGGCACCATTTTGACCCAGGTTGCAATCTACGCTCCGCGTGGTCTGCTTGGGCACGTTTACTGGTGGCTGGTTTGGCCAATGCACGGCCTGGTTTTCCCATCGATGGCAAAGACCGCGGTGGGTAAGCGCCTGTTTGAAAAGGGCTAGTTAGGCCGGCTTACTTGCCATCGGAGCGCAGGCTGGAACCGTAACCAACCGCGAACCAACCGCCCAGAGCAACCAGTGCCAGGCCGGCGCAAAGCCACATCAAACCCTGCCAACCCAGCGTTGGCCAGAGGGTTGAGGTGACAGCCGAACCGATGGCTGCCGCGATGAAGTTGGTGGTCACGTAGGTGGCGTTGATGCGGCTGCGGGCCTCGGCAAAGGTGGTTAGCAGGCGAGTCTGATTGTTGACGTTGATGCCCTGCGAGCCAAAGTCCATTGCGATGAGCATGATGACTACGAACGCGATACCCGAGCTGGCAAATGAGCCGATGGCCAGCGAAACCGCGGCAATAAGCCAGGCACCGATGGTGACGGCGCGGGCATAACCCTTGTCTAGCAAAGGCCCAACCACGCGGGCACCCAGAGCGCCGGCCGCGCCAACCAGACCCCAGAGCCCAATCTGAGCCGAGCTCCAGTGGTACGGAGCCGAGGTGAACAAGAACGTGATGCCGGTCCACACAACGCTGAAGATAAAGAGCGAAACCGCACTAACCAGCATTAGGCCGTAGGCGCGTGGGTTGCGGAACAGCAACTTTGGTGCCCCCGAAAGCAGTGCGAAGTAGTTCTGCTTTGGGCGGGCAGGCAGTGTAGGAATCGCGCTACGAATCAACACCATTAAAACAATGTTGATGGCACCGAAGATGACCAGAGATAGATGCCAACCGATGAGGTCGGTCAGGGCGCCGCTGGCGGTGCGGGCCAGCAGAATGCCCAGAATCATGCCAGAGACCACTTTGGCGGAGTTGCGACCGCGGGAAGTTTCATCGGAGAGTTCGTTGGTCAGCGGAACCAGCAGCTGCCCCGATATTGTGCTGACGCCCAATATGCCAAGAGCAAGCAGCAGCCACAGATAGCTGTTGGCCAGGCCGGCTGCCACCAGACTTAGGCCGGCCAGGGCCAGCATGATCGGTGCCATCTTGCGACGATCGACCAGATCGCCAAGTGGCAGCACCAACATGATTCCGGTGGCGTAACCAAGCTGAACCGCGGTGACCAACCAGCCGTTTTGGGCGGTGGTGGTGTGCAGGTCTTTGGTTAGTTCGCCCAGCAACGGCTGAATCAGATAGAGGTTGCCAACGGCAACGCCGGAGGCCACGGCAAACAGGTTGAGCACGCTTTTCTTCACTCTTTGAGTTTAGGTTTGGCGGCGCCCAGGCCAGGTGCTCCTGACAGGTACAGTTTTTACCTGTCAGGCGAATGGTTTGGCGGCTAGGTTTAGGGCCAATGACCCATCTAGAAAGGCCTAGCTAAAGATGATGGTGCGGTGACCGTCTAGCAGCACGCGGCGCTCGGCAAACCAGCGCACGGCCTGGGTTAGGGTCTTGCTCTCCACGTCCTGGCCAATCGACACCAGCTCCTGCTTCG
>JBDLVH010000021.1:0-5461 GCA_039804865.1 Actinomycetota bacterium | reverse complement strand
GAACACCCTGCTGATAGGCCGAGTCTGCGTCGCGGGCAATCTCATCCGATTCGCGGGCCTCGGCACGGGCGGCACGGATGGTGCGCACGGCGCTTAGGGCTCGCTCTACGGCGGCAGACATAGCGCCAACGCGCTCCTGAGCCTTGGTGGTGGAGCGGCGAATGCGGGTGGCAACCAGAACCACTGCGGCCATGGCAACCACCAGTACTGCGATGGTGCAGCCCAGCAGAATCGGGTCGATGATGAGCATGGCAACTGCAGAGCCAAAGAAAATAAGCACGCCGCCCACGGCATCAACCAAGCCCTGAGTTAGCACGGTGCGAAGCAGGGTGGTGTCGCTGGAAACGCGCGAGACTAGGTCGCCGGTTCGGCGCTGGTCATACTCGTGGATTGGTAGGCGAAGCAGGCGAGAGGCCAGTGACTTGCGAGCCGAGAGCACCACACCCTCGCCGGTGCGGGTGAGGATGTAATACATCCAGCCACCCGAGAAACCGCTGACCAAGACGAGCGCGATCAGCAGAGACACCGGACCCCAAACGTTGCCCTTGTGCTGCACGGCATTGATAACCTGACCGGTCAGCAGTGGCTGAGCCAGCGAAAGAACCGCACCCAAAAGCGAGAGGCCGGTGGCTGCCCAGAGCGAGCGCTTGTGCTGCATGAGATACGGCCAGAGCTGCCTAAAGGTAGCCTTCGGTTCGTTCTTGTCGGCCTTTGCGCCCATTCGGTTGCGGCCTCGGCCGCCCATCATGCTCATGGCTGATTAAACCTCTTCGATCAGGTTTGGATTCCCCAAAATAGCCTCGTTCAAAAGGTAGTTAATCTCCTGAAGACTCAGCGCCTCGGTATACGCGGTGTTCTTGAAGAAACGGCTGAAGTCCACCGATTGCAGGGCGGCCAGCGCCCTCGGGTGCTGCAGCTTCAAAAACATCTTGGTGGTGTTGGGTTGGCGTGGAAAATCGGTGGTTACCTGACCGCAGTTGTAGCCAAATACTGTTAGTGCCGCATCGGCAAGTTGAGGGGTGGTCTTTGCCACCAGGCCCTGATCGGACACCGATATCAGTGGGCGCTTTTCCTCGCGACGCTGCCAAATTTGGAAGCAGGTGTTGAGGCGCTTTCTGTCCGAAATTTGCTGACCCTGATCGTCCACGTAGTCGATCACCAGGTCGTGGTCCTCAACCAAATGAAACTGTCGGTCAAGGCGGTTGATAACCGACCACTTGCGCCAAGATCGTGGCACGATGAACGCGATGTAGTCGCTGTGGGCCGCGGCGTGGTTGAAGAACGGAATGCTGAGGGCGTTGTTGCGACCAAATGGCGGGTTGCCCAGGGTGACTGCGCCAAAGACCGGGCCAAGTTTTTGTTCTAGGAAGTTGGCCTTGGTTACCTGCGGGTGCTTTGGCTCTATATCGAATGACAAAAAATTGGTTGCGCCCAGTTGCTTGGCCGCCCCGATGAACGCCCCGGTGCCACCGGCCGGCTCCAAGATGGTGCGGGCAGCAAACGCCACATCGCCATCGGTGTCAACCAAAGCCGCCAGCCGCTGGGTCAGTTCAAGCGCCAACTTCGGGGGAGTGTAGTACTGCTCTTTGCCGGTTACTCGGGTATTGCCGGTGCGCACCTTTTTGGCGGGCAGGCTGGCAGTCATGAACTTAGGATATCAGTGGTTGTTGTAGTCTGAAATGCTGCCCCAAAATGTGTGGCGGTTCAGCAACCAAAGATGCAGAAGCGAGCGATTCTTGACTCAAGAAATCATGATTAAGGCCAAGGGTCTCAAGAAGGTCTTCGGAGACTTTCAAGCCGTAAAGGGCATCGATTTTGAAGTTCGTCGCGGCGAATCCTTCGGTTTGCTGGGCCCTAATGGCGCCGGCAAGTCCACCACAATGAAGATGATTTCAGCCGTCTCGCAGCGCACCGATGGCACCCTCGAGATTCTGGGCAAGGACCCAAACCTCAAGGGTCCCGAGATTCGCGCCCACCTCGGTGTGGTTCCGCAGAAGGACCTGCTGGACAACGAGCTGAAGGTTTGGGAGAACCTCTATATCTACGGCCGCTTTTTCGGCCTCAGCCGCAAGTTCCTCAAGGCCAAGATCGAAGACCTGCTGGCATTTGCCCAGCTGGAGGACAAGCGTGACAACAAGGTTGAAGAGATGTCTGGCGGCATGCAGCGTCGTCTTGCCATCGCGCGCGGCCTAGTGAACGAGCCAGAGATCTTGCTTTTGGACGAGCCAACCACCGGCCTGGATCCACAGGCCCGCCACATTCTCTGGGACCGCTTGTTCCGCCTCAAGGAGAGCGGCGTCACCATCGTCATCACCACTCACTACATGGATGAGGCCGAGCAGCTCTGCGACCGCCTGATTGTGATGGACCAGGGCCAGATCATGGCCGAGGGTAGCCCAGCCGACCTGATCAAGACCTACGCCTCCAAGGAGGTGCTGGAGGTTCGCTTCGGCACCGACCGCAACGAGCAGACCGCGTCGCTACTAGAGCCGCTGGCCGAGCGCCTCGAGGTGCTGCCGGACCGCATCTTGATCTACACCGAAAACGGCGAGCAGGCTCTAGAGAAGATTCACGCCCTGGGACTCACCCCGGTGACCTCGCTGGTTCGTCGTGCCAGCCTCGAAGACGTTTTCCTTCGTCTAACCGGTCGAACCCTGGTGGACTAAGCAATGACCAACCTAACCTTCACGCCTGGCCAGGCCGTAGACCCGGTCAAGGCAACTCGAAACGGCACCTGGCGCATGGCCGCCTACCGTTTCCGCAACCTGGGCAAGTGGTGGGCGCCACTGATCGCCTTCGGTCTTGGCAACCCGGTGATGAACCTGCTCGCCTTCGGTGTGGGCATGGGCGCACTGGTTGACAAGAACACCGGCGGTCACGGTATCGATGGTGTGAGCTACCTTCAGTTTGTGGCGCCGGCGCTACTGGCATCGGCTGCCATTCAGGGCATCGTGGACGAGGTTACCGGACCAGTTTTGGATGGCTTCGTCTGGGACAAGTCGTTCTTTGCCTTTGCCGCCACCAGCCTCAACGAGAAGCAGATTGCCAACGGTCTGATGATTGTGGCCATCTTCCGCGGAATATTCACCAGCGGTTTCTATGGTGCGGTGATGGTGCTCTTCGGTGCCATTCCAATCGCCAGTTTCCTGCCGCTTTTTATTGTTGGCGTGTGCTCCTCGGTGGCATGGGCCGCCCTGGTGTTCTCGGTGACCAGTCGGCTAGATTCGTCCAACAACGTCTTCGATGTGCTCAACCGCTTCATCATGGTTCCGATGTTTCTGTTCAGCGGAACCTTCTATCCGCTGAATCTGGCACCGGTTTACCTGCAGTGGGTTGGTTGGCTGCTGCCGCTGTGGCATGCCAGCGATCTGGGTCGCGCCATCACCATTGGCACCCCGCTGCCCACCTGGTTGCTGTTGGTTCACATCGCCTACTTTGCAGTGATGTTTGTGGTTGGCATGGGCCTCACCTACCCGGTATTCAAGAAACGGTTGTACCAGTCATGATTACTAATCTCGCGGTATCTCAGGCGGTTGCCATCGCCGAAAAGCGCGCGGGCAAACTGGGCGCATCGGTTTACTCGGGTCGAGGTTCCAGCCTCATCGAACGCAATGCGGTTGCGGTTCGCACCAACAACTGGTTGGCCATTGTTAGCGGCTTCTTTGAGCCGGTGCTCTACCTGCTGTCATTCGGTGCGGGTGTCGGCAAGCTGATTGGTACCGTCACCGATGGCTCGGGTCACGCCGTTCCTTACATGGCCTACATCGTGCCGGCGCTGCTGGCCACCAGCGCAATGAACGGTGCCATCTTCGACAGCACTTTCAATGTGTTCTTCAAGATGCAGCGCAGCAAGATCTATCAGGCCATGTTGGCAACCAGCCTTGGTTCATTCGATGTGGCCATCGGTGAAATTGGCTGGGCGCTGCTTCGCGGGCTCACCTACTCGCTGGCTTTCATGGCGATTGTGGTGCCGATGGGCTTGATTCCAAGCTGGTGGGGTCTGCTGGCGGTTCCGGCGGCCATGCTGGTGGCGTTCGGTTTTGCGGCGGTTGGCATGGCGGTCACCACCTTTATGCGCAACTTCCATCAGCTGCAGTGGATCTTCTTCTTCCTGCTGCCGATGTTCTTGTTCAGCGGCACCTTCTACCCAATCAACAACTACCCGGTTTGGTTGCAGATTGCCGTGCACTCGCTCCCACTATCGCAGGCGGTGGAGTTGATTCGCAGTTTGACCCTTGGCAACATCGGTTGGCCTCTGGCCGGCCATGCGCTCTACTTTGTGGTCATGGTGGTTGCAGGCCTGACCATCACAACCAGCCGACTTACCAAGCTGTTTATGCGCTAAACCAAAGACCGCCCCAACATCAGTTGGGCAAAGTAAAAGACCCCAGCCGCCAGGCCGGGGTCTTTCTTTTGCGGTTCAGCGCGAAGCTTTAGGCTCCGGTTGCTGCGCCGCTCTCTACGATTGGGCCAAGCACTGCAAGAGCAATGTTGGTGATGGTGAGCACAGCAATAAGTGGCAGAACCCACTTGCGGGTGCTGAGGTCCTTCTTGCTGAAGCCGTAGGCCATGAAGAAGATCACGGTGATGATGATTGCCTTGGCGGCAAGCACCAGGTTGTTTACGTGCTCTGGGTCTAGACCAGCAACGCCCGAAGACATGCCAACCATGCCAACCAGCGCAAAGCCGGTTACCAGTAGCAGCCAGGCGCCGTGCATCATTGCTGGAACGATGCGGCCACCGTTCTTCAGGTCCTTCATCTGAGTGAGGAAACCACCCAGCAGACTTGAGACACCGATGAGGTGCAAGATTACGAGAATGCCGGTGATCAGTTCATAAGTAGAAGCGTTCATAGCCCTAATCCTAACTAAAGCAACTGAAAACTCAGTTGGTTTGTGTGGTGAACGCTACTCGGCGTCCGGTGCCAGGCGAGCCATCAGCACAGCTGCCTCAACGGCTTCTGCGCCCTTGTCCTCGCGGGAGTGCTCGAGGCCGGCACGGTCTAGTGCCTGCTGCTCGGTGTTCACGGTCAGCAGGCCAAAGCCAACTGGCACGCTGTAGTCAAGCTGCACGCGGTTAAGGCCATCGGTGGCTGCCTTGCAGACGTAGTCAAAATGAGGGGTGTCGCCCTGAATCACAACGCCCAGAGCTACGATGGCGTCGGCGCCGTCCTCGGCTGCCCACTGAGCTGCCAGCGGCAACTCGAAGGCACCAGGCACGCGAACCACAGTGTAGATGTCGTTTCCGGCGGCCTTTAGTGCGCGCTCGGCACCGGCCAATAGGCCATCGGTGATGTTGGTGTGCCAGCTGGTAACAATCACGGTGATTGCTAGTCCAGATGCGTCAATGTTTAGCTTTGGGGCTCCCGCACCGCTCATGTTTATACCTCGTCCGGAATCATGTGACCCATGCGGTCACGCTTGGTTTCTAGGTAGCCGGCGTTTTGCGCGGCTATGCCAAC
>JBDLVH010000020.1:0-9476 GCA_039804865.1 Actinomycetota bacterium | reverse complement strand
TCGTTAGTTAGAAACTACTAGCGAGCTGCGTAGTACTCAACCACAAGCTGAACTTCACAAGTGACTGGTACTTCAACACGCTTTGGACGACGAAGCAAAACAGCGGTTAGCTTGTCTAGCTTTACGTCTAGGTAACCAGGTACTGGAGGCAGTACGTCTACGTGGCCACCGGCTGCGGCAACCTGGAATGGCTCAGTGCCTTCCGACTTCTCGTGGACGTGGATCTGCTGACCTGGCTTTACGCGGAACGATGGGCGGTCAACGCGCTCACCGTTTACGAGGATGTGGCGGTGTACAACCATCTGACGAGCCTGTGCAATGGTGCGGGCAAAGCCGGCACGCAGTACAAGTGCGTCGAGGCGCATCTCTAGAAGCTCTACGAGGTTCTCACCGGTTAGACCTTCGGTGCGCTTGGCTTCCTGGAAGGTCTTGCGAAGCTGTGCCTCACGGATACCGTACTGAGCGCGTAGACGCTGCTTCTCGCGTAGACGAACGGCAAAGTCGCTGTCGGCCTTCTTGCGGGTACGGCCGTGCTGACCTGGAGCGTATGGACGCTTCTCAAGGTACTTGGCAGCCTTTGGGGTTAGTGCAATTCCCAGTGCACGGCTCTTACGAGTGGTGCTGCGGGAACGTGTAGTCTTCGACACGTTTTCCTTTCACGGACTCCCCTTTGGGAGTCAATAGCGGTTTGTTCACAAAAAAGACAACAACCGATGAGGTTTGGTTTTTGTCTAATCGCCACGATCCAGCTGGCTAATGCGCTGGTTCGCTCCGTTGAGGTTCGTTACAGCCGCGTACGAACACTCCAGTCGGCAACCTGCCTAGTTTAGCAGGGGCGCGGGCTGCGAGCCAAGCACCTACTGCTTTTTGTTGCCGCGAATGATGTCGCGAAGTCTGGCCCAGCGCTCGGAAAGTTCGCGCTCGAAGCCAACTTCCTTGGGCTGGTAGTAGCGGCGTTTCGCAACCTTGTCGGCCACGTATTGCTGCTCAACGATGGCGCGGGCGTCATCGTGGGGGTACTTGTATCCAACGCCGTTACCGCGACCCTTGGCGCCGGCATAGTTGGACGATCGCAGCGGTTTTGGCACGCCTGGCTGCAGACCGGCGCGCACGTCTTCGATGGCCGCATTGATGGCGTTGTAGGCCGCGTTGCTCTTGGGTGCCAGGCACAGATAGATGGTTGCCTCGGCCAAAGGAATCCTGCCCTCTGGCATGCCAATCTGCTGCACGGTTTCGAAGGCTGCCACAGCTAGTGGCAGTGCCTGTGGGTCGGCCAGACCGATGTCCTCGGCGGCCAGAATCATAAGGCGGCGGGCGATGAACCTTGGGTCCTCTCCCCCTTCGATCATTCGGGCCAGCCAGTGAATGGCCGCGTCGGCATCCGAGCCTCGCACGCTCTTGATAAAGGCACTGATGATGTCGTAGTGCTGGTCGCCGTCTCTGTCGTAGCGAGTCAGCGCGTGATCCAGCGATGCCTCTACGTTGGGCAGGTCGATCACAATCGGCAGCTGGCCATCAAAGTTCTCGCGGGCGTTGCCGAAGGCCGACTCCAAAATGGTGAGTCCTCGTCGGGCATCGCCACCGGCAAGCAGCACCAGTTGGGCAAGTGCCGCATCGGTCAGTGAAGCCTGGCCGTCCAGTCCGCGACGATCGGTCACGGCTCGCCTCAGCAGTTCTTCGATATCGGGTTCGGCAAGTGGCTCCAGTGTCAGCAACAGCGAACGGCTGAGCAGCGGCGCAATCACGCTGAAAGAAGGGTTCTCCGTGGTGGCGGCAATCAGCACCACCCAACCGGCCTCAACTCCCGGAAGCAGGGCATCCTGCTGAGCCTTGCTGAAGCGGTGAATCTCGTCCAAGAAAAGTAGTGTGCCGGTACCGTAGGCGTCGCGCTCTCGGTGGGCAGCAACCATAACCTCGCGCACCTCTTTAACACCGGCGGTGATTGCGCTGAGCTCTACAAAACGTCTGCCAGACTCACGGGCAATGGCCTGAGCCAGGGTGGTCTTGCCGGTTCCCGGTGGGCCCCAGAGCAGCACCGATGTGGTTGCCGCGCGGGCGGCATCGGTGACCGGAGTGGCCAGTTGACGAAGCGGTGAGCCGGGCTTGAGCAGGTGCTGCTGACCAACCACTTCACTCAAATCGCGCGGACGCATCCGAGCGGCCAACGGCACGGCCGTGGCGAAGAGGTTCGGGTCATCGGTCACTGACCCAGAATGCCATAAAATCTGTTAGGTGTGTCCCATGTGGACCCAAGACCTACCGACGGGAGTCCAAGTGGCTAGCAACAAGGAAATCAAGGCACAGGCCGAGGCACGCAAGCGCGCCTACGAGGCCAAGGTTAGGCAGCGCGAAGAGGCAGCTGGAAAGCGCCAAAACGACAACCGCTTCGCCATCGTGGTCTCGGTGGTTGCCATTGTGATTGCACTTGCAGCAACCTACGGCCACGCTGCGGTTACCGGGCAGCTCAACGCAGCTAGCCCAAGCCCAACCGGTACCTCTTCGGCTACCCCGGCGCCTACCGCAACCAACGCTGCCAACGTTCCTAGCCCGGCTCTTGCCGAGAACCGCACCTGGTCTGGCTACATGCAGATCAATGGTCAGAAGCTATGGCTGACCCTGGATGGCGCAAAGGCGCCTCAGGCCGTGGCCAACTTCGTAACCCTTGCCAAGAAGAACTTCTTCAGCCAGGTCAGCTGTCACCGTCTCACCACCGCGGGCATCTTCGTGCTGCAGTGTGGCGACCCTAAGGGCGATGGCACCGGCGGCCCAGGCTACAGCTGGGGGCCAATCGAGAACGCACCAACCGACAACGTCTACAAAGCCGGCGTGCTTGCCATGGCTCGCCAGGGCGGCAACGGCAGTTCGATGGGCTCGCAGTTCTTCATCGTCTACAAGGACAGCACCATCCCAGCCGACGCGGCCGGTGGTTACACCGTCTTCGGTTCGGTATCTAACGGCATGAAGATTGTGGACAGCATCGCTGCAGCCGGCGTTGCTGGTGGCGGCACCGATGGCAAGCCAGCGGTTAGCACCAAAATCGGCGCAATCAGCCTTAAGTAGTCAAAGTAGACTAGAAGCGTCTTTTCAAGGGCGTTTCTAGCAACGCCATCAAACACAGGAGCACTCAAGTGGCAACCAACACCCCAGCATTCGGTCGCGTAGACGCCGAGAACAACGTATTCGTTATCGAGGGTGGTGTTGAGCGCCGCGTTGGTCAGTACCCAAACGTTACTGCCGAGGAAGCTCTGGCTTTCTACGAGCGCAAGTTTGCAGACCTTGAGGGTCAGGTAAAGATCTTCGAGCAGCGCGTTGCAGCCAAGGCTGACGCCAACTCGCTGAAGAAGAACCTGGCAACCCTAAAGGCCGAACTGGTTGAGCCAAACGCTGTTGGCGACATCGCCGCACTTCGCGCTCGCGTTGAGGCAGTTTCCGGCAAGATCACCGAGCAGGTTGCCGCCAAGCAGGAAGTCAACAAGGAGGCCATCGCTGAGGCGCTTGCTGCCCGCGTTGCAATTGCAGAGGCCGCCGAGGCGATTGCCAACCAGGACGCCGCCAAGACTCAGTGGAAGAACTCCGCCGCCCAGATGACCGCACTGTTCGAGCAGTGGCAGACCCTGCAGAAGACCGGCTCCAAGCTGCCTAAGTCTGAGGCCGATGTGGTTTGGAAGCGATTCTCGGCTGCTCGCACTAAGTTTGACGCAGCCAAGCGCCAGTACTTCGCCGGACTAGACGCCACCAACAAGGCCGTAAAGGGCAAGAAGGTTGCAATCGTCACCGCTGCCGAGGCACTGGTAAGCAAGGGCGCCGACGCCGTTGCTGAGTACCGCAAGCTGCTCGACGAGTGGAAGGCCGCTGGCCGTTCGCAGGGCAAGACCGACGACGAACTTTGGGCTCGCTTCAAGGCTGCCGGAGACGCAATCTACTCGGCTAAGGGCGAGGCTGTTGCCGTTGAGAACACCGAATACGCCGCCAACCTAGCCGTGAAGCTAGAGCTCATTGCTGAGGCCGAGAAGAATGTAAAGCCTGAGAAGGGCTTGGCAGAGGCTAAGAAGGTTCTTGCCAACATTCAGTCGCGTTGGGAGAAGGCCGGTAAGGTTCCTCGCGAAAAGGTTCGCGAAGTTGAAGACCGCATGAAGGCTGTTGAGAACAAGGTTCGCGCAGTTGAGCAGGAAGAATGGCGCAAGACCGATCCTGCCGCCATCGAGCGCACCAATTCGGTGCTTTCGCAGCTTGAAGACTCCATCGTCAAGCTAGAGGAAGACCTCAAGGCAGCCAAGGCTAAGAAGGATGCCAAGGCTACCAAGGCAGCCGAAGAAGCGCTTGCGGCTCGCAAGGCCTGGCTAGAGGTAGTCAAGAAGGCTCAGTAAGTTTTATAGAAAATCCCCCTGACGCGATTGCGTTAGGGGGATTTTTTTATGTTCTGCTAAGTGCCTACTGCTGAACGCGGTAGACGTCGTAGACGGCATCGATGCGACGAACCGCATTGAGCAGGTGATCCAGGATGCTTGGGTCGCCAATCTCGAAGACAAAGCGGCTTAGGGCAACGCGGTCTGCTCTGGTGGAAACGCTGGCGCTGAGGATGTTGACGTGGTGCTCGGAAAGCACGCGGGTGACATCCGAAAGCAGACCGTTGCGGTCTAGCGCCTCAATCTGAATCTGAACCAAGAACTGGCCGCGTGAGGTGGTTGCCCACGAAACGTCGATCATGCGTTCTGGCTGGGTGGCCAGGTCGGCGATGTTCTTGCAGTCTGATCGGTGCACCGATACGCCACTGCCGCGAGTGATCCAACCAACGATTGGGTCGCCAGGAACCGGGGTGCAGCAGCGGGCCAACTTCACCATCACATCGGCGTCGCCACGCACCAGCACACCATTGTTGTTGGCACGGTTAGCCGAGGTTGCCGAGATTGGGCGTGAAGGCAGTTCGAAGACCGAATCATCGGCCTCCTGCTCCACGTGCAGTGCTGCCTGTAGCTTCTCAACCACCGACTGGGCCGAGGTGTGACCCTCGCCCACCGCCGCGTACAGGGCGGTGATGTCGGTGTAGTGAAGTTCGGAGGCCAGCTGAACCAGCAGGTCTCCCCCAAGCAAACTCTTTAGCGGAAGGTTGGCCTTGCGCATGGCCTTGGCCAGCGCCTCCTTGCCGTTTTCAACCGCGTCCTCACGGCGTCCGGCGGCAACCCACTGCTTGATCTTGCTCTTGGCGCGCTGGCTCTTTACAAAGTTCAGCCAATCCTGGCTTGGTCCGGCATCGGGGCTCTTGGAGGTGAAAATCTCCACCACATCGCCCGACTGCAGCACGGTCTCAAGTGGAACCAGGCGTCCGTTGACCTTGGCACCCATGGTTCGGTGGCCCACCTCGGTGTGAACAGCGTAGGCAAAGTCCACCGGAGTACCACCGGTAGGAAGACCGATTACGCGGCCCTTCGGGGTGAAGACGTAGACGTCCTTGGCACCGATTTCGAAGCGAAGCGCATCCAAGAACTCGGATGGGTCTTGGGTTTCGGCCTGCCAGTCGGACAGGTGCTTGAGCCAGGCCAGATCCTCTTCGGCATTGCTGCCACCGCGGATTGACTCCTTGTACTTCCAGTGAGCCGCAACACCGTACTCGGCGCGCTGGTGCATCTCCTGAGTTCGAATCTGGATTTCGATGGAGCGGCCAGCCGGACCAATCACCGTGGTGTGCAGCGACTGGTAGAGGTTGAACTTTGGCATGGCGATATAGTCTTTGAAACGACCAGGAACCGGCTGCCAGCGCGCGTGAATGCCACCCAGGATGGCGTAGCAGTCGCGAACCTCAGGAACAATCACACGGATGCCAACCAGGTCGTAAATGTCGTCAAACTCGCGGCCGCGCAGCACCATCTTTTGGTAGATGCTGTAGTACTGCTTAGGGCGTCCGGCAACGCGACCCTTGATACGGTTCTCGCGCAGGTCTTCCTCGATGCTGCCGATTACGTGCTCGATGAACTCTTCGCGCTTTGGGCTGCGCTGACGAACCAGGTTGACGATCTCCTCGTAAACCTTTGGGTACAGCACGCCAAACGAGATGTCCTCAAGCTCGCTCTTGATTGCGCTAATACCCAATCGGTGTGCCAACGGCGCATAGATCTCGAGGGTCTCTTGGGCCTTCTTGCGGGCCTTTTCCTCGGGTACAAACTTCCAGGTGCGGGCGTTGTGCAGGCGGTCGGCTAGCTTGATGACCAAAACTCGGATGTCGCGCGACATGGCAACAACCATCTTGCGCACGGTTTCGGCCTGGGCGTTCTCGCCAAACTTGACCTTGTCCAGCTTGGTTACGCCGTCCACCAGCATGGCAACCTCGGCGCCAAAGTCCTTGGTCAGTTGCTCGAGGGTGTACGGGGTGTCTTCGACGGTATCGTGCAGCAAGGCTGCGGCCAGGCTGGTTACACCTATGCCCAGGTCGGCCAGAATCTTGGTGACTGCAAGCGGATGAGTGATGTACTCCTCGCCGCTCTTGCGGTACTGCCCCTTGTGGGATTCCTCGGCCACCTCGAAGGCGCGCTCGATGATGCTGAGGTCTGCCTTGGGGTGGTTGGCTTTAGCTGTGCGAAGGATGTCGCTGAGCTCTTCGGCGTAGGGTCCTCCCCTGCCAAAAATGCCCTGTAAACGCGAACGGAGCGACCCAATGCTTCCGGTAGGAGTTGGATCGCTCACGTTTGCCTCTTAGCCTGGTTTAGCGGCTAGCCAAGACCTTCGCTGCTGCAGCAGCGTACTTTGGTTCCTTCTCGCGGAACATCGAGTAGATTGGCGCAGCCACAAAGATTGTGGAGTAGGTGCCAACAAGAATACCGATGAAGAGCGAAAGCGAGATGTCGCGAAGGGTGCCGGCGCCAAGCAGCAGGGTTCCGATGAACAGAATGGCTGCTACTGGGAGAACGGCAACCACCGAGGTGTTGATCGAACGAACCAGAGTCTGGTTGATGGCTAGGTTGACGCGCTCCTTGAAGGTAGCGGTCTCGCTGTGCTCAACCTCAAGGGTGTTTTCGCGGATCTTGTCGAAGACCACCACGGTGTCGTACAGCGAGTAACCAAGGATGGTTAGGAAGCCGATAACAGCAGCAGGAGTTACTTCGAAGCCGAATGCACCGTAGATTGCAGCGGTGATCAAGAGGTCGTGTGCTAGAGCGATAAGCGCTGCGGCAGACATCTTGAGGGTGCGGAAGTAAAGCGCCATAGCAATGGCGGCCAGAACAATGAACCAAAGCAGACCGCTGAGTGCCTTGCTGGTTACGTCGCTACCCCAGTTAGCACCAACGAAGCTGGATGCAACCTGGTTGCCCGGAACCTTGAAGCTCTTGGCGATGGCCTGGCGAACCTGCTCGGCGGTGTTGGCATCAAGACGCTCGGTCTGGATGCGCAGGCCGTCGGTGCCCACGGTGGTGACGTTTACCTGGGCAGTGCTGCCCAGAACCGAGTCAACCGCGGTGGTTGCAGTAGCGGTAGCCGAGCTGGCGGTGGTGGTAACGCGGAATTCCGAACCACCCTTGAACTCGATACCGAAGTTGAAGCCACCGTGACCGGCGAAGGTGATTAGTACAGCGGCAAGCGCAACCACGATGGATGCAGCGAAGCCATACTTGCGACGACCTACGAAGTCGAAGGAGCGCTCGCCCGAGTAGAGGGCATTTCCGAAGTCAGAAAAGCGTGACATTAGTTAGCGTCTCCCTTGTTGTTTTCCGCTGCCTTGCGCTCGGCAATGGTCTGGCGCTTTGCAGCCTCCTTGGAAGCCTTAGCCACCTTGGTTGCCGACTGCTCGGCAACACGGAACTGGCCGCGACCCACGTAGGCGATTGCAGACATGGTCTTTACATCGAAGCCACTGAACTTGTGTCCGCTGTTGAAGAACGGCAGACGTCCCAGTAGCTGCAGCATTGGGTGGGTAAACAGAACCACAACCATGATGTCGATGATGGTGGTTAGACCCAGGGTGTAGGCGAAGCCACGAACGTTGCCCACGGTTAGAACGTAGAGAACGGTGGCAGCAAGGAACGAGATACCGTCCGAAACCAGAATGGTTCGGATTGCGCGCTTCCAGCCGCCGTCGATGGCTGCAGACAGGCTACGACCCTCGCGGAGTTCGTCGCGAACACGCTCAAAGTAGATGATGAACGAGTCTGCAGTAATACCGATGGAAACGATCAGACCGGTAACACCAGCTAGCGATAGTCGGTAACCTTGGCGCCACGAAAGTAGCGATACCAAGAGGTAGGTGAGGATTGCGGCAACTGCTAGCGATCCGATGGTGACCATGGCAAGACCGCGGTACTGAATCAGCGAGTAGATGATGACGATTAGCAGACCGATGGCGCCGGCAAGCAGACCGCTGGAGAGCTGCTGGGTACCCAGGGTGGCAGAAACGTTCTCGGCGCTCTGAACGGTGAAGCCGATTGGCAGCGAACCGTACTTGAGCTGGTTGGCCAGGTTAGTTGCGCTGGTGGAGTCGAACGAACCAGTGATCTGTGCCGAACCGTTGGTGATTACGGCGTTGGTGGATGGAGCGGTGATTACGTAGCCATCCATGGTCACAGCGAACTGGTTGCGTGGCGAAGTCAGCGGGTAAAGGCGCTGAGTGACCGCAGCAAACTGTTTGCTTCCGGTGCCGTTGAAGTCTAGGTTTACGGCCCACTCGCCGGTGGATGCACCGGTTGAGGTGGTAACGGTGGATGCGGTTGCGGTTGCGATGTCAGAACCCTGAACCTCTACCGGACCAAGAATGAACTTGGTGCTTAGACCGGTGTCACAGGTGACGATTGGCTGGTTGTCTGGGTCTACCTGACCGGCGGTACGGAACTGCTTCGAGCAGTCGAGAGCCTCGTACTTAGCCTGTAGGTCCTTGCTTACCCAGTTGAGGTCGCTGCCGTTGCTTGGGGTTGCCGAGCTGGTTGCGATTGGTGCGCTGGCAGGAGCCGATGCGCTTGGCGCAGGGCTTGCAGTGCTGGTGGTGCTTGAACCAACCGATGAGGTGGCAACGCCGGCCGAGGTTGCAAGAACCGGACGGAACTGCAGCTTGGCCGAAGCCTCGATTAGCTTGAGGGTGTTGTCATCAGGCTTTCCAGGGATGGAAACAGTGATGTTGTTGTCGCCCGAAGTGGTGACGCTGGCCTCGGAAACACCGGTGCTGTCTACACGCTGACGGATGATGGCCACGGCCTGGTTCAGCTGGTCTGCGGTAACAGACTTGCCGCTCTCAAGAGCCGGGGTGAGGATGATGGAGGTTCCACCCTGCAGGTCAAGTGCCAGCTGAGGTACAAAGGTTGCACCCGCGGCCTTGAAGCCAACGCCCAAGCCAATGATGGTGGTGAGCAGCACGGCAATGGTGCCGAGCCAGATTAGTCGCTTGCGAGCGGCTTTAACGATGCCAGATGCGGCCACGATGAATCCGTTTCTTTATTACGCGCTCTGCTTTGGAGCAGCAGGCTTGCGAGTGGTAGTGGTCTTAGCGGCAGTTGCGG
>JBDLVH010000019.1:0-9941 GCA_039804865.1 Actinomycetota bacterium | reverse complement strand
TCAAGGTTTATCCAGGTCGCGTTACCGCACTGGTGGGAGACAACGGTGCTGGTAAGTCCACACTGATCAAGGGTCTCTCTGGAGTCCAGCCTTACGACAATGGCGTCGTAAAGTTCTTCGGTGAAACCGCCGAGATCCACAACCCGCGTGCCGCCAGCGCACTGGGCATCGAAGTTGTTTATCAGGACCTCGCTCTCTGCGAGAACCTGGACATCGTCCAGAACATGTTCCTTGGTCACGAAGAGTTGCTCACCGGCACCCTTCACGAGGCCGAGATGGAGCTTCAGGCCACAAAGGCACTGCAGAGCCTTTCGGTTCGCACCGTGAAGTCGGTTCGCCAGAAGGTGTCTTCGCTCTCGGGTGGTCAGCGCCAGACCGTAGCCATCGCTCGTTCGGTGCTGCGTGAAGCCAAGGTTGTCATCCTCGATGAGCCAACCGCTGCACTGGGCGTTGCCCAGACCGAGCAGGTTCTAAACCTGGTTCGCCGTCTAGCCGACTCCGGTGTTGCCGTAATCATGATTAGCCACAACCTCTCTGACGTGTTCAAGGTTTGTGACGACATCGCAGTTCTTTACCTAGGCCGTATGGTTGCCCAGCTCAAGGTGAGCGAAACCAACAACGCAGAGGTCATCTCATACATCACTGGTCTGCACTCGCAGGACACTTCGGCTATCAACGTGGAAGGCGCATAATCATGTCGAACCAAGTAACCTCGCTAGCAAGCGGACATGAAGGTACCCTTCGCGACCAGGCTAACCAGTACATCCAGCGCCTCAAGGGTGGCGAAATGGGATCGCTCCCTGCCATCGGTGCCACCATTGCGCTGGCCGTAATCTTCGGATTCTCCAGCCCGTTCTTCTTCACCAAGCTGAACTTCACCAACATGTTTGTGCAGGCCGCAGAGCTAACCATGCTCTCCAGCGCACTGGTGTTTGTGATTCTGCTTGCTGAGATTGACCTCTCGGCCGGCGTTACCGCCGGTGTCTCGATGGCGGTATTCATCGTCATGATCAAGACCTTTGCCTGGGCTTGGATTCCTGCGCTAATCGTGGGCTTCCTCACCGGTCTGGTTATCGGTTGGGTAATTGGTTTCATCGTGGCCAAAATCGGTGTTCCGTCCTTCGTGGTTACGTTGGCCTTCTTCCTGGGCTTCCAGGGCATGCAGCTTGTCCTGCTGGGCGAGGGTGGCGTTTACCGCATTGAGGTTCCAGAGATCCTGGCAATCATGAACAACAACCTTCCTGCCTTTGGCGGTTGGCTGATGATTGTGATCTGTGCCGTTGTGATGCTTGCTCTTGGCTTCTGGGACCGTGGCCGTCGTGCCCGCAGTGGCCTGGTCAACCGACCAGTATCAATTCTTTACATCAAGGTGGCGGCACTGCTTGCCATCGGTGGCTTCGCAGTTTGCTTCATGAACCTAGACCGCAGCCAGGGTGTAATCCCAATCGCTGGTGTGCCAATCGTGGTTCCATTCACCATTGCCATTCTGTTCATCGGTTCGTTTGTGCTGGACCGCACCAAGTTTGGTCGCCACCTGTACGCAGTTGGTGGAAACCCTGAGGCCGCACGTCGTGCCGGTATCAAGGTTGCCCGCATCCGCATCTACGCCTTCATGATCTGTGCCTTCCTGGCAGTTATTTCGGGTGTATTCCACTCCAGTCGTATCGGCAACGTGGATGGTTCGGCTGGTCACACCATCGTGCTATCTGGTGTTGCTGCAGCTGTTGTGGGTGGCGTTAGCCTCTTCGGTGGTCGTGGCAAGCTTGCTCACGCAGCCATCGGTGCGCTTGTTATCACCATGATCGACAACGGTCTGGGTCTGCTTCAGATGTCGGCCGGTGTTAACTTCCTAGTTGAGGGTGGCGTGCTTTTGTTCGCTGCAACCCTAGACGCACTTGCTCGCAAGCGCAGTGGTGGACCACTCGCTCGCTAAAGCACCACACAAGTAAATAAGTTCCAAAAGGGCGAGAGCCCTCGCAACGCAAACAGAGGCAATAAATGAAGTTCACTGATGGTTTCTGGATGCTGCGCGAGGGCTTTCGCGCTACCTGGGCACAGGCCGCATATTCGGCAAAGCCTGTAACTGCAGGTGCCAAGCAGGCGCTGCAGGTGCTGGCCACCCCAAACGTGGTCAAGCACCGCGGCCAAACCCTAAACACCGCAACCTTCGACATCCAACTGGATTCGCCAATCGACGATGTCATCCGGGTTCGCCTGGCTCATCACAAGGGTGGCAAGCCGGCGCTCAAGTATCCGGTTTCCGAAGCCCCTTCAAAGGTCTCGGTTGAGACCACCGATGGCTACTGGCAGATTACCTCGGGCGCGCTATCGGCGCGAGTTCATTCCGGCGACGCCTGGAACCTGGAGTTCATCGCAGATGGCAAGGTAATCGCGCATCAGCGTCAGCACTCTGTTGCTTTCTTCAACGGGCCAGATGGCAGCCACCACCTATCGGCGCAGATGTCGCTTGGTGTGGGCGAGAACGTCTACGGTCTGGGCGAGCGCTTCACCTCCTTTGTGAAGAACGGTCAGAGCGTTGACATCTGGAATGCCGACGGCGGAACCAGCAGCGAGCAGGCCTACAAGAATGTTCCTTTCTACCTAACCAACGGCGGCTATGGCGTCTTCGTAAACCACACCGGCCGGGTGTCCTTCGAGGTTGCCAGCGAGGCTGTGGAGCGCGTTCAGTTCAGCGCCGAAACCCAGGACCTCGAGTACCTGGTCATCTATGGCCCAACCCCTGCCGAGATCCTCAAGAAGTACACCGCTCTCACTGGCCGTGCCCCGCAGCTACCGGAATGGTCCTTCGGACTTTGGCTCTCCACCTCGTTTGTCACCAACTATGACGAGCAAACCGTTCAGGGCTTCATCGATGAGATGCGCCAACGCGACATCCCGATGAGCGTGTTCCACTTCGACTGCTTCTGGATGCGCGAGTACCAGTGGTGCGACTTCGAGTGGGATCCTCGTACCTTCCCGGAGCCAGCCGCGATGCTTTCGCGCCTAAAGGCCACCGGCCTCAAGATTTCGCTCTGGATCAACCCGTACATTGGTCAGGCTTCGCCGCTATTCGATGAGGCAATGAAGCTGGGCTACCTGCTTCGCCGCAACGATGGCCCGGGTGGCACCGCCGGCAGTGTCTGGCAGTGGGATCTGTGGCAAGCCGGCAACGCCATCGTTGACTTCACCAACCCTGATGCTCGCAAGTGGTTCCAGTCCAAGCTGCGTCCGCTGCTTGAGATGGGCGTGGACTGTTTTAAGACCGACTTCGGTGAGCGAATTCCGCTGGATGTGGTCTACCACGATGGCAGCGACCCAGAGCAGATGCACAACCTCTACACCCAGCTCTACAACCAGACCGTGTGGGAGGTGCTGCGCGAGCAAAAGGGCGAAGACGCCATCGTGTTTGCCCGCAGCGCTGCCGTTGGCGGCCAAACCATGCCGGTGCACTGGGGTGGCGACAACACCTCCAGCTTCGAGTCGATGGCCGAAAGCCTCCGCGGTGGTCTAAGCCTTGGTCTCAGCGGTTTTGGCTACTGGAGTCACGACATCGGTGGCTTTGAAGGCAACCCAGACCCATCGGTGTTCAAGCGCTGGGTGGCCTTTGGTCTGCTCAGCTCGCACTCTCGTCTGCACGGCAATGAATCGGTTCGTGTGCCTTGGGCATTCGATGAAGAGGCCGTAGAAGTAACCCGCAAGTTTGCCAAGCTAAAGCAAGAGCTGATGCCATACCTAAAGCAGGTTGCGGCGGAAGTCACCGCTTCGGGTACGCCGATGATGCGCCCGATGCTGCTTGAGTTCCCAGAAGACCGAACCGCCTGGTACGTAGATCAGCAGTACATGTTTGGCCCAGATCTGCTGGTTGCGCCGGTCTTTAGCGCTGCCGGTGATGTGGAGTTCTACCTGCCTGCGGGCAAGTGGACCAACTACTTCACGGGTGCTGTGGTTGAGGGTGGCCGCTGGGTCACCGAGACTCACGGCTTCGATTCGCTGCCACTTTACGTTCGCGCCAACGCCCGATTCCTTAAGCGCTAGCGGTTTTTACAGGGCTTCGATGGCGATCTCTTCGCTCTTGTCGAAGCCAAGTCGCCAAGACCGCGCGTAGACGGTTGTGCCCGGCTCAAGCTTTAGCGGCTGGGTGTAAAGCTGCCACTGCCTGCCGTCGTATGGCATAGAGAAGCGTTCCACAATCGGCGGGATGGCGCGCAGTTGGACATCGGGGCTAATGGTGGTCCAACCGATGGATGACCCATCGGTGGTGCAAGTCAACTCAATACTGCCAGCCGTAACCGTGGCAATCGGCGTGCCCGAGACCTGCGATTTGCCGTCCGGGCGCCAGGCGGCCACCAGATCGTCTTCGGCAATCAGACCCATGTCGCCAAACTGCGCCTGCCAGCCCGCGATGGCATCCTTTAAGCGATTCAGGGTGTCTGCGTAAGCTGGGTCATCCGCAAGGTTAACGGTCTCATGCGGGTCGGCAATCATGTCGTAGAGCTCGTATTCGGTGCGCAGGTCCGGAGACATAATGCTGCGCTGCAGCGGGGTGAGAATAGTGCGCGGAACTCCCGCTGCCAGCTGATGCGATTCCTTGAGGTAAAGCTGGCGCATCTCGCGCCAGGTGTCCAGGTGATCGGCATAGTCCAGGTATTGCATCGATGAGCGGTCTGGGTGGTAGTTGTGAATCAGGCGGAAGCGGGCATCGCGCACGGTGCGGCAGGTGTCTTCCTGCTCATCCATTCGGTCGCGGCCGCCAAACACGTACTCGTGCTGCGGTTCCATCAGATGGCCATCTGCCTCAAACAGCAGTTTGCTCTGCATGTGTTCTGGCACGGGCAGCCCGGCCGCGCGCAGCATAGTTGGCGCCAGGTCCATCACGTAGACCAAGTCGTCGTTCTTGGTGTTGGGGGCAATCTTGCCCGGCCAGCGAACAATAAGAGGCTCGCGCAAGCCAGACTCGGTGGCCCAGCGCTTGCCGCGGGGCATGCCCAAACCGTGTTCGCTCCAGAACACCACGATGGTGTTGTCGGCCAAGCCGTCCTCTTCTAGCTGAGCCAGAATCTGACCAACTTCCCAGTCCATCTCGGTGATCAGGTCGTTGTATCGAGCCCAAGCTTTGCGGAACACCTCGGTATCTGGATAGTAGGGAGGTAGGGGAGCGGTTGCCGGGTCATGGCGGTGTTCAACGGTGACGTGGCTGGTGCGCTTGTAGAAGGCCTCGTCGTCTAGGTAAATCTGTGATTCGTGCGTGATCATGCCTTGGAAGGCGGCGAAGAATGGCTGATCCGCATCCTTCCGGTTGCGCCAGTGGCCGGTGTCGCTGCAGTCGTCAAACGCTGTGGCTGGGGTCACAACCTGGAAATCGGTGAAGTAATTGTTGGTGGTGTAGTAGCCGGCCGCGCGGAAATACTCAGGAAGCAGCTTCACCTCGGCGGGTGGCACGGCGTTGGCGCGCATGTGCATGGTGCCGATGGAGGTTGGGAAGCAGCCGGTGATGATGGCCGAGCGCGAGGGGGCGCAAACCGGGGTGGTGGAGTAGGCAAAGTTGTACTGCACACCCTCGGATGCGAGGCGGTCCAGATTTGGAGTGTGGGCGTAATCGGCACCGGGGAAGATTCCTGCATACGAGCCCAAATGCGGATTGATGTCATGGGTGGTAATCCACAGCACATTTGGTCGGTTTGCAGTCATGGCTAGCCCTTCAGATGCTTTGAGATCTGGCCGATCGAATCGTTCACAATTCGATTTACAACCTCTTGGGGCTGGCCCATCCAGCCGTGTTCGGAGCCATTGATGGGGTGCAGCTCAACCGCTTGGCCGGCGGCAGTTAGCCCCGATTGCAGGGCAATCGCCTGCTGGAACGGAACCATAGTGTCGGCTGTGCCGTGGAAGATCACTGTTGGCATTGTTGCGCCAGCCAGGTGGGTCACGGGCGAGGCTAGCCTGCGCAGGTCTGGGTCTAGATGGCGGTCTGCGCCCAGATTGAAGTACTCGGGGGTGTAGCGGAAGCCATCTGGCATCGATGCGTTGCTGCCATCCATCGGCCTTTTAATGGTGGCGAGGTCGGTGGCGCCAAACCAGTTCAAAAGCAGCCGTATGTTAAGGGGATTAGCGGCGCGAACCCCAAGGTCGCCCCTGAAGAAATCCTGCCCGCGAGTATAGGCGGTTAGCATCGCTAGATGAGCACCGGCAGACTCGCCCCAGAGCGCGATTCGCTGGGTGTCCAGCTGCAGGTCTTTGGCGTAGCGGGCTAGGTAGCGCAGGGCTGCGTTGGCATCGTGCACCGCCGCCGGGAAGGTTGCCTCGTAGCCCAGGCGGTATTCGATGCTGACAAATGCGATGCCTTCGGCCAGGGTCTTGCCAACCATATCTGCGGCTTCCAGCCAGGGTGACATGCTTCGACGATCGCCCATGTTGTAACCACCGCCGTGAATCCAAACCACCGCAGGAAATGGGCCTTCAGCTACCGGTAGGTGCACATCAAGCTGAAGCGCTCGGTAGCCGGCAACCATGGCGAAGTTTGCCTCGATGCGGCGATGCCCATCGGCCATGATTACTGCCGCATCCGGAACCTTGAAGGTTGGTGGCAGAAAAGCGGGCTGCTCGGTCATGACTCGATTCTGCCACAGCGCAACCGCCAACACCATTCAGTTGAGTGGTGGATAAGACCATAATGTAAATAGTGCATCCACTCGAAGGAATCAGCAATGGCCAAAACTCGTTACCCAAACTATGTCTATGGTAAGGGCACCGAACCAGACCCACGATTCACGCTGGCCAATGAGCGCACCTTCCTGGCTTGGATCCGCACTTCGCTGTCGCTGATTGCCACCGGAGTAGGTCTCGAATACTTTGGGTTGCCGGCCTCCGATACCCTGCGCGGAATCGCAGTGGGAATCTTCCTGCTGCTTGGCGTCTACTCTGCGGTTCGGGCCGCACTGGGTTGGGCCAACACCGAAATTGCCTTGCGTGAGAACCGCGTGCTTCCCGGCATGGGTGTGGCATCGCTGCTGGGTCTCGGTATCGCCATCGCGGCGGTAATCGTTGCCATCGGTGTCTTTGTAAAGTGACCAGCCAGCCCAACGATGGCCAGCAGGCCGATATTCACCGCGAAGACTTTGGCCTCCAGCCCGAGCGTGTGGAGTTGGCTTGGCGCCGTACCTTTCTCGCCCTAACCGGCGGCATTTGCTTAGGAATCAGGGCCACCGATCACGAATTCGGCGTTTTCTCAATGATCCTGGGTGCGCTGGCTTTTGCTCTGGTGGCCTCTGGGGCGGGGCTGCATCGCCGCCGAGCCCAGCAGCAGCTGATCGGCTTCCACAGCGAGCACAAACTAAAGCTGGTGGACGGATTGCCAATCGTGTTGGTTGGGGCCGCGGTAATCCTGATGTCGCTGGTAGCCGTGGCCTGGTTCGTGCTTCGTCTAACGGCCTAAATGCCAGCCGCCAACTTGGTCCAGGTCTCCACAACGGTGTCTGGGTTCAACGAGATGCTCTCGATGCCCTGATCCAGGAGCCACTTGGCTAGGTCTGGGTGGTCGCTTGGCCCCTGGCCGCAGATGCCCACGTACTTGCCGCGCTTGAGGCAGGCCTGGATTGCTAGGCTCATCAGCTTCAGAACAGCAGGGTTGCGCTCATCAAATTCGCTGGCCACCAGTTCGCTGTCGCGGTCTAGGCCCAGGGTCAGTTGGGTGAGGTCGTTTGAGCCGATTGAGAAGCCGTCGAAGAAGTCTAGGAACTCATCAGCTAGAACCGCGTTGCTTGGAATCTCGCACATCATGATTACCTGCAGGCCGTTTTCGCCGCGTACCAGACCGTGGCTGGCCAGCAGCTTGATGACCTGCTCGGCCTCATTGAGGGTTCGGCAGAACGGAATCATCACCTTGAGGTTGGTGAGCCCCATGTCCTCGCGAACCCGCTTGACTGCCTCACACTCCATGGCGAATGCCTCGGCAAACTCGGGGCTGAGGTAGCGGGAAGTGCCGCGGAAGCCAATCATCGGGTTCTCTTCGTCCGGTTCGTAGCCGCTGCCACCGATGAGGTTGGCGTACTCATTCGACTTGAAGTCGCTGAGGCGCACAATCACCGATTCCGGTGCGAAGGCGGCGGTGATAGTCGAGATGCCCTCTACGAGTCGCGAAACGTAGAACTCGCGTGGGCTTGGGTAGGCCGCAATGCGGTGCTTGATGGCTGCCTGAACCTCGGGGGTCTGCTTCTCCAAGTTGAGCAGCGCGTTTGGGTGCACACCAATCTGCTGGTTGATGATGAACTCGAGGCGGGCCAGGCCAACACCCGAGTTAGGAATGTTGGCGAAGGCGAAGGCCTGATCGGGAGTGGCCACGTTCATCATCAGTTTCACCGGAATCTTTGGCATTGTGCCGGTGGCAAACTCTTCACGGATGAAGTCGAGCTTGCCGTCGTAGATGAGACCGGTTTCACCCTCGGCGCAGGAAACGGTGACGTCCTTGCCCTCGCTAAGTGACTTGGTGGCGTTACCGGTGCCTACTACGGCAGGGATGCCAAGCTCGCGGGCGATGATGGCGGCGTGACAGGTGCGGCCACCGCGATTGGTGACGATGGCGCTGGCCCGCTTCATGATCGGCTCCCAGTCGGGGTCGGTCATGTCGGCTACCAGCACGTCACCGGTCTGGAAATTGTGCATCTGATCGATGGCGGTGAGCACTCGCACCGGTCCGGCACCGATCTTCTGGCCGATGGCCCTACCGGTCACCAGCACCTCGCTGTGGGCGTTCAGAGTGAACTTCTCAATCTGTCCGCCGGTGCGACGCGAGTTTACGGTCTCTGGGCGGGCTTGCAGAATGTAGAGCAGGCCATCGATGCCATCCTTTCCCCACTCAATGTCCATTGGGCGTCCGTAGTGATCCTCAATCTTGAGGGCATGCTGAGCCAGCTCGGTCACCTCGGCATCGGTGAGGCAGAACTGTTCGCGGTCGGCTTCCGCCACCGGAACAAACTCGATGGTTTTACCCACGGTGGCATCGGTGGTGTAGGTCATCTTGGTGGCCTTGGCGCCCAGGCCGCGCTTGAGGATGCCCTGCTTGCCGGTGCGCAGGCTTGGCTTGTAGACGTAGAACTCGTCGGGGTTTACGGCGCCCTGAACCACGGCCTCGCCCAGACCGTAGGAGCCGGTGATGAAGATGGCGTCCTTGAAACCCGATTCGGTGTCGATGGTGAACATCACGCCGGAAGCCGCTAGATCGGAGCGAACCATCTTCTGGATGCCGGCTGACAGCGCCACATCGTGGTGTTCAAAGTGGTTGTGCACGCGGTAGGCGATGGCGCGGTCGTTGTAAAGCGAAGCAAACACCAACTGCACGGCGTGCAGGATGTTGTCGATGCCCTTCACATTCAGGAAGGTCTCCTGCTGGCCGGCAAAGGAGGCGTCGGGCAGGTCCTCGGCCGTTGCGCTGGAACGAACCGCCCAGGTGGAGTCTTCCTCGTGTCCGGCGGCCAGCTCTGCAAACGAAGCCCGAATGGCACTCTCTAGGGCTGGGGTTAGCGGGGTGCTGACGATGCGCTCGCGGATCGACTTGCCAACTCGGGCCAGCTCCTGCACGTCCTCGATGTCTAGGGCGTCAAGTTCGGTGGCAATCTGGGCGGCTAGTCCGCTCTGAGCCAGAAACTCGCGGTAGGCATCGGCCGTGGTGGCAAAACCTCCGGGGACGCGAACACCCGCCGACGAGAGGCTTACGATTAGCTCGCCCAAGGAGGCGTTCTTGCCACCAACCTGCTCGATGTCTTTGAGGGTCAGATCGGTGAACTTGATGGTTTGAAGCGACATTGCTTTTCCTTTGTGGGGTTGGTCAACTACGGAGGTTTTTGACGTCCATAATCACTGATGCTATTTCTTCGATGGATTTTGCTGATGAATCAATAAATGGAATTTGATTTGACTTGTAGATCTTCTCGGTGGCAGCAATCTCA
>JBDLVH010000018.1:0-19857 GCA_039804865.1 Actinomycetota bacterium | reverse complement strand
GGCAGCAGGTCTGCGTAGTCGTTGAAGTTGAAGATCATGCGACAATTCCTAACTGCGGCTCCCGCAAGCGTCCGCCGCTGACGTGCCAATAAATACGCGGATTCATCGGCACTATACCCATTCCTCGTCTGGGTGGTGGTGATGGTCTTGCACGCCAACCACCACGATGCGCCCCTGATTGCGGACCACGTCTACCTGGGTTCCGTAGAGCTCGCTGAGCACCTCGCTGCGGAGCACTTCGTCTGGGGTTCCAATGCGGAACCGCCCGTTGGCCAGGTAAAGCACGCGGTCCACCATTCCCAGAATCGGGTTCACATCGTGGGTCACAAACAGCACCGAAGCCTGGTGCTCGCGGCGCTCTTCATCGATGAGATTGGCCACCGCCTGCTGCTGGTGCAGGTCAAGGGCACTGAGGGGCTCGTCGGCCAAAATCAAGTCTGGGCTGCCAATCACGGCCTGGCCCACACGGAAGCGCTGCAGCTGGCCGCCGCTCAAAGTGCCAACCGGCTTGTCGGCTAGGTCATGGCCATCGATGCAGTCGAGGACGTGGTTTACGCGTTCGCGCATCTTGCGACCGGGAAGCGGAAGGCCCCAGCGGTGTCCGTCGTAGCCAAGGCGAAGCAGGTCGCGGGCTCGAAGCGGGGCATCGGCATCGGTGCTGCGGTGCTGCGGGATGTAGCCGATTTTGTGATTTGCGGTACCCGCGGGTTTGCCCGAAATTGTGATTTGACCAGCGGTCAAAGGCTCCTGACCCAGGATCGCGCGCAACAGCGAAGTTTTGCCCGAACCATTGGAACCGATAACGGCAATGAATTCGTTGGGCTGCACCTCGAGGTTGAGCCCCGACCACAGGGTGGTCTGCCCGTAGGCCAGGGTGGCATCGCTCACACGAACCACCGGGTTAGTCTGCTTCGCCATTACTTAACGGCCCTCGCAATCTGGTTTAGGTTTTCTTGCATCCATTCCAGGTAGTGCTTTCCGTTTGGAAGCACCTCCCCAAGCGCCAACACCGGAACACCTCCGGCATGCGCCCATGAAATGAGTTGATTGGTTTGGCTGCCCGCGGTTTGGACGTTGACCAACAGAAGATCAACTCGGTGGCTGGTAAGCCAAAGTTGCATCAGACGCATGGCCTTTGGCGAGGCATCTTGTTCTTGCTCCACCGCGTTTTTAAACTCAACCGGCGTCTGGTCAATAATCGCCAGGTTACGCAGTAGGCGGGAGGCAAATGCCTCGGTGACAATCGCCGACTTGCCAACAACGCGCTTGGCCAGTGCCTGCTGCTGAATTTCGAGGGCGCGCACCTTGGCTTGGAACTGAGCAGTTCGGGCAAGGATGCTAGCCATTGCCGCCGGGTCCGAAGTGGCCGCCGCCTCGGTTCGGCCAATGGTGTGCGCCAACTGCTGCACGTAGAGGAAGTCGTACCAGAGATGCGGGTTTGGGTCCTGCATCACGCCGGCAGCCTTCAAGCCAGCCGCCAAATCAAGCTCTCGGCCAGGTTTTCGGTTTGGCTTGTTAGCCACCAACTTGGCAAAGAACGGGTCGTAACCGGCGCCGTTTGTGATGGTGATGTCGGCTCGGTTCACCGCCAGTTGATCGCGCACGGTGGTCTCATAGCTGTGCGGATCCTGCGATGCCAGGTGCACCACCGAGGTGGCGGTCACATACTTGCCACCGATGGCTTGGGCGATGTCGGCCCAAACCCGCACCGATGCCACCACCGAAACGCGATTTGGCTTGGCGCCTACCTGGCCATCGGTGTCTGGGTTGCTTGGACTAGATAGTGGTGCGCAGCCAGCCAAAAGCAGCACGGCAACCCCGCTGGCAGCAGTGCCAAGCAGAATTCGCACCCTCAAACCAGACTTTCGAAGCATGAGGCAAGGCTACGACTTATTGATAATGATTGTCAATACACAAGACCTCCGTTTTCAGGTGGCAACCACAATGTGCAATACTCGCCGTAGTAATGGATTGAGGGGACCCAATGACCAACACCGCAGCACCGGCCACAGTAAAGAACACTCGTAACTACAGCACAGCCTGGATTCTCAGCCTGCTGCTGGGTTCGCTTGGAATCGACCGCTTCTACCTTGGCTACGTTGGCCTTGGTGTTTTGAAGCTGGTGACCGGCGGCGGATTTGGAATCTGGTGGCTGGTTGACCTGATCCTCATCCTCACCGGCAGCCTGCGCGGCGTTGATGGCGCCGTGCTTGAAGGCTACGAAAAGGACAAGAAGGTTTCTTGGATCATCTGTGCCGTGATTGGCGCACTGAGCATCCTGGCAACAATCCTTGTTGTGTTCCTTGCAATCCTTTGGGCGTCCAGCCCAGCAATGATGCAGGCCGACTAGCCCAACAGACCTTTTGCTCGCTGGCTAGTCCAGCAGTAGTGCAGGTTCCTCGATAACCGAGGCAACATCCTGCACGAAGCGACTGGCCACGTCGCCGTCCACCACGCGGTGGTCGAAAGTGGCACCGATGGTGGTCACCTGACGAACCTGAATCTCACCGTTCACAACCCATGGCTTCGGACGAATCGAACCTAGCGCCACAATCGAGCACTCGCCCGGGTTCAAAATCGGGGTTCCGGTGTCCACACCAAACACACCGATGTTGGTGATGGTGATGGTTCCGTTAGACATCTCGGCCGGCTGGGTCTTGCCCTCACGTGCGGTTGCCGCCAACTGCTCGATGGCCTTGGCCAGCTCCAACATCGAAAGCTTGTCGGCGTCCTTGATGTTTGGAACAATCAGGCCGCGCGGGGTTGCGGCCGCGATGCCGAAGTTGACGTAGTTGTGAACGATGATCTCTTCATCGGTGAAGGTGGCGTTGACCATTGGGTTGCGGCGCACTGCCCACATCATGGCCTTGGCCATAATCAGCAGCGGGGTCACCTTTACGCCGGCGAAGTCGGTTGATGCCTTCAGGCGTTTGACGTATTCCATGGTGCGAGTGGCGTCAACGTCCACAAAGATGCTGACGTGCGGTGCCTGGAATGCCGAGGTAACCATGGCGTTGGCGATTGCCTTGCGCACACCCTTCACCGGGATGCGGGTCTCGCGCTCGCTTGGTGCTTCTGGGGTTGAAAGGTTGCGGAACACCGATGCCTGCGAGGCTGCAGCCATCACGTCTTCGCGGGTTACCTCGCCGGCAAGACCGGATGGAGTCACCTTGGTGATGTCCACGTTAAGTTCTTTGGCCAGCGCACGGGTTGGTGGCTTGGCGAAGATTGCCTCTTCACCCACGGCAACATTGATGTGCTGGTGAGCTGCGGCAACCGGAATGGCCGAGGTGGCGGCTGCAACCATTGGCACTCCACCCGGAACCGAACGACCACGACGACGAGTGCCGGCGCTGGCGTTTGAGGCACCGTAACCAACTAGGTTTGGCTGCTGCTTTTCCTCGGTGACACTGGCTGCGGTGTCGGCAACTGCCTCGGCGGCAACTGCTGCGTGCTGGGCCGAAACGGTGTTGGCCGCAATCTCGGCTGCGGTGGCAACCGCGGTGTGAAGCTGGGTGGTTGGGCCCGATGCCGGACCACTCGAACCAACTGCGCCGTCGGCTACGGTCACCGAGATGATTGGCTTGCCAACCTCAACGGTGTCGCCCTCGGCGGCAAGCAGCGCGGTAACCACACCGGCAAACGGTACTGGCAGCTCCACGAGGCTCTTGGCGGTTTCAATCTCAACAATCACCTGGTTCACCGAAACGGTGTCGCCCGGCTTAACCATCCAGGTGACAATCTCGGCCTCGGTGAGGCCTTCGCCCACGTCTGGGAGGTTGAAGTAAGCAAGCTGACTCATGGTTTTGCCTTCCTAGTAAGCCAGGGATCGGTCGACGGCCTCAAGAATGCGGTCGGCGTCTGGCAGGAATACTTCTTCGAGTTTGGCTGGTGGATACGGGATATCGAATCCGCCAACGCGAATAACTGGAGCTTGCAGGTGGTAGAAAGCCTGCTCGGCAACGCGAGCAGCAACCTCGCTGGATACGCTCACAAAGGTGCTGGCCTCGGATGCAACCACCAGGCGGCCGGTCTTCTTCACCGATTCGATGACGGTGCTGAAGTCGATCGGGCTGATCGAGCGCAGGTCGACAACCTCGATGCTGGTGCCCTCCTGGGCGGCAATCTCGGCCGCCTGAAGCGCAACGGTAACCATTGGGCCGTAGCAGGCAATGGTCACGTGGTGACCCTCGCGCAAAACGCGGGCGCTGTGCAGCGGCAGAGCGGGGGTGTCCAGGTTTACCGGACCCTTCTGCCAGTAGCGACGCTTTGGCTCGAAGAATAGAACTGGGTCGTTGCTCTCGATTGCCTGCTGAATCATCCAGTAGGCGTCGTTTGGGTTGCTTGGGCTGACAACGCGCAAACCAGGGGTGTGGGCAAAGTATGCCTCCGGGCTTTCGCTGTGGTGTTCAACCGCACCGATGCCACCACCGAAAGGAACACGGATGACAACCTGCATCTTGAGGGTGCCTTCGGAGCGGTTGGTTAGCTTGGCCAGCTGAGTGGTGATCTGGTCGAAGGCGGGGAAGATGAAGCCGTCGAACTGAATCTCAACTACCGGGCGGTAGCCACGCATGGCCAGACCGATTGCGGTACCCACGATGCCGGATTCGGCGATTGGGGAATTCATGATTCGGGTTGGTCCAAACTCGGCCAGGATGCCCTCGGTAACACGGAACACACCGCCAAGTTCTGCGATGTCCTCACCGAACAGCAAAACCTTAGGGTCGTTGGCCATGGCCTTGCGCATGCCGGCGTTGATGGCCTTGGCAATTGCCATGTCTACAAAGTTGCTCATGCGGCACCGCCTTCCGGGGCAATGTTGTGCAGCCCGGTAGACGGGTGTGCCTCGTCCTCAAAAGACGCCTCATAATCGGTAAGCCAGGCCAGCTGCTCTTCGATTAGCGGGTGTGGCTCGGAGTAAACGTGCTTGAACATGTTCTCGAAAGGCGGGTTGGTCAACGCGAAGGTGGCCTCACGGATTTCGGCGGCCAGCTTGTCGCCGTCGGCAGCCACATCCTCAAAGAAGTTGTCGCCAACGCCCTGACGGCGCAGGAACTTCTCCAGGCGAATCAGTGGGTCGCGGGTCTTCCAGAACTCAACCTCGTCGTTGCTGCGGTACTTGGTTGGGTCGTCGCTGGTGGTGTGAGCACCGATTCGGTAGGTGAGTGCCTCGA
Organism: Actinomycetota bacterium; assembly: GCA_039804865.1. Classification (GTDB taxonomy): domain Bacteria; phylum Actinomycetota; class Actinomycetes; order Actinomycetales; family Microbacteriaceae; genus Rhodoluna. The sequence goes on along the minus strand of JBDLVH010000018.1, from coordinate 14,680 downwards.
TGAAGTATGGGCCGCGGCCGGCGCGGGCATCGTCCATGTGCTTGGCGGTAACCGCGTAGGCGGCCAAAACGTCGTTGCCATCGATGCGAACACCCGGAACGCCAAAGCCCTCGCCGCGCTTGTAAAGCGGAGCAGGAATCATTGCGGCGCTAGAGCTGGAGATAGCCCACTGGTTGTTCTGGCAGAAGAACACCTGAGGAGTCTGGTTGATGCCTGCAAACAGCAGACCCTCCGAGACATCGCCCTCGGCGGTGGCGCCATCGCCGAAGTAGGTGATTACGGCCTCGTCAACCTCAGGGTTGCCGGTGCCCATCTTGCCGTCAAACTTCACGCCCATGGCATAGCCGGTGGCGTGCGGAACCTGCGAGCCAAGCACGATGGCATAGAGGTGGAAGCGGGTTTCGTCCGCATTCCAGCCGCCGTGGTTTACGCCGCGAAGCATCTTGAGGATCGACATCAGGTCGATTCCGTGGGTGATCGCTACGCCGTGCTCGCGGTAAGAAGGGAAAATGTGGTCGTTAGGGCCAACGCCGTAGCCGGAGCCAATCTGGGCGCCCTCCTGGCCGATGGCCGGAATCCAAAGGCCAAGCTGGCCCTGGCGCTGCAGTGCGGTGGCTTCGTTGTCGAAGCGACGAATGCGGGCCATGTCGCGGTAGAACTTGAGGTAGTCGGCCTCGGTTAGACGGCGAAGGTACTCGCCGTAGTGACCCCACTCACTAGGAACTCGAAATTCGCCCTCGTGGTTGAGGAACTGCACCATCGGTGCATCTTGGGTGTCTTCTGGGCTCACGGAATCCAATTTAGTTGGCAAACTGGCAGAATCGTTTCATGCGCCGTTTTCTCGTTGGAACTGTTATCAATGCCGGTGGTCTTTGGCTGACCACCTTGGTTGTCACCGCAATCGCTCTGCACCCTTACGGCGGGGACAATATCTGGGCGCAACTGGGCTCGTTCCTGCTGGTTGGTGCCATCTTTGGCCTGGTATCGGCGATCGTCGCTCCGGTAATCAAGGTTCTGGCGTTTCCGCTCTACCTACTTACCTTTGGGTTGATCTCGTTCCTAATCAACGGCGCACTGCTGGTGTTCGTGGCTTACCTAAGTGGCCTAATCCACGGTGGCGGCCTAACCATTCAAGGCTTCACCGATTCCGGCCTCAGCTGGGAGGCCCTTGGCTGGGCCGTGCTTGGTGCCATCGTGATGAGCGTGTGCTCGTTCTTCACCCGCGCTGTCTTCAAGCTTTTCCGCATTCTTTAATCAACCAACTTCGCTGTCCCGCGCCGGGCGCACGCCTAGCGCGGGACCGTAACTAACCAATTAGCTGGGTTCGGTACAGGTTGCCGGTTACCGTTTGCGGTGTGCTTGGCAGCATTTCTTGTAGTTTGCTGGCCACGGCCGCATACCCCGCAGAATCCACGTGCTTTGCAGATGTCAGATAGTTGGCAATGTCGTGGGCATTGAATGGGTTGGCACTTGGCAAGGTGACAGAGAGCCAGTTTTTGCCGTTTGGGTTGTCTTTTAGATCCAACTTGGCCGGAATATCCAGGCTGTGCTCGATGCTGAGCACCGGAACTGACTTTGGTACCGCAACGTTGCCCACTTGGCCCCCGATTGAAACCACGCCCGAAACCTTGAAATCGCCCTTTGCAGCCAGGTTGGCCGCCACCAAGGCTCCCTCGGAGTAGCCAACCAGCGTCACCCGATCTCCAGCCTTAGCACCAATGCCGGCCTTGCGCAGGGCTGCGGTGGCAGCCGCCTCAGCATCGGAGGCGCCACTGCCGGCTAGAGCGTAGATTCCGCTGGTGAGGTTGAATGGGTCGCGATTGTTGGCCACGGTTCCCATGGTCATGCCGGGCAGGTAGGCCACAAACTGCCTTGGGCCCTCGCCCGCAATCTGCTCCACTCGGATGCTGCCGGGCGCCTCAGACTGCAAACGACTTAGATTTCCAACGAGGTCTCCTAACGTGGTTGGTGCCAGCTCCATGATCTTGCCGGCACGGCTGGCCGCAACCATGCCCTGCCCGGTGTTGGGCAACCAGGTAAGCGAATCGGCAACCACACCTGCCATCGTTGGCATGAGCCCGGTTGCTCGCTGAGCAAAATCACCCGGAAGCTGGGTTTCTACCCGGCCGTAGTTGCCCTGGGTAACCAAACAGGATTGGGTGAGTGCGGAAAGCCGTTGGCAGATAGCCAGAACCTCAACCGCATAGAGCGCCAGGGTGAGTGGCATGCCCAAAAGGGCGGCCTGCCCAGATTTGAGGATGCCGTGCACCAGATCGGTATGCGAAATGGCTCTCAGAATCTCGGTTTCGTCGTAGCGAATGACTTGTGAACTCAAAGGGCGGCCGCCATTTCAACGGCGCGCATGATCAATTCGGCTTTCTCCACGTCTTCGATGATTTGCCCCGCCCGTTCGATGTCTTGAGCTATCAGGTCTAGTTCTTGTCTGAAGGCACGGGCAGCCGGGGAATCCCATTTGGTTGGGTCTGGGTGGGCCAAGCGCAGGGCATCGGCCGCGGCCCGAAAGTGTTCGGCAGCTGAATTCATTACTCCAGTTTTCTGCTTGGGCTCGATTGAAAGGCAGGCGCCCAAGTAATTGGGGATAACTGGCAAAATAGATGGGTGAGCAAACTTTCAATCCAGCCCCTTTCCCCGCTTGATGGCCGCTACCGCGCAGCAGTAGCCGACCTTGGCATCCACCTATCGGAGGCTGGCCTTAACCGGGCTCGCATCCACGTAGAGATCGAGTGGCTGATTCACCTGGCCAACCGCGATGTGCTTGGTCTGGCCCGTCCATTCAGCGACGAGCAGATTGCCAAGCTTCGCGCCGTGGTTGCCAACTTTGGCGACGATGAGGTTGCCGAGCTTGCCAAGACCGAGGCCGTAACTCAGCACGACGTGAAGGCAGTTGAATACTTCGTTCGCGAGCGCCTCACCCAGATTGGTCGCGATGACCTGCTGGAACTGGCACACTTCGCTTGCACCAGCGAGGACATCAACAACCTTTCGTACGCAATCACCGTGCGCGATGCCATCAACCAGGTATGGCTTCCAAAGGTTGAGGGCCTGCTAACCAAGCTGCGCGAAATGAGCGCCAGCTACGCCGAGGTTCCGATGCTCAGCCGCACCCACGGACAGCCTGCAACCCCAACCACCATGGGCAAGGAACTGGCTGTATTCATCTATCGCCTTGAGCGCCAGGTCAAGGCCATCAACGCGCAGGAATACCTGGGCAAGTTCAGTGGTGCCACCGGAACCTTCTCGGCGCACGTTATTGCTGCGCCATCGGTGAACTGGGTTTCCGAGTCTGAGATTTTTGTAACTTCGCTGGGTCTAACCTGGAACCCGCTGACCACCCAGATTGAAAGCCACGACTGGCAGGCAGAGGTCTACGGTTCGGTTTCGCTCTTCAACCGCATCCTGCACAACCTTTGCACCGATGTCTGGACCTACATCAGCCTCAACTACTTCAAGCAGATTCCGGTTGCCGGCGCCACTGGCTCTAGCACCATGCCTCACAAGGTAAACCCAATCCGCTTCGAGAACGCCGAGAGCAACCTCGAGCTTTCCAACGCGATCCTGGACAGCCTGGCAAACACCCTGGTTACCAGCCGCATGCAGCGAGACCTCACCGACTCCTCGTCCCAACGCAACATCGGTCTTGGTCTTGGCCACTCGGTGCTTGCCCTAGACAACGTGACCCGTGGCCTTGGTCAGCTAGAACTCAGCGAGGGCGTGCTAATCGCCGACCTGCTTGAGAACTGGGAGGTGCTGGGTGAGGCCATCCAGACCCTCATCCGCGCCGAGGTTGCAGCCGGTCGCAGCAACATCAGCAACCCTTACGAGCTGCTGAAGGAACTAACCCGCGGCAAGCGCGTAAACGGCGAGGACATGATCACCTTCGTGAATGGCCTAGACCTGCAGGATGAGGCCAAGGAGCGCCTACTGGCCCTCAAGCCACAGACCTACGTTGGTGTTGCAGCCCAGCTTGCCAAGCGAGTACAGCGCTAGTTAGCCAAAGCCTTAAAGCAAAAACCGCCCGGGTTATCCTGGGCGGTTTTTTGTAACTTAGGTCTACTTCAGACGAGGCTCGTCTGGGTTGTGGTCGTCGTCTTTTACGGTGAGTGCCATGGTGGCAATGCCTACCAGAACCACGATGAAGGTGATTCCCGCCCAAATCAGAGATTCGCCAATGTTGCGAATGCCACCGTAAACGATGATGCCCACCAGAACTGCGGAAATTAGAGACAGGGTGAGAAAGACGTTGACGCCGATTTTGGTATTTGGGTTGGCCATTCTTTAAGCCTAACTTAAGAGTCTTAAGAGCGAATCTGCTAGTTTTTGCGGGCCGAAACCGCAGAGATACCTAGGTGCACCGCGCTGAGAATCATGTAGGCACCCAGGAAGCCAACTGCGTCAATCTCTTGCAGGCGAACAAACGCGTAGAGCAGACCAAGCAAGAGGCCAAGCACGGCACTGATTAGGTGTTCGCTGCCACTCTGGGTTCGATAACCCAGCTTGCGTGCGCCCTGCCATTCGAAGCCGGCACTTGCAAGACCCCAGATGACAATGAGCATTGGATACCAGAACACCTCGGTGTGCGAGTTGAGCTGGGTTGCGGCTAGACCAATGCCAAGGGCAACCACGGTTAGCGGAACCGACTCGTAGGCTGCCATCTTCTTGCGCTGGATTAGGGCAACCAGAACGCTGACCATGGCATAGCCGATACCAAAACTGGTGATGGCCATGATGCCCACACCGTAGGTGTGTGCCTGCGAGAAAGTGATGACCAGGCCCACCTCGAGGTAGACCATCGCTCTTAGAAGCAGAAGTAGTTGCACGCCTCTATGGTTTCATATTTGCGAAGCGTGAATAGCGACCCTGGAAGGCAACGGTTACCGTGCCGGTTGGTCCGTTTCGTTGCTTGGCCAAGATCAGATCGGCTTCGGCCGAACGTGGGTGGTCCTTTTCGGCCATACCCTCGCGGTGAAGCAGGATCACTACGTCGGCGTCTTGCTCTAGCGAGCCCGATTCACGTAGCTGCGAAATGTCTGGCTTCTTGTCTTTGGTCTGCTCACTCTGACGGTTTAGCTGCGAGATGGCGATAACCGGAACCTTGAGCTCTTTGGCAAGCAGCTTTAGCGAACGTGAAAACTCGGAAACCTCTTGCTGGCGGCTCTCAACCTTCTTACCGCTGGTGAGCAGCTGGATGTAGTCGATAACAACCAACTGCAGGTTGTATTGCTTCACCAGACGGCGGCACTTGGCACGAATTTCTACCAGGGTGAGGTTTGGGCTGTCATCGATGTAGAGCGGAGCCGAGTTGAGCTGGCCGCGCACCGCAACGATCTTGGTCCAGTCGGAGTTGTCTACGGTGCCCTTACGCATGTTTTGCAGCGGAATGCTTGTTTCGGCAGAGAGCATACGCATAGCGATTTCGGAGCGGCTCATTTCTAGCGAGAAGAACATGGCCGGCTTGTTGTAGCGAATGGCGGCATTGCGCGCGAAGTCGAGCGACAGGGTTGACTTACCAACGGCCGGACGGGCGGCCACGATGATTAGCTGCCCAGGGTGCAGGCCGTGAGTCATTTCATCAAGCTCGGTGAAGCCGGTTGGTACACCGATTAGGTCTCCGCCGCGGTTCTGTGCCATTTCGATTTCGTCGATTGCAGACTGCATGGAATCTCCGAGAGTGGAGAATTCCTCGCCCATGCCCTGGCTGGCAACGGCGTAGACATCTGCCTGAGCCGCGTTTACCAGCTCTTCGATCTCGCCCTCGTTGTTGTAACCCATCTGAGCGATTCGAGTGCCAACCTCTACCAGGCGGCGAAGAATGGCCTTATCGCGCACGATGTTGGCGTAGTAAACCGAACTTGCCGCGGTTGGAACCACCGCGGTTAGGGTGTGGAGGTAATCGGCACCGCCGGCACGAACCAGGTTGCCGGCCTTGGTGAGCTCGTCAGTGACGGTGATTACGTCGGTTGGCTCGCCCTTGCCGTAGAGAGTGACGATGGCATCGAAGATGATCTCGTGCTTTGGTGCGTAGAAATCTACGCCCTTCACAACCTCAAAGACCTCGGCCACTGCCTCCTGAGAAAGCAGCATGCCGCCCAGTGTGCTCTGCTCTGCCAGCATGTCGCTGGGAAGCACACGAATTGCACCGTTATCTGGTGCTGGTACCGCTGCCAAACTCATGATTTCCTCCTGAAAACCTATTTCGCCAACTACAGCATCGGTCACCGACATTTAACCTTCAAATGACCCTGTGGAATCGTCTGTGTATAACTGTGTAGACACGCCGTCTAACCTGTGGGTAAGTTGGGGATAACCCTGTGTATGGATTGTGGAAAAACCCCTAAAACCCGCTAGTTACAGGCGCGTTGCCCCTGTGGACAACTTTTCCGTCAAACCCTAAACCTCAACTAAAAGGTTGTGGATAACCCCAGGACTCAAGCCTGAAATCTGTTCGCTACATCGAACCAAAAGTGAATTTCATTCACCCGGCGTTTGCATGGGATGTAGTGACAGCCGAACATTTGGTGGAAACGTTAAAGCAAAGGGCGGGCCTCCCGAAAGAGACCCGCCCTCAGCGGTAAAACTACTTAGCGGCTACAACCTGAAGGTTGATCTTGGCGCTTAGCTCAGCGTTTAGACGAACGGTTGCAACGTGCGCACCAGTGGTGCGGATAGGTGCAACAAACTCGACCTTGCGCTTGTCAATCTCGCCGAGGCCAGCGGCTGCAACAGCCTTGGCAACATCGGTGGTCTTAACTGCACCGAACAAACGGCCACCAACGCCAGCCTTAGCGGCTACCTTTACGGTGGCTGCCTCGATGGCAGTCTTTAGAGCAACTGCTTCTTCGGTGGTAGCAAGAGCGCGGGCGTCGCGTGCTGCACGGATCTGTGCAACCTGCTTCTCGCCACCCTTGGTCCAAAGTACGGCAAAGCCGCGTGGCAGTAGGTAGTTACGGGCGTAGCCGTTCTTTACCTCAACAACTTCACCTGCAGCACCTAGACCGGTAACTTCGGTGGTCAAAATAAGCTTCGACATCTGATTACTCCTTAGCGGCCAGCGCCAGCGTAAGGAAGCAGAGCTACCTCGCGAGCGTTCTTGATGGCACGGGCGATAAGGCGCTGTTCCTGAACGGAAACGCCAGTGATACGACGGGCGCGGATCTTGCCGCGGTCCGAGATGAACTTACGCAGGGTTGCGATGTCCTTGTAGTCGATTACGCCAACCTTGATTGCCTTAACTGGGGCAAGCTTGGCGTTCTTTGCATTGCGAGGCTTACGACGTGGGTCGCTCTTTGCAGCCATGATTTTCTCCTTAAAAGTCTCTAAAGATTTAGAACGGGGTGTCGTCTACGCCAGCTGGGGTACCTGGGTTTGCCCAGGCATCATCGCTAGCAGCGGCACTTCGGGTTGGGGTTGCTGGGACATCGCCCCATGGGTTGTCGCTTCGTCCACCGACAGCGCCGGCCTCACGAACTCGGTTGGTGACAGTTGCGGTTGCGCGAAGCAACGAAGCACCGATGTCCTCAATCTCGAGCTCTAGCGAAGCGCGAGCCTCGCCGTTGGCGGCCTGGTAAGCCGATGGAGCCTTCAAACGACCAGTAACCACTACGCGGGTACCCTTGTGCAACGAGTTAGCGATGTTCTCTGCTAGCTCGCGCCAAGCGGTGCAGCGAACCCAAACGGTTTCGCCATCTTCCCACTGGCTGGTCTGACGGTTGAAGGTGCGAGGGGTAGAACCCACACGCAGTGAAGTGACGGCAACGCCACCCTGGGTGTAACGCAACTCAGGATCGGCGGCTAGGTTGCCTACAATCGTGACGTTTACTTCCCCGGCCATATTCTTTACTCGCTCGCCTTGCGGGCAGGCTTGCCCGAGCGGTGTGGCTTAGCTGGCTTCTCAGCAGCCAACTCAGCGGCCGAAACCTCTGGGATGTCTACTGGGTTGATGCTTACGATTGCCTCTTCGGCGCGTAGCACCTTGGTGCGAAGAACTGCTTCCGACAGCTTTAGCTGACGGTCAAGCTCAACGATGTCGGCACTCTTAGCGGTAAGGCTAAGAACTGCGTAGATCGCTTCGGTCTTCTTGTTGATTTCGTAAGCAAGACGACGACGGCCCCAAATGTCAACCTTGTCAACGGTGCCTTCACCGTTACGGATTACATTGAGGAACTTGTCGAGGCTTGGTGCGACGGTCTTCTCTTCGACGGTTGGGTCGAGGAGAACCATTAGCTCGTACTGATGCATGACTAACCCACCTCCTTCGGACTAGAACGGCCACAGGATTTCTGTAGCAGGAGGGTATTGCATCTGTTGCACTGCCCGTGGCAATGGTGCCAAAGAGCGCAACCTTTCTAGATTAGCGGTTCTGCCACCAAGCAAGCAAGCGTTTTTCTGCTTCTTCGGCACCGATGGAGCCCTCGTCCATTCGCAATTCCATTAGGAAGTGGTAAGCCTCGCCCACGGCCGGGCCGGCCTTGATGTCTAGGATTCGCATCACGTCGTTGCCATCGAGGTCAGGCCTGATGGCGTTGAGCTCTTCCTCTTCGGCCAAAACGGCAATTCGGTGCTCAAGGTCGTCGTAGGCGTGGGCAAGGCGATCGGCTTTGCGACGGTTTCGGGTGGTCACATCGGCGCGGGTTAGGGCGTGCAGACGTAGCAGGTTGTCTCCGGCATCGCGCACGTAGCGGCGCACAGCCGAATCGGTCCAAGGGTCGTTGTCGCCGTAGCCAAAGAAGCGCAGGTGCAGGCGCACCAATTCCTTCACCGATTTGATGGTGGCGTTGTCGAACTTAAGCTCGCGCATGCGGTTTGCCGTCACCTTGGCACCAACCAGGTCGTGCTGATGGAACGAAACGGCGCCGCCAGGTTCGTTACGCTTGGTGGCAGGCTTGCCCACGTCGTGCATCAGGGCGGCAAAGCGCAAAATAAAGTCGCCCTCTAGGCCGTAGTCCTTCTCGTAGTCGATGGCCTGCTCTACCACTCGCAGGGTGTGCTCGTACACATCCTTGTGGTGGTGGTGCTCGTCGGCTTCAAGCTTCAGTGCGGGCAGCTCCGGCAAAACCACTGCCGCCAGGCCACTGCTGACAAGCGCCTCGATGCCTTGACGCGGGTGGGCGCCAAGCATCAGCTTGGTGATCTCAACGTTGACGCGCTCTGCGCTCACAATCTTGAGGCGCTCGGTCATGGCCTTCATGGCATCGAAGGTTGCGGTCTCAATCTCGAAGCCCAGCTGGCTGGCAAAGCGGGCTCCGCGCAGCATGCGAAGCGGATCGTCCGAGAACGAGTCCTCCGGCGCAATCGGTGTCTTGAGAATGCCATCGGCCAGGTCTTGCAGACCGTTGCAGGGGTCCACAAAGATCTGACCCGGCAGGCGCAGGGCCATAGCGTTTACGGTGAAGTCGCGGCGATAGAGATCGGCCTCGAGGCTCTTACCGAAGGCGACCAGTGGCTTGCGGCTTTCAGGGTCGTACTCATCGGCTCGGTAGGTGGTGATTTCCACGGTGTCGTCGCCCATGCGGGCACCGATGGTGCCGAACTCCTTGCCGATGTCCCACCAAGAATCCACGTTGCCCTTGAGGATGGCAATGGTCTCATCGGGGAGGGCGCTGGTGGTGAAGTCGAGGTCTGGTGACTTGCGACCCAGGAACGCATCGCGAACCGGTCCGCCAACCAGAGCCAACTCGTGGCCGGCCGCGCTAAATAGATTGCCAAGGCGCTCAAACAGCGGACCTGAGGTCATTTGGTTGAGATTTTCTAGGGCCTTAGCGATGCTTTGCATGGGATTCAAGTCTGACACAGCTCTCAGCGTCTAGGCTTGGTTACATGAGTGACCAGAAGATTTCCAGACCCCGTCGCCGGGTTGAGGAAACCTCTGCCGGTGGCTTTGTTTTGGCCGCCGATGGCAGTTTTCGCGTTGCCCTGATTGGTCGTCAGGCGCGCAATGGTCGAATCGACTGGTGTGTGCCTAAGGGGCACCCGGAGGGCGTCGAAACCCTCGAGCAGGCTGCAATGCGCGAAGTTTGGGAAGAGACCGGCATCAGTGCCGAGATCATCGAGGCCATTGGCTCGATTCAGTACGAATTTGCGGCCGGTCCAAAGCTAATTGCCAAGACCGTGCATCACTACATTTTGCGCCAGACCGGCGGCGAGCTAACGGTAGACGGCGATCCAGACCGCGAAGCCGTTGATGTTCGCTGGGTTGAACTAGATCTTCTTACCGAGACCCTTGCCCACGAAAACGAGCGCCGCATGGCTCGCAACGTAATCGAGTGGGTGGAGCGCACCCGCTGATGTTGCGCATGGTTTCACGTGGAACGGTGGCCACCGCCCTAGCTTCGGTGCTGCTTGCGCTCTCGGCTTCGGCAGTGTCACCGGCTAATGCAACCCAAGCCACCACTTCGGGGACCGCGGCTGGCTACAGCTCAGCCAGCGCAGAGCAGTCCACCCCACCCTTTGCTATTCACATTGTGCCGGGCTCGGTCATTCACCTGGTCTCGCGCGATTCCAAACTGCCGGTATCCATTCGAAACGACTACCCGGTTGAGGTTCGAGTGCAGGTTCACGTGGCGCCAACCAATCTGAAGGCCTTGGTTCCGGCCACCATCGAGGTTATGGTTCCGGCCCAAACCACCTTCGTGGCCAAGGTTCCGGTTAGCGCCATTGCAGACGGCGATGTGGTGCTTCGCGCCTGGCTCACCACTTTTTCAGGACTTTCACTGGGTCCTGCGGTAGACCTTAAACTCACCGTGAATGCCGAGATTGAGAACAGTCTCATCGCTGGCTTCGCAATCATTGTCACCGGCCTCGCAATCGCTGGTGTGGTTCGCACCGTCGCAAAGCGACGCCGACAGGAGACAACTTGAGCGTTGCTCGTTCTAGCCTGATTATGGCAAGCGGCACCATCATCAGCCGCGTGCTTGGTTTTGTTCGTGCTGTTTTGCTTGCCGCCATGATTGGTGTCACTACCAACGCAGCCGACGCCTTTGGCGTTGCCAACCAGCTGCCAAACAACGTTTACGCCATCATCGCGGGTGGTGTGCTCAACGCCATCCTGGTTCCCCAGTTGGTAAAAGCCCGCAGTCACGCCGATGGTGGTGCCGGCTACATCAACCGCCTGCTGACCATGGCCATCGTGGTCTTTGGTGGAATCACCGTGGTGGCAACCATCGCCGCGCCCATCTTGGTGGACATCTACACCTCGGGCTGGTCGCCAGCGCACCTGGCACTGGCAACGGCCTTTGCCTACTGGTGCCTTCCGCAGCTGTTCTTCTACGCCATCTATTCGATGCTGGGTGAGGTTCTCAACGCCCGCGGCCACTTTGGACCATTCATGTGGGCACCGGTGCTCAACAATGTTGTTGGTCTGGTGGGCATGGTTGCCTACATTGTTATCTTCGGAGTTGACCCAACGGGTAAAACCACGGTTGCACTATGGACCGGTAGCCAGAGCACCCTTTTGGCCGGCTCGGCCACCCTGGGTGTAGCAGCCCAGGCCGTGATCCTGTTCTACTTCTGGCGTCGAATCGGCATTCACTACAAACCAAACTTCCAGTGGCGCGGCTTTGGCATGGCACCGGCCCTCAAGGCTGGATCCTGGACTCTGGCCATGGTTTTGGTAACCCAGGTTGCCGGCATCTTCCAGTCTTCGGTAGCCTCCAGCTCGGTTGCCGGTCGAGGTCACGGCGATGTTGCCTCCGTGGCGGCATCCGGCATTGCCTGGCTGATCTTTATGCTTCCGCACAGCGTTGCCACAGTTAGCCTGGCCACCGTCTACTTCACTCGCATCAGCGTTCACGTGCACGAGGGTCGCATCGAGGATGTGAAGACCGACCTGCGTGACGGCCTTCGAATCGTGGGCCTGATCAGCATTCTGGCGGCCACCGCACTGATTATCTTGGCCTACCCAATCAGCCGCGTCTTTGTTGGCGAATACTCGGCCACCATGTCGCTGGCCAAGGTGCTCATCGGTTTCATGGTTGGCCTCTTGCCGTTCAGCCTGGGCTTCTTCATGCAGAAGTCTTTCTACGCTCTGGAAGACACCAAAACGCCGTTTTACATCACAGTGCTTCAGTCGGTTATCTACATTGCCGGCGCCCTGATGATTCAACAGTTTGTAGATCCAATCCACCGAACTGCAGCGCTGGCCTACCTAACCAGCGGAAGCGTGCTGGTACAGGCCGTTTTGGCATTCATCGTTCTTCGTCGTCGCATCGGCAACTTCAGCAAGGGCGTCACTGGTTCGCTGCTGCGCTTCCTGCTGGCCGCCGCCATTTCTGGTGTGGCCGGCAAATTTGCGCTCGACGCCATCGGTGGCAACGGAATGGGCCACTTCGCCGTTCGCTCTGTCACCACCGCCGTTTTGGCCTGCGGATTTGTGGGCATTGTGATCCTGATTGTGTTTGTGGCTGCACTCTGGGCCATCCGTGCCCCTGAATTTGCTCTGCTAACAGAGGCCACTAAGCCTGTGTTGAGCAAAGTTCGAGGAATAATCAAGCGGTAAAATCGGGTTTGAGTAATCACTCTCAAAATCCTCAGGAGACTGCCTTGCGCGACGTCATCATCATTGGTTCCGGCCCTGCCGGTTTCACCGCAGCTATTTACACCGCCCGTGCCGGTCTAAAGCCGCTGCTTATCGCATCCAGCGTTGAGGCTGGCGGCGAGCTGATGAAGACCACCGAGGTGGAGAACTTCCCAGGCTTCCCAGATGGCCTGATGGGTCCAGAACTGATGGCAAACTTCCAGGCACAGGCTGAGCGCTTTGGCACCGAGGTGTTGTTGGACGATGTCACCGAAGTTGACCTCCGTGGCGATGTAAAGATTGTGAAGACCGGCCTAGGCCAGACCTTCGAGGCAAAAACCGTGATTCTGGCCACCGGTGCCGCCTACCGCGAGCTTGGCTTGCCACGCGAGAAGGAACTCTCGGGTTACGGCGTCTCGTGGTGTGCCACCTGCGACGGCTTCTTCTTCCGCGAGCGCACCATCGCCGTGGTTGGTGGCGGCGACAGCGCCATGGAAGAGGCAAACTTCCTCACCCGCTTTGCCAGCAAGGTTTACCTAATTCACCGTCGCGACACCTTCAAGGCCAGCAAGATCATGCAGGAGCGCGCCCTCAACAACCCAAAGATTGAGGTTGTCTGGAACACCGAGATTGCCGAGCTACTGGGCGAGAACAAGCTTTCTGGCGTAACCCTGCGCAACACCGTTGACGGTTCCACGTCAAACCTCGACCTTGATGGCCTTTTCATCGCGGTTGGAAATGATCCTCGCGTTTGGTTGGTTGAAGATCAGGTAACCCTCACCCCAGAGAAGTTCATTCAGGTGGAGGGTCGCACCAGCAAGACCAACCTTCCGGGTGTCTTTGCCTGTGGCGATGTGATTGACCCAACCTACCGTCAGGCCATCACCGCAGCCGCCTCTGGTTGCGTTGCAGCCCTAGACGCAGAGCACTACCTACAGGGACACTAGTTTTTCGTTCCTACCGGCCGGTTCACAAAACCCGGCAACCACCGATTTAGACTTTGAATAACAAGAATTCAGGAGATTCAGATGAGCGCAGCAAAGAACGTAACCACCGCTAGTTTCGCGGCAGACGTACTTCAGAACAACAAGCCAGTTTTGGTTGACTTCTGGGCCGAGTGGTGTGGCCCTTGCCGCCAGGTTTCGCCAATCCTCGACCAGATTGCTGCCGAGTACGCAGACAAGATCGAGATCGTTAAGGTCAACGTAGACAACGAGCAGCAGCTTGCAATGCAGTACGGCATCGTCAGCATCCCAGCCCTGCAGGTATTCCAGGGTGGACAGGTTGTTAAGAGCATCGTGGGCGCCAAGCCTAAGTCCATTTTGGTCAACGAGCTGAGCGAATTCCTAGGTTAGTTTCACGACAAACCAGCTTTTCCCTTCGGGATAGAACCCGCACCAGCAACGCTCTACGGCTTTGTTGAGTGCGGGTTTTTTACTAGGCTGGTATGAATTATCTTTTTTGGAGCAGGGAAAATGACCACTAACGGCGTGCAGAGTAACAATTTCGACCACTGGTTGGATACTTACGCGGCGCGCGCCAACACCCTGTCAGTTTCTGAAGTTCGAGCCCTTTTTGCCGTGGTTAGCCGCCCAGAGGTCGTTTCGCTGGCCGGCGGTATGCCGTTTGTGAGCGCGCTTCCAAAGGAATTGCTGGCCGATTCGTTCGAATCGATGATGGCAACCCGTGGCAACTACGCCCTACAGTATGGTGGCGGCCAGGGCGATGAGATGCTGCGCGATCAGATTCGCGAAGTTATGGCCCTTGAGGGCATTTCGGCAAGCGTCGAAGACATCGTAATCACCACCGGAAGCCAGCAGGGTCTAGACCTCCTCGGTGGCCTCTTCCTTGATGCCGGCGACGTGGTTATGGCCGAGTCTCCGTCGTACGTGGGCGCAATTGGCATTTTCCGCCACTACGAGGCTCATGTAGAGCATGTTCGCACCGATCACGAGGGAATGGACCCAGACGCCCTCGAGGCCGACATCGCCCGCCTGAAGGCCGAGGGACGCCACATCAAGTTCATCTACCTGGTGCCAAACTTTGGTAACCCAAGCGGTGTAACCCTCACCGAAGAGCGTCGCCACCGCATTGTTGAGATTGCCCGTCGCGAGCACATCCTGATTTTGGAAGACAACCCATACGGCCTGC
>JBDLVH010000017.1:0-4087 GCA_039804865.1 Actinomycetota bacterium | reverse complement strand
GGCACCGTCTTTACCGTGGCGTGGTTTGCGGTCGCCTGCGCCCGATGGGCGTGACGAACCATTGCCGAATTTTGGCATTGTTTTGTTCCTTTTTAGTTATGTGGGCCCAGATGGGAGTAGCACCCAAGCGCACGGTTCATAAAAGTCGAACTGCGCTAAACCCACATAAGTAAACGCCCGCCTAGCGGACTGTTATAAAGGAAAAGACTGGCACTTTGGCTTTGCCGAGACGATTTTCTCGGTCGATGTATTTACAAGTGCTGCAAACGACTTAGTGTCACGAAAATGTAACGAAATTAAGACTAGCTGATTAGATTGCGTTTGGCTAGAGCATCGCGCAATTCTGGGTCGGTTGGCTCAACCAAGAACTCGCCATCCTTGAAAACAATCACCGGAATGTTCTTGCGACCAGATATGGCCTCGGCCTCTTCGGTGAATTGAACGCTGGTTTCTACGTCCTTGATGTCGTAGGCAATGGCGAGACCGTCCATAAGGGCACGGCTGCGCTTGCAGTCGCGGCACCAGTCTGCTCCGTAGTAGGTAACCTCAGCCATTTGAACTCCTTAGTACTTCCGCTTGCTATCGCAGGCGGTTCTTGTCTGGGATATTCAACTCTCCATCGATGAAGGTGATTCCCGTTAGATCTTTAACAACGATATCAGCGTTGGTATTCATGGCCTTTTCGCTGACGCCCACAACCAAGCCAACTCCGGCACTGATCGCCGCTTCAACACCGGCTCCGGCGTCTTCAAAAACCACGCAGTCCTCCGGGTCCAGTCCCAGGCGCTGGGCACCCAGAAGGTAAGGATCAGGATTAGGCTTTCCCAACTTCACGTCGTAAGCGGTAACCAGCTGCGCAGGCACCGGAATGCCTGCAGCCTCCAACCGAGCTCGGCCAAGATTTGGATTGGCACTGGTGCACACGGTCCAAACTCCCGCCTCAAGCGAGGTGGTCAGCGCAACGGCGCCCGGCAGCGCCTGGGTCTCCCCAGCGGTGTCTTGTTCCAGCTGGTTGATGTAGTTATTGGCCTCTTCAAACAGTTCGGCGCCTACCCGCTCCAAGACCATGTCCTGGGCTCGAACACCTGCATTCTCTGCGGTGTCCCAGTTCCAGTTTGGAGCGTACTTATCTGCCCAGAGCCTCCAGGCCACCTCGGCGGCGTGGTGCGAATCAACCAGCACTCCGTCGTTATCGAAGAGCAGACCCTTGGCGTAAAACTTCAAACTACTTATCCTCACTTGGTGATGCCACGTTGGCAGGCTTAGCCCGTTCCCATAGCAGCAGGTAAATGCCAACCACGGCAATGCCCAGCAACACAAATGCAGGCAGGAAGTCGGTCAGCAGAATGTGCCAGGTAAGTGGCTTCACCGATGATCCGGTGTAAACATTGTGAACCGGTGGGGTTCCGCCCACAGGCTCCTTGATAATCACCGAGCTGGTGTTGTAGTTACGTAGGCTGCTTACCGCCCCGGCCATGTCCGAGAACGACTTGATGGTGACAACCGCGCTCCAGATAATGCCCAGCACAAAGTTGAGGTTCTTAGCGCCACGGATGGATCCAACGGCCTTACCCGTTGTCTCGGCAAAGTTGAACGCCGAGTTGGAGAGCAAAGTTCCAAATACCAAGCTGGCGCCAAGAATGGCCAGAATCAGAATCCAAATCCAAGCATCGAAGGTGGTGTGGGTTAGGTCCCAAACCACAAGGCCAATAATCAGGGCTACTGCGCCACCGATGATTGGGAGCGCGTAACCGAGTCCCAGGTTGCGACGGGCGATTGAAGCCTTACTCATCTTCGTCCTCCTTGTGCTGGCCTACGAAGGCGCGCAGGATCAGGAACACCAACAGACCTGCATCAAGCAGGATTGGCAGGTAGACACCAAGGATTCGATAGAGCTCGTTGTGCTGAGTTCCAGCGGGGCCCGAGCCGTTGAAGGCACCCATGAAGTTTCCGAAGCCGAAGATGACACCCAAGATGAGGCTGACGATTACGGCAACGGTTCCGAATCCCTTGGCAAGCCTGGCTGGACGGGCATCGTCACTGGCTGCTGCCAAACGGCGTCCCTCAACCGATAGGAGTCCAAGCGCAGCGATGCCCACCAGGAAAAGGTAGGTGCTGGCGTGAACCGTTTCGGCATTTACGTTGTAGCCGTTTGAATAAGCCCAGGGGTCTCGGACGAAAAGCTCCGCGGTAAGCGCCGCAAGCATTGCAAACCACATGATTACTAATCCCCCGAGTGGCAACGCGATTGCGATTCGGGCACTGCCGAAACGACTTTCTAATGTTTTCCACATGGCTTCAGACTACTATTTAGCCATGATTCTTGTAGTTGGCGAAGCGCTCATCGACCTCATTGAAAACCGAAACCAGGCTGGCTCATACGAGGCCATTGTTGGCGGAGCAAACGCCAACGTGGCAATCGCGCTAGCTCGCCGGGGCACACCTCATCAGTTTCTAGGCCGACTCAGCAATGACCGCTTTGGCAAAATTATCCGCGCCAAGTTGGAAGCCAACAACGTAGGACTATCTCACAGCATCTCCGCCGACGAGCTGAGCACCCTGGTGGTTGTGGCCATCGATGCTGAAGGCGTGCCAAGCTACTCGTTCTATGTAAACGGAACCGCCGACTGGGGCTGGAATGCCTCGGAACTCCCAACCGACATCGACCTTGAGAACATGCACGCCACCGCCATTCAGTTTGGCTGCCTCGGCATGGCTATGGAACCGGGCAACCTGGTCATCGAGGGTTGGGCCCGAGACCACTACAAGCAGAACTCGGTGAGCATCAGCCACGACATCAACATGCGTCCGGCTCTGGGTTTCCACCGCGAAAAGGAACGCCTGCGCGTTGAGCGCATCAACGACATCAGCCACCTAATCAAAGCCTCGGATGAAGACATTCAGTGGCTATACGACCTAGATGAAACCACCGATGACTACCAAGACCAGATTGACCACGTGGTCAAGAGTTGGATTGGCGACAGCGGTCGTCACGTGTTTGTCACTCGCGGCTCTGAGGGTGTTTCCCTCTACCGCCCAAACGGCACCCGCATCGATGTTCCTAGCCGCAAAATCACCGTGGTAGACACCGTGGGTGCGGGCGATACCTTCTGCGCCAACCTGCTTGGTCAGCTGAGCGATGCCGATGCACTGGGCTCTGACCCGTTTGATCGCCTGGGCAATCTCAGCGATGACACCTGGCGAGACTTCATCTACACCGCGGGAATCGCCGCCAGCATCGCCTGTGAGCGTGCCGGTGCCGAGCCGCCAACCCTAGCCGATCTGAAAAGCATCCTGGCCACTCTCTAGGAAATCGTGGCAGATCCAATCGGTGTCACCAATGTGGCCAATACGGCCATGCAAGACCTGCAGGCTTGGCTTCCGTCCGCAGTTTCACTGCTGACCATAAACACGCTAAGCGCGGTTTTTGTGGCTCGCTCGGCGGTTTCCAAGGGCAAGTCTTGGTTCACATTCTTCTGGTTCAGCCTCATTGCAACCTCGCTGGTTACCGGCCTGGTGATTGCAGCTTTGCCCACCGACCCGAAGTATCTTCCAACCCACCGAAAGTGCCCGTCCTGCGGTGAATACGTGCGCAAGGAAGCCGTAAAGTGTCGTTACTGCCAGAGCGCCCTTGAGCCACAGCCAGCACCTAAGGTTTCGGCAGCGGCCGGCCTGAACCCGTTGCGGCTAGTGAGCATCTTCACAATCACGCTGGGCATTGTGGTTTGCGGACTGGCCCTATTCAAGGTGGAGCCAGATTCGCTCTGGCTTGGCCTGGCGCTGATCGTGGCTGGCGGACTAATGCTCTTCCGGTCTCCGCGCCGAGCCTAACTACCTTACCAAACAAAAAGAGGGGTCCGCCATTTGGCGAACCCCTCAAAACTTGTAACTAGCAGTTGCAGGTTGAGCCCTCAGACTTGGCCTGGCACTGGCAGTTTCCGCCGCAGTTGCAACCGTCAGCGGTCTTGATTAGCTTGCTGTCCATTATTTCCTCCCTCCGATGTAGTTCTACCTTTATGGTAAGCCGGTTTGCTGGGAAAAAGCCCAGAACTCGGCAGGCAGATAGTTAGGTGAGGCTAAGCCACAA
>JBDLVH010000016.1:0-17025 GCA_039804865.1 Actinomycetota bacterium | reverse complement strand
TTGTCCGCACCGGACATACCGCTCAAACAGACAAGGCAAGAATCGTGGAATCACTTCGTAAGCAGCTCAGGGGAAGCACCGACAAAGGTTTCACCCTAATCGAACTCCTAGTAGTAATCCTCATCCTAGGCATCCTCTCGACCATCGCAGTAGTTGCAGTCAACAACGCTCGCACCACCGCAATCCAGAAGGCATGTAAGGCCTCTGCAGCAAACATCGTAGATGCAGTTGATCAGTACTACGTTGACAACAACGCCCTACCGACTCTAACTCCAACTGCCACACTCATCACGGCACTTGCGCCTACCTACATTCACACTCTTCCAACCGGCCTAGACTTCACTGATTACCAGCTGACTGTTGCAGCAAACGGCACCAAGGCCGTTACTGTAACTGGTAACGTCAGCGGCTGCAGCGCAGGCTAACCCACAAGTATTGGAGTGGCTGCAATCATTGGATTGCAGCCACTCTCTTTTAACCTCTATTGCGAGAAACCAGAATGAACCCAGATCAGTTCAGTGCTCTACTAGATGTCATTCTTTGGCTCAGCATCTTCATTGCGGGAGCAGCACTCGGCTCGTTTGCCACGGTGCTCGAGGCTAGGATCCCCGATGGCGAATCCATCGTTAGCCCAGCATCTAAGTGCCCAAACTGTGGCCGGTCTCTGACCTGGAAGGAAAACATTCCAATTTTGGGATGGATCATGCTGCGGGGAGCATGTAAGGGATGCGGCCAGCCAATCAGCCGCAAGTATCCACTGACCGAGTTGACCACCGCGGTGCTCTTCACCGCCGCTTTTACGCCAGGGCCACTACCCCACTTCGAGGCGGCAAACCTCGCTACGGCAGTGATGGCAATCATCACAGTGCCACTGACTCTTATTGACGTGCGCCTGCACCGGCTTCCTAATCCCCTGACCTACTCGGCAGCGATTGCCCTGTTTGCAATCAACCTGGGTTTATCACTAATCATCGGAGATTTCAGCAACTTCTTGCCCGTCTTCCTTGCCGGTCTCGTCCCTGCCGCATCTCTCTTCACAATCGCTCTGATCAGTCGCGGAGGCATGGGCCTGGGCGATGTAAAGCTTGCGGTTGTGCTTGGTTGGGCCGCGGGGCTCAGCAGCATCCTGGCAGTTTTCGCGACCTTCGTGATCGCATTTGCAATCGGTGGGCTCTATGCAATCGGTGTTTTGCTGGCCAAAAAGGCTGACAGAAAAGCTGCAATTCCTTTTGGCCCATTCCTGCTTGCAGGATTCTGGATTGCCTTCTTGGGAGGCAACTTTCTCCAAAATATAGTGTTGTCCCCCTGGGGTCTTTGACCCCCTAAAAATTATGTAGTGCTAGCCCTTCGGCGGCATTTTTCGCGTTTTCGCACCGTGCTTCACTGGCTCTTGTCGGTTCAATGCAGGGGAAGGCGAGAACGACATGATGAACGAATTGGCAGAATTACTGCCCGCTGAATTAGCAAAAGAACTAACGGCACTTAGCCTTAGATTTGAGGGCGACAACCTCATAATCGGCCTACCAGCCAGCCACGATGACGAAACCCGAGAGACCGCACTCGGCAAGGTTCAGAACCACCTCGGAGACCGCTTTGGCGCAGTTACCCAGGTTCCAATTGAGGATTCACTTCTTAGCGAAGTGATCGATGCCGTTTACCGCGACCGCACGATCCACGGCAACACCTTCAACCCGCAGCTCACCGCAAATGCAGACTCCGAAGGCCCAATCGCAGACCTGGTCAACGATGTTATGGAACGCGCCGTCAAGCTGCGCGCCTCCGACATCCACGTGGAGCCAACTGACAGCAACCTGGTCATCCGTGCCCGCGTTGACGGTCACCTCGAGACCGTAGTGACCCTTCCTGCTGACCTTGCGGCACCGTTTGTGAGTCGCCTAAAGGTTCTTGCCAAGATCAACATCGTTGAGCGCCGACGCCCACAGGACGGCCAGTTCTCCATCAACGTTGATGGACGCCAGATTGACTGCCGCTTGGCTACCGTGACCACCCTTTACGGCGAAAAGGCCGTTATGCGTTTGCTTGACACCCGCAAGGCTCTAACAGACCTTTCTGGTCTTGGCTTGGCAGACGAGCAGCTAACCAAGGTGCGCCGCATGGTTCACGCTCAGCATGGCCTGGTGATTACCGCAGGCCCTACCGGCTCGGGCAAGACCACCACGCTGCACTCGGCGCTTCACGACCTCGATGTTGAAAACCTCAACGTCAGCACCATCGAGGACCCGGTGGAATACGTGATGAAGGGCATCAACCACATTCCGGTTGTGGAAGAACTTGGAATCGGCTTTGCCACCCAGCTTCGCGCCCTGCTTCGCCAAGACCCAGACGTGATTCTGGTTGGTGAGACTCGAGACAGCGAAACCGCACGCATCTCGGTTCAGGCAGCCCTTTCGGGTCGTCTGGTTATCACCTCGCTCCACGCCACCGATGCGCTCAGCGCCATCTACCGCCTATTCCAGATGGAGATCGAGCCATACCTGGTTGCCGCATCGCTTCGCGGTGTAATCGCTCAGCGTCTGGTCCGCAAGGTTTGCGACTACTGTGCCACAGAGTACGAAGCCACCGAATCCGAGCGCCTGATGCTTCACGAGTTCAAGCTTCCAAAGAAGCTGATGCTTCGCAAGGGTCTCGGCTGCGCCGTGTGCCGTGGCTCGGGCTACCGCGACCGCGTGGGCGTCTACCAGGTGTTCGAAGTTTCCGATTCGATGCGCGAACTGATTTCTAAGCGACCAGATCCATTCGAGTTGCAGTCCATGGCCGTTTCTGAGGGTTACCGCTCCCTAGAAAACGAAGCTTACGTCTTGGCCATGGCCGGACGAACCACTGTGCAAGAAGCTACCCGATTGGTCACCAAAGATGTTCACTAAGAAGCCAAAGGACGGCGCTACTGCCGCCGCTAAGCAAGCCGCCGGCCCACGCAAGTGGACCATCGTTGCCACCGATGCCAAGGGCAAGAAGGTAACCCGCAAGATCGAGGCCCCGAGCCGCAGCCGTGCCCGAATGCTCACCGCAGACCCAGCGCTCACCGTGGTCAGCATCCGCGAGGTTAAGCCACTTCTGCAGACCGAGTTTGGCTCCACCGTTCGCGGAGACGTGCTGCTTCAGGTAACCCGCCAGCTTGCAGCCTTCACCGCAGCAGGCATCCCAATCATGCAGGCAATGCACATGCTTGCCACCTCAACCAAGAGCGCACCGATGCGTGCCGCCCTAGAGGCAATGGTTGACGACATTCGCGATGGCGACACCCTGGCCAACTCGGCCAAGGAGCACACCCACGTTTTCCCTGCCTACTACATCGCCATTCTTGGTGCTGCCGAGCGCACCGGTGACCTTTCGGGCACCTTCGACACCCTTGCCACCTACCTGGAGCGCGACCTAGCCTCGGCTCGCGCCGTGAAGTCGGCCATGTACTACCCGGCCGTACTAGCGATGCTGGGCGTTGGCGCAATCGTGGTTCTCTCCACTGTGGTCCTGCCTAAGTTCAAGACCTTCTTCGCCAGCCTGCACACCGACCTGCCACCTGCCACCGCCGCCCTTTTGGCACTGACCGGATTCGTCTCCAACTACTGGTGGGCACTGTTGATCGGTGCGGTTGTGCTGGTTGCCGGCTTCATCGGATTCAAGAACACCAAGGCCGGCCACCTTGCCATCGATGGCATGACCCTAAAGATTCCTATCTTTGGTCCAATCCTGCAGCTGGTTGCCCTCGAGCGTTTCTGCCGCATCCTCGGAAGCCTCAACAACACCGGCGTAACTCTGGTTGAGAGCCTCAAACTCTCGGCCGACGTACTGGGAAACAAGGCCTACGAAAAGGCCATCCTGGAAACTCGCGAAGGCGTAATCGGTGGCCGCGGTCTTGCAGACCCGCTAGAGAAGAGCAAGCTCTTCCCCGCCGAAGCCGTACAGATCTTCCGCGTTGGCGAGCAGTCTGGTCTGCTTTCACAGCAGCTGGGCCACGCCGCCACCTACTACTCGGGCGAAGTTGACTACCGCCTGAAGAACCTAACCGCACTGATCGAACCTGTCGTCCTGCTGCTCATTGGTGGCGGAACCGGCTTTGTTGCCGTGGCACTGGTCTCGGCCATGTACGGCATCTACAACTCCACAAGCATGGGAGGCTAGCTGTGAAGCTAATCCGAAAATCCTTAGCCAAATCCGACGGCGGATCCTCGCTCGCCGAGGTAATCATCGGCGTCGTTGTCCTTGGCGTGGTTGGCATGTCACTTCTTGGCGGCATCAACACCAGCCAGCTTTCTCAGCGCAAAATGGCCCAGGTGGCCTTTGCCGAGAACGCACTTCAAATTGGCTCTGACAAGCTGGCAAAGATTGGCTTCAGCGCCTGCGACAACAGCAACACCAACCCCTACAGCGCCCAGACCCTGCCAACCAACGAGACCATCAAGTCGGTCTCCGTCTGGTCTGATCTGGCAAACACCTGGGTTCCATGTTCTTCTTGGATCAACGGAACCAGCGGCGCTCAGTACAAGCAGAAGATCACCATCGCCTACACCGATTACTCGATGTCGGCGCAGCCACGCACCCGCGATGTGGTCAAGTTGGTACTGGATACCGCCAACAAGATGGGTAACAACTGCAACTATGCGGTGAACGCGATTGCCAGCCTCGGCATTGTGGCCGGCGACACCCAGAGCTCACTTGCCCCGCTTTCTACAACCTGCGCCGATGTTGCCGACACCGTTTGGAACACACTGGTTCCTGGCGTAACCGGCATCACCGCATCCATCGACCCAGGAACATATACGCTCACCCTTTCGGCTGCGGCCTCGACAGTTGCCGGCAACTACTCGCTGGCAATCGGTGCCCACGATGCAGTGACCGCAACCGCGGCTCAGAATGCTGCACTGGCCTACACCGTGTGGCCAACCATCACTCTTGCCACCGGCACCAAGACCGACTGGGTAGCACTTGAAGGCTGCGGAATCATGCCTCCACCTTCAGCCGAAGACAACCTTTACCCAACCAGGTGCTCCGTCTACAACGCGGCAGCCAGCACCGGAGCGCGTTCGTTCACCCTTGCAGGCGGAAACCCAGCCAGCCCGGTTGCATTCCAGAGCACCACCTCATCGGCGGGTGTTCCTTGGAAGGTAGTGAACACCGTAGTGAGCGGCAAGAACACGGGTGTGCTCACCTACGACCCAGCCATCTCGGGAAGCGGAACCTACCCAATCAACTTCACCGCGGTTGGCGGCGGACTCTCCAGCACCATGAAGGTTGCCGGCGGTTTCAACATCGTCACACGCCCAAAGCTTGCAGTTGACTATGGTTCGGGCACGTCCATCGACCTCACTGCCAAGAGTGGCTGCACCAGCTTCTGGACCACCACCTCAACCTGCTCTGTTGCAATCAAGACCCTGGCAGGCACCGGCTACATTCAGCGAACTGGAGCTAATGGCTACGCCCCTGATGTCACCTACTCGGCAGCAACTCCTGCCACTGTAACTTCGTCGTCAATCGGTGCTTTCAGTTACAGCAGCTACTACAGCGGCACTGTTTCGATCAAACACGGAACCGGCAACGGCCTTTGCTTTGGCAAGGGTGCAACTAGTTCAAACCACCCAACCGATACCGCCACCATCGGTTACCTAAACGACTACGCCACCGGCCTGGCCATACCTGTAACTGTGACGGTGAAGTGCTAATGAACCTGCAAACTATTCGCAACCTGGTGGGCAACCGCCTGCGCAAAGACGAAGGTCTCACCCTGGTTGAGGTCATGGTGGCCACCGTAATCACCGCACTTGTTGCCGTGACTCTGTTCCGTCTAACCAACGATGCGGCCAATAGCCTCACCGGAACCGTGAACCAGGTGGTTTCCACCAACCAGATTGTTGGCTTCACCCGAACCCTGCGCAGCGACATCGGATCGGCTAACGATGTCTTCACCTTTGGCGAGACCGCCCCAACCAGCTCGATCGGCACCAACTACCTGTGCAGCAGCTGGCGTAAGAATAGCGTTGCCACCGACTGGACAGACCCAACATCGGCCAGCTTTGTGCGCCCGCTGATCTCGATGCCAACCCTGTGGGTTGACATGACCGGCAACACCGCTGCCACACCAACCTTTGTTGAGCCTTCGTTCTATTGGGTTGGCTACGAGATTCGCGGTAACACCGTGGCAAACGACTACGAACTCTGGCGCGTAGCGTGCTACGACACCGCCGGCACCGCCAACGCCGACGTGGTGAGCCAGCGCCTGATGGTCAGCATTCCAGCGGCCAACTTCAACACTCAGGCGTTTGGAACCATCGCCAGCGGAAGCAGCAACACCGCAGTGATGCTGTGTTCGTCACCAAACGATGGCAGCACCCCATCTCCGGCAGCCACCCTCGGAACCGACATTGGTGCGCCCTGCAATCTTGCTGGCACCGATACAACCTCTGGTTCCAATTCCGTCTACTCGTATTTCCAATTCAAATTCCCATACTTGGCAAGCTCCGCTGACTCAACCCCTGGAGAAGCGGGCAGCGATGCCATCAACCTGTCGAGCAGCGATGTCAAATACAGCGACTCACTGACTCAACTGCTAACAAGAAAGATCGGTAACTAAAAATGAAAAGCTGGAAGTCCGGCTCTTTCCTGCGGGGAAAGGCCGATGAGGGCAACATCCTCGCGCTAGTCCTGATCATGGTGATCTTCCTGAGTCTCTGGCTCAGTTCGGTTTTCCTTTTCACTGCCTCTGCAAAGAAGGCAACCACCACCAACATCACTCAGACTCAGGCTAAGGAAGCTGCCATCAACAGCGCCATTGAGCAGACTCTGGCCATCATCAACAACACCAGCGCCCAGGGCATTGGTAAGTTGCTTGGCGATGTCACCAGCGCCGGCGGCGACTGCTCTACCGCAGTGTTCCCTAACTATGTTGCACCGGATGGCACCACCATCTCGGTTTCGTGCAGCCAGTCTGCCAACTCGGGTAACAGTGGTCCACTTGCTTCGTGGGTACTCACCGGTAACTGCACCGCGGGTCCTGGTTGTGTAACCGGCACAGATGCCGGCATCCAGGTAATCAACGATGGCACCGGATGCCCAAGCACCAAGCTCACCGTGTCTGGCGGAACCATGATTGTGAATGGCGCAAGCGTTGGCCTCAACAGCTGTGTATTCGGCCTAGACAACGTTCCTGGTCAGCCAGCCCCGATCAACCAGACTGGTACCACCCCAACCAACCCGGTTAGCTACACCGGTGGCAACGGAAACACCCAGAACAACACTCAGGTGAACCCAACCCTGCCAACCAAGACCGAAGAAGAGATTGCCAACCAGACCAACTACGGTCACGACGGCAGCGCCAAGGACTCGAAGACCACCGATACCAGCAAGAACCTCGCCATCTTCAGCGATGGGTACACCAGCGGCGCCAACCCTGGCAGCTGCGTAAATGGCACTGTTACTGTGTCCATTCCAGGCACTAACCTTCCAGCCAACTTTGCCAACCTGAACAGCGCGATGATCGCTCACCTCAGCTGGTTGTCAGCCTGTGGAAACACCATCGTGTTCAACAGCGGAACCTACCGCTTCAACGACACCGCCGGCACCGGCTCGGGCTATGGCTCGGAGTGGTACATCAAGAAGGGCACCGTCATCGGCGGAACTCCAATGTCGGGCAACACCGACTGCAACACTTCAGCAGCCGGAGTTCAGTTCCAGTTCAACAAGGGAACCTTCGTGCGACAGACCAAGGCAAAGGTTTACCTCTGCGGCTTGGTTCCTGTGGCGAGCGCCTCTTACACCAGCGACAAGAACCGCATTAAGCCGGTTATCTATGCTCCACGTAAGACCGAAGCAGACCGCAACTTCAACAAGTTCTACTGGAGTGCAAACGGTGAAACTAACTCGCTGAACAAGACCGACCTGTGGACCATGGACAGCAAGATCTCCACCTCGGATGGCAAGGACGCCGAACGCGACAGCAGCGCTGCAGAGTACGCCTTCTACCACCAGGGCAACAACCACGATGGCTCGGAGTCTTTCGACAGCTGGAGTTCGGGCGAGCAGCAGGCCTACGCCAAGTACCGCAACACCTCAGTTGCAAAGCTCAGCTCGGACGACAAGGCCAAAGCTGTTAGCGCAGTGAACGTGAAGAAGCTGGACGACAAGTCTGACGTGCACTTCACCAACTCGTACTGCCTCGACTGCCTAACCGTTCACGGTTCTTGGTTCTCGCCAGCGGCATCGGTGAACTTCTCCAGCAGCAAGTGGTCAAAGTGGGTCATCGAGCAGGGCATTCTCTCCTTGGCAATGACCATCCACCTGGACGGCCAGGGCGGTAAGGTTACCCCAGCCGTGGCAGGAAACTACCGCGACGGTCGCTTTGTTGAGCTTTACCTCAAGAATGCAGCCACTCGCCGCATGACCGTAGCCACCGTTTATGTAAACGATGACTCTGGTCGTCACCCTGCCAACCACGAGGCTGTCACCAGCCTCACCACCAACATCCGTTACTAAGGACTAGAAAATGCCTAAGACATTGTCACACCGCAACGATGCCGGCTTCTCCCTGATCGAAATGCTGATCACAGTTGTCATCTTGGGCATTCTCACCTCGATTGTGTTCGTAGCAGTTGGTGGTGCAACTCGAAACGCAGCAATCAAGAGTTGCACCACCGACTGGAACACTGTCAACGTGGCCTCAAACGGCTGGATTAACGACAATCTGACCACGACGTGGAGCGGTAGCACCGATCTCTACAGCAACGCGTCTGGCACCTTGCCGCAATTGGGTTACATGAACCCACTTCCAGATCCTGTGACCAACAACAGTCCATACCGAATCAAGCTGAGCTGGGACACCAGCATCACGCCCGCCAAGCCTGTAATTGGCGTGTACGACAAGACCGGCACCACTCAGCTAAAGAACTCCACTGCAGCCAGCCCCACCAACACCTGGGACGACTGCAAGGGAATCCAGTAGCCACGATTTCCCCGCGGGCTACAACAACTAAATAGATGTGCCTGGCTGATTAGCGGTAGTCCGCCAGGCATCGCCGGAGCAAGCTGACGTTTCTCTGGTTTGCAGCAGGTTCTAGAACATGACCTTCCCCTAGCGTTATGCTCAAGAACATGCAGAACGAAAGCCACCACCCAATTTCACTTTGGGTGGTGGCTTTTGGCTTATGCAGTGCCCTTCAGGTGTTTCGCGGCAGCCTCATGGATGAGGTCATTTTCATCTCCAGCACGCTGCTGATTCTGCTTTCAACCACCTATTTGCGAAATGTATCCTTTCCGTCGGCAAGATTCACCAAGTTGCTTTATTTGGAATGGGTGGGAGCCGTTTTGCTGCTGACGCTAGGGTTTATCCCTCGTCACAGCTGGATTTCGGCAACAATCCTTGTGGCAGCACTGCTGATTGTTGTGCCACTTTCATGGGGCGAGACAGCCAGCACTGGAGTAAAACTTCCGAAGCGTGAGCGCAATTCGCGCATGCTGTGGTCTAGCTGGGCCATCGTGACTTGTCTCTGGGAGTTCGCCGCCAACATTCTGGGTCAACTCAACGAAACCCATACCGAGTACCCCACGATCTCACTACTGCTGGATCCGGTGCTCAACTCGCTAATTGGCAAAGCTGCCTTTGTTGTGGCTTGGTTGATGGTTGGCTTTGGCCTTTTGAGGGCAGGACGCAAAGAATGAGCACGGCAGACTTCGTAACCGCCGGATACCTTTTCTTCTTGTTCGTGGGTTTTGCGCTGTGGTTTGCCACCCGCGATAACAAGCACCCCAAGATGGCCTCTTTTGGTCAGATGCTGCGGGGAATTATGCAAAACCGCGGCACGCGCCTTGGCCTAATCATCTTCTGGTGGTGGCTGGGCTGGCACTTCATTGTGCCCATCCTGCACACCAAATAGCCCTACCAACTTCCCTCTCAACTCCGTTATTGAGGCTTAGTTAAAAACTAAACGGCCCAGCGAACTGGACCGTTTAGCGTTGAAACTTTTTGCAGACGTGAGCCTTACTTCATTGCGGTCTGTACCCACTGAGCGAAGCGAGCTGCGCTGGTGAGGTCTGCCTGAGTGTTCCAGGTGTACTGGTTTCCATTGACCACGATGGTTGGGGTTCCAGTAACACCAAACGAGGCACCGGCAACCTTGTACGAAGGATCTAGCACCTTGGTGGTGGTGTCGGCTAGCCACTTGCCGTAGGTCTTGTTGTTGATGCAGTTTGCAATCTTGTCTTGGTTTAGAACCTTGACCTCGTTGGCGCGCTGAATCAGCTCTGGGTTTTCAGGACCAGGGGTGCCCTCTGTTGGCTGGTGAGAAAACAGGGCGGCGTTGAAGTCGAAGAACTGGTTTGGGCTGTAGTTGGCCACACAGAGTGCTGCATTAGCGGCACGACTGGAATAGGTGTTAGGCGATCCACGGCCATCAAGGAACGAGATTGGGTGGATCTCGAGGGTGGCGGCACCGGTCTTAACCCAGCTACGAAGCTGCTCTACGTTGCCGGCCTCAAACATGCCACAGATTGGGCACTGGTAGTCGAGGTAAATGACGATGTTTGGAACCTTGCCAGTTGCCGCGCTGGTTGCGGTAGGCACTGGGGCAGGTGTCTGGGTCTTGGTGTACGCCTCTAGGTTGGCGCCAATCTTGATTCCGCTGTTGTAAAGCAGGTTGGCTGGGCCACCCGAAACTGCGTTGTTCTGGTTGATGCCACTGAAGATGGTTAGACCAATTAGGCCAACAACAACCAAGATGCCGGCAACCACAGAAACACGGATTGTAGTGCTCTTGTTGCGCTCCTTGCGGGCGCTTGCCTCGCGGAGTTGACGAGCCTTTTCACGAGTTGCTTCGCGCTGTTCGGCACGAGTTTGGCGTGGTTCATTTGCTGACATGGGAGTCCTTACTGAGAAACAGCTAAAGCGTGACCGAAAGGTTACCTTTTAGTGCGCCTAATAAATATACCTCAGCACACTAACACTGGAATAATGGAGTTACCTGAGCGTTTGCTCAGGCTCATTTCACTACGGATCGTTCGGCACGTACCTGCCGATGGAAGAGAACTAAAAAATGGCATCAGTAACTTTCGACATGGCCACTCGCCTATACCCAGGTGGCACTCGAGCAGCAGTAGACAAGATCAACCTAGAAATCGCCGATGGCGAGTTCCTAGTTCTAGTAGGCCCATCGGGTTGCGGTAAGTCCACCACCCTTCGCATGCTTGCTGGTCTTGAAGACGTAAACGAGGGTCGTATCCTCATCGGTGACCGCGACGTAACTCACGTTCCACCTAAGGACCGCGACATCGCAATGGTTTTCCAGAACTACGCACTGTACCCACACATGACCGTTGCAGAGAACATGGGCTTCGCCCTGAAGATCGCCGGTGTTGCCAAGGAAGAGCGCGCAGCTCGCGTTCTTGAGGCCGCAAAGATCCTCGACCTAGAGCCATACCTATCGCGTAAGCCAAAGGCACTTTCGGGTGGTCAGCGTCAGCGTGTTGCCATGGGCCGTGCCATCGTGCGCAACCCACAGGTATTCCTCATGGACGAGCCGCTATCCAACCTGGATGCCAAGCTTCGTGTTCAGACCCGTACCCAGATTGCATCGCTACAGCGTCGTCTTGGCGTAACCACCGTTTACGTAACCCACGACCAGGTTGAGGCAATGACCATGGGAGACCGCGTTGCGGTTCTAAAGGACGGCCTTCTACAGCAGGTTGACAGCCCACGTAACCTATACGAGCGCCCAGCCAACGTCTTCGTTGCAGGCTTCATCGGCTCGCCGGCCATGAACCTCATTCAGCTAGACATCGTTGAAGGCGGAGTTCAGTTTGGTAGCGCCGTTATTCCGGTTGCTGCAGACGTACTTGCCAAGACCAAGGCCAAGAAGCTAACCGTTGGTATCCGCCCAGAGACCCTGGATGTAACCACCGGTGCAGGCCTTGCAGTTCACATCGATGTTGTTGAAGAGCTTGGCGCCGACGGCTTTGCCTACAGCACCGCTCAGCTTGATGGCGTAGCCACCGAGATCGTTGCTCGTGTACACGGCACCGACCACCCTCACACCGGTGACAACGTGACCCTAGCCATCGGCGAAGGCATCATCCACCTGTTCGACGTTGAGACCGGTCTGCGCCTCAACTAAGCGAAAAGAAGCATTTCAGTGACTTCCAAACTGGAAATCACGGCTGCCACGGTAGAACCAGCACTGCTGGATCTACCGTGGCATTTGCCGTTAGAGGACTGGCCAAGCGAGAATATTGCCGCCTTGCCAAAGGGCCTCAGCCGCCACACCGTGCGCTTTGCCCACCTGGGCGATTACGTAATCGCCATCAAAGAAACTCTGCCCGAGCTCTCGCTGCGCGAGTACGAGATGCTCAAGAACCTCAACAAGCTGGACGTTCCCAGCGTTGAGCCCTTTGCCATCATCAACGGGCGCGAATCCGAGGATGGCGAACCACTGCCATCGGTGCTCATTACCCGTCACCTGAAGTTCTCCCTGCCCTACCGAGCAATGTGGAGCCAGGGTTTGCGTGCCGAAACCGCCACCCGCCTGGTAGACGCCCTCGCTCTATTGTTGGTGCGCCTGCACATCGCAGGCTTCTTCTGGGGAGACGTAAGCCTCTCCAACACCCTATTTAGGCGCGATGCCGGCTCGTTTGCCGCCTACCTCGTTGATGCCGAGACCGGTCACCTATACGAGCGAGGCCTCAGCAATGGTCAGCGCGAGAACGACCTCGAGATTGCTCGCGTCAACATTGCCGGCGAGCTGATGGACCTAATCGCCAGCGGTAACTCCGCTCCGGGAGTAGACCCAGTGGCAGTCTCAAATCGAATCGTGAGCGCCTATCACGAGCTCTGGAGTGCCCTCACCAGCGCCCAGACTCTGGGCACCGATGAGCGCTGGAAGATCAACCAGCGCGTAAGCAAGCTAAACGCCCTCGGCTTCGACATCGAAGAGCTGTCAATCACCACCAGCGGCAGTGGCGACACCGTTCGCATCCAGCCAAAGGTTGTTGACGCCGGTCACCACGGACGCCGACTACTTCGCCTCACCGGCCTAGATGTTGAAGAGAACCAGGCCCGCCGCTTGCTGAATGATCTAGATCAGTACCGCAGCGAGCATAAGCGCCTGGGAGCCGACGAAGAGGTGCTGGCGCACGAGTGGCTCAGCCATGCCTTCGAACCGGTGATTTTGGCCATTCCAAAGGAGCTGACCGGCAAGCTAGAACCAGCGGAGATTTACCACCAGGTTCTGGAGCACCGCTGGTACATGAGCGAGCGCGCCGGCCATGATGTTGCAGTTCAAATTGCGGTGCAAGACTACGTCACCAACGTACTCAGCAAGCGCCGCGATGAAGAGGCACTGATCATGCCAAACACCACCGGCAACATCACGCTTCCAAGCCCGGTACCAACCGGAACCATCACCGTTATCGACGACGACGATGTGGATTGGCGCGACCTGGTCTAGCCAGCAACCAAGACAAAAAAATCCCGCCGAGGCAATCTCGGCGGGATTTTTTTACAAAAGTTACTGCTTGGCGCCTCGGCGACGTGCCACCTCGTAGAGGGTGACGCTGGCAGCAATACCGGCGTTTAGGCTCTCGGTGGCAGAGGTGATAGGAATGCTCACTACGGCATCGCAGTTCTCCTGAACCAGACGCGATAGGCCCTTGCCCTCAGAACCAACCACAAGCACAACAGGCTCGGTGGCTAGGTGGAAGTCCTGCAGCTGCATGTCTCCCCCGCCATCGAGGCCAATTACAAACAGACCGCGCTTCTTGAACTCTTTGAGGGTGGAAGTTAGGTTACCTGCCAGCGCTACAGGAACACGGGCGGCGGCACCGGCCGAGGTCTTCCATGCCGATGCGGTGACACCGGTGGAACGACGCTGCGGAAGGATGACTCCCTGGCCACCGAAGGCAGCAACCGAACGGATGATTGCACCCAGGTTGCGTGGATCGGTGATGCCATCTAGGGCAACCAACAGTGGAACCTGGTCGCGGCTAAGAACGTTGTCTAGGATGTCCATTGGGTGGGCGTACTTGTATGGCGGAACCTGCAGAGCAATGCCCTGGTGAACCGAGTCCATACCGGTCATGCGGTCAATCTCTGGACGAGTGACTTCGTGGATAGGAATGTTGCGGTGGTTGGCCAGGGTGATGGCTTCCTTGACGCGGTCGTCCATCTCGATGCGCAGCGCCAAGTACATGGCGGTGGCCGGAATCTTGGCGCGAAGAGCCTCTATAACCGAGTTGCGGCCCGAAAGAACTTCGCTGGCATCTGTTGCCTTGGCAACGGTCTGCGACTTGCGCACACCGGCACCGGCTGCACCTGCGGTACGCGAGGTTGGAGCGAGGTACTCGCCCTTCTTGATGCCGCGGGCCTCGAACTTCTCGCGACGCTCCTTGGCCTTCTGCTTAGGGTGACCCT
This sequence comes from Actinomycetota bacterium, assembly GCA_039804865.1. Classification (GTDB taxonomy): domain Bacteria; phylum Actinomycetota; class Actinomycetes; order Actinomycetales; family Microbacteriaceae; genus Rhodoluna. The sequence continues at coordinate 2,621 of JBDLVH010000016.1, read as the reverse complement.
TGCGGTCTTCGGCCTTAGGGGTTGGACCCTTGCCTTCTAGACCACGCTTGTTCTTGCCACCGGTACCACCGGCGGCGGCGTTGCCCTTTACGCGCTTGATTGCGCCTGGGCGGCGAATGCTAGCCATTTACACTCCAATGAGTTGAGTCGGCTCCGTCACTTAGCGTAATTCCGGATGCCGAAAGTTGATCGCGGATTGAGTCCGCACGAGCAAAATCTTTATTGGCACGGGCCAATTTGCGCTCTTCCAGTAGGTACTGGATTAGGGAATCGAGCACCTGGTGCTCTTTGCTGGAGCCGGTGACGGCCCATTCGGGAGCCATCGGGTCAATGCCCAAAACATTAAGCATACTTCGAACCTGCACCGTAAGCCCAGTAGCAATTTCTGTCTCGCCCGCATCCAGGGCCACGTTTCCGGCCCGAACAGCCTCAAAAATGGCACCGATGGCCTGCGGAAGGTTGAGGTCTTCATCCATGGCGGCCACGAAGTAGGCAGGAAGGTTTGCGTGATTGGATGCAAGGTTTGCTGGGCCAAACTCGGCGAGCGCCTTGGCCTGACCAGCTAAGCGATAGGCACGCTTTAGGAAGCCATCGATGCGGTCAACCGCGGCCTGGGCCTCGGCGATTGAGGTCTGCGAGTAGTCGAGGACGGAACGATAGTGTGCCGAACCAAGCCAGAAACGGATGGCTAGCGGCGAACCAGAAGCCAACAGGTCGGCTGCGTAAACACTGTTGCCCAAAGACTTGCTCATCTTTTGACCGTTTACGTTTACCAGCCCATTGTGCAGCCAGAAGTTTGCAAAGTCATCTCCGGCAGCGCGCGACTGCGCCAGCTCGTTTTCGTGGTGCGGGAAGCGCAGGTCTAGGCCACCACCGTGAATATCGAAGGCGCCACCCAGGTACTTGGTGCTCATGGCAGAGCATTCGATGTGCCAACCAGGGCGACCAGCGCCAAAGCGGCTGTCCCAGCTTGCGGTGGCAGGCTCCCCTGGCTTAGTTGCCTTCCACAGCGTGAAGTCGCGGGCGTCGAGTTTGCCGCGGGTCTCGCTGTCATCCGAGTCGACCATGTCATCGATCTTTTGGTTGGTTAGCTCGCCGTAGGAAGCCCACTTGCTGGCGGCGAAATAAACATCGGCGCTGCCATCGGTGGCCTGATAAGCGTAGCCGTTGGCGATCAGGCGCTCGATTAGCGCCAACATTGCTGGAACCTCGCCGGTAGCTCGAGGTTCGAAGGTTGGCGACTTGATGCCCAGGGCCGCGTAGGCGGAGTTGAAGGCCTGCTCCATCTGATAGGCCAGAGCCCACCAGTCTTGGCCGCGTTCTTTGGCGTTGGTCAGCACCTTGTCATCGATGTCGGTGACGTTGCGGACCAGAGTGACCTTGAGACCCTTGGATAGCAGCCAGTTGCGCAGCTGGTCGTAGACCAGAGCCGAACGAAGGTGTCCCACGTGTGGTTCGCTCTGAACAGTTGGACCACAGAGGTAGATGCCAACCTGGCCAGGAATTAGTGGGGTGAACGCACGGGCGCTCTGAGTGCGCGAATCGTAAAGGCTTAGGCTCACAGGGCTAGCCTACCTTTGGGGTGCCAACGATTAGCGCGGTTGCAACTGCCGCCACGCCCTCGCTGTTTCCGAGGAAACCTAGGCCGTCGGTGGTGGTGGCACCGATGGTGACGGGCGCACCAACCAGCTTCGTCATGCGCTCCTCGGCTGCGCTGCGCCTTGGGCTGAGCTTTGGGCGGTTACCAATTACCTGAACACCCACGTTGACCACGCGCCAGCCGTTGCTGGCCAGCAGTTCGAGCGTGGCCTTGATGAATACCTCACCGCTGGCTCCGGCATACTCTGGGCGGTCTACGCCAAAGTTGCCACCGATGTCACCGAGTCCGGCCGCCGAGAGAAGCGCATCCACCACTGCGTGCGCAACCGCATCGCCGTCGGAGTGACCCTCGAGGGCAACCTCGTCTGGCCATTCGATGCCAGCCAAAATGAGGGGCTTGTGGCCAACCGCGGCGAACTTGTGCACGTCGGTGCCAATGCCGGTGCGCTGGTCTAGCGCCAGCAGGCGCTCGGCTGCGGCCAAGTCTGAGGTGGTAGTTACCTTGAACGCCACCGAATCTCCCAGAACTGTGATTACGCTGCCGCCGGCATCCTGGAACAGCGCCGAGTCATCGGTGTGTTCGGTGGTGGCAGCGGCGTATGCGGATTCAAGCTCTTGGCGAGGGAAACCCTGCGGAGTTTGGGCGATGCGCAACTGATTGCGATCTACGGTCTCAACGATTGAGACTCCCGCGGCCAGCTTGATGGTGTCTGCCACCGGCAACACCGGAATAACGCCAACTGGATTGCCGGCGGCCACGGATTCGCGAACAGCCGCGACCACGCGATCGAAGACTGTGGCCGGGGTTAAGCAGCGGGCAGCGTCATGAACCAAAACGGTGTTGATGCCGCTGAGCAGTGACTTCAAACCGTTGGCAATAGAAAGCTGGCGGGTCTCACCACCGGCAACCACATCGATGATGATGCCGTCTTGAAGAAGCGGGAGCACTATGGCTCTGGCCTCGGCTAGGTGCGACTGTGGAGCCACCAATACGATCTGACGCAGATCTTTGGTTGACAGGA
>JBDLVH010000015.1:0-3931 GCA_039804865.1 Actinomycetota bacterium | reverse complement strand
GCGGTTGAACACCTTGCTGGGCTTGGACACAAGCACATTGCATTCTTGAGCGGTCCAACCAACTCGTGGATGAGCGCAGCCCGCTGGAAGTCTTTGATGACCGCGGCCCTGGCCGCTGGTCTAAACGTGGTTGAGATTGGTCCAAATGCGCCAACCCTGGTTACCGGTCGTGAGTCGCTAGATCGCATCCGCGCCGCCGGCGTAACCGCGGTGGTCACCTACAACGACCTAATGGCCATCGGTTTGCTGCGCCAGGCGCAGGAGGCCGGCATCTCGGTACCAGCTCAACTGAGCATCGTTGGCTTTGACAACAGCTTTGGCTCCGACTTCACCACCCCGCCGCTTACCACCATCGGCCAGCCTCTTACCGAGTTGGGTTCGTTGGCACTCACTCAGTTGATTGGCATCTTGGATGGCACCGATGGCGGAGCCGGCAACGCTGATGTCCACGTGGCAGGTGCCGAAACTGCTGCGGCAGAGGTGCTGGGCACCCAGCTAATCGTGCGCGGTTCTACCGGAGTTGCAGCCCGCTAAATGACAAAAATAACGTTTCGATTTCGTTCGGCAAATTATTTTGGCAACCGATTGACAAAAACGCTGGAATCCTGTTCTATGGAGTTATGGAAATGAATCAGACCTTGGATGAGAACCGACTATTCTCGGCAAATGAGGCTGAGCGCGCCGTGGCACAGCAGCTGTATCAGGCTGTTGCCAAACTGCCAATCATTTCTCCGCACGGCCACGTAAACCCACAACTGCTGGTAGACAACCAGCCGTTTGCCAACCCTGCCGAGCTGTTCATCTACCAAGACCACTACGTGACCCGCATGTTCCACGCCGCCGGCTTCGATCTGGCAACAATGTTGGGCCGTTCCGAAGCCGGTACCAGCGAGGCCGCGGCCCGCGAGGCCTGGAACATCTTCTGCAGCAACTTCCACCTGCTGGCTGGCACCGCCAGTGGCTACTGGCTAACCCACGCCTTCGGCACGCTGTTTGGCATCACCGAGGTGCCTAGCGCCACCAACGCAACCGCGCTCTACAACACCATCGATGCCGCCCTGACCACCCCACAGTTTTTGCCGCGTGCGCTCTTTGCCCGCTTTGGCATCGAGGTGATGGCAACCACCGATGACCCGCTGGATGACCTGGCCGCGCACCAGCAGTTGGCCGGCGACCCAAGCTTTACTGGACGAGTTCTTCCCACCTTCCGTCCAGACCGATACCTCGACCCGCGCCTAGCGGGTTGGCAGGAAAACGTAACTCGCCTCGTTGAAAAATGCGGATGCAACGAGGTGAGTTACACCAACTTCATTTGGGCACTCGAAAGCCGTCGCAAGCACTTTGTTGCCAGCGGAGCCGTCTCGGCAGATCACGGTGTGGCCGAGGCCTACACCTGCGTGCTGACCCAGGCCGAGGCTGCGGCAATCTTTGACGCTGCCTTGGAGGGCACCGCATCGGCCGAAGACCTTCGCAACTTTGCCGGCCACATGCTGATGGAAATGGCCCGCATGAGTGTTTCCGATGGCCTGGTCATGACCATTCACGCTGGCGTGATTCGCAACCACAGCAGTGCCACCCTGTCCAAGTTTGGCCCAGACACCGGCCACGACCTACCAATTCAGGCCGAGTTCACCAACAACCTGCGTCCGATGTTGGAGGCATACGGCCTAGAGCCCAACCTCACCGTCATTCTGTTCTGCCTCGATGAATCGGTGTGGGCCCGCGACATTGCACCGCTGGCCAGCTTCTATCCAGCGGTTCGCGTGGGCGCCCCCTGGTGGTTCTTGGATGCTCCAGATTCTGGTCTGCGCTTCCGTGAAAAGACCACCGAGATTGCGGGCTTCTATCGGGGCTCCGGATTCATCGATGACACCCGCGCCTTCCTTTCCATTCCGGCCCGCCACGACATGGCTCGCCGCATCGATAGCAACTACCTGGCTCGCCTGGTTTGCGCCGGCCGCCTCACCATGGCTCAGGCGCAGAGCATCGCGGTTGATCTGGTAACTGCCATTCCGAAGGTGGCATTCAAACTATGAAGCTAAGCCGTCAAAATCAAGTTGCCCGTGCGCCCGAGCGCATGGTGCACATGGGTTTGGGTGCGTTCTTCCGTGCGCACCAGGCCTGGTACACCCAGCAGGCAGACCCAGAAAACCAATGGGGCTATGTTGCCTTCACCGGGCGCAGTGCCAAGGCTGCCGATGAGCTTGAGGCCCAGGATGGCCTCTTCACGCTGATCACTCGTGGCCCGGCCGGCGATGACTTTGACTTGATGACTCCCATTGTTCGAGCCGCCGATGGCAACGACCTGGGCGCCTTCACCGCTGCAGTTGCCAACCCACAGACCGCGCTGGTCACTCTCACCATCACCGAAGCCGGTTACGCACTTGCCGCCGATGGCTCGCTGCTTGAGGGCGCTGCGCAGTTGGCTTCGCTAGCCGCCGGAACCCCAACCACCGCGCTGGGCCGGCTGGCTTGGGCCCTAAACGAACGCCGGCAGCAAAAGGCCGGCGCAATCGCTCTGGTCTCCTGCGACAACATCCCAAGCAATGGTCTCTTGTTGGAGGGTGCCATGAAGCAGCTGATGGCCGATTTTGGAGATCCTGCGCTCATCTGGATGACCAACAACGTTTCATTCGTCTCCACCTCGATTGACCGAATCACACCTAAGACCACCGCTGCCGAGCTGGCGCTGGTGGCCGAGAAGACTGGTTTTGAGGATGCCTCGCCGGTGGTTACCGAGCCATTCCACGATTGGGTTTTGCAGGGAGATTTCCCTGCCGGACGTCCAGCCTGGGACGTAGCGGGTGCGCGCTTTGTAGACCACATCGAGCCCTTCGAGAACCGCAAGCTCTGGCTGCTAAACGGAAGCCACTCGCTGCTGGCCTACCTAGGTCAGCTCTTTGGTCACACCACCGTTGCCGATGCCATCGCAGACTCGCGCTGTCTGGCCGCGGTTGAGAATTTCTGGAACGAAGCCCAGCGCACCCTCAACGATGAATCACTCAATGTCACCGAGTACCGGGCCGCGCTCCTGGAGCGTTTTGGCAACGGCCGCATCGCACATAAGTTGGCACAGATTGCCATCGATGGCTCTACCAAGGTACGGGTGCGTATTGTGCCAACCGCCAAGGCCGAACTTGCCGCCGGTCGCTCTGCTTCGGGTGCGGCAACCGCCATTGGTGCCTGGATTGCCTACCGACTGAGCGGCGCCAAACTTGCCACCGGTCTGGCCGCCGATTCGCGCGATGCCGAGCTGGCAGCCATCGTTGCCCAATCCGAAGGCAGCTGGCAGGCAGCCGTGCCAAAGCTGCTTGCGCTGCTAGACCCAGAACTTGCCAAAAACGAATACTTCCTAACCCAGGTGAGCGCGGTTGTAACCGCCCTGCACCTAACCACTCAGCCGCAGACCGCCTAAAACAAAGACCAACCCAAAAGAACAAGGATCAAGAATGCTAAAGCCACAAAGCAGTGCCACCCGCGAACTCGTAAACCTCGATGGAATCTGGGATTTCAAGGTAGACACCAACGATGAGGGCCTGGCTCAGAACTGGGCTGCTGCAGCGCTTGACACCAAGCTAGATGTGGCCGTTCCTTCCAGCTACAACGACCTCTTCACCAACACCGATATCCGCGAGCACGTGGGTTGGGTCTTCTACCAGCGCCAGGTTCGGGTGCCTCGCGGTTGGGCCGGCGAGCGCATCAATGTTCGCGTGGATGCAGCCACCCATGAGGGCATCGTCTTTGTAAACGGCAAGCAGGTTGCCCACCACGTTGGCGGTTACATGCCATTCGCCGCAGACATCACCGATTTGGTGAGTGCCGGCCAGGAGTTCAACCTCACCATCGCTGTTAGCAATGTGCTCACCAACGAGACCGTTCCACCGGGCAAGGTAATCACCGCCACCAACGGCGTGAAGAAGCAGACCTACCT
>JBDLVH010000014.1:0-36463 GCA_039804865.1 Actinomycetota bacterium | reverse complement strand
GCGTAGACATCGCTGGCAAGCCAATCGCACTGTTCTACTGGATTGCGCTTTACCTGTTTGTTGCCGGCAACATCGTGTGGTTCCGCTTCCTAGAGCCAATCGTGCTCTCGATGGCTTCGGGCCTAAAGGTTGAGACCACCGTGCGCGAATCCAGTGATGCCACCTCCATCTACATCAGCGGCAAGAAGCTAGAGAAGTTTGGCTACGAGAGCGGACAGTTCTTCATCCTGCGCGTGCTAACCAAGGGCCAGTGGTGGCGTGCCCACCCATTCAGCGTCTCGGCCGCACCTAACTCACGCTTCGTTCGCTTCACCGTGGGCAACCGCGGCGACGACACCCTGCTGCTGCAGAGCATCAAGCCTGGAACCCGCATCATCCTTGAAGGCCCATACGGCGTCTTCACCGAGGAGCGCCGCACCCGCGAGAAGGTAACCCTGATCTGTGCCGGTATCGGTGCCCCGCCGATTCGTGCCCTGGCCGAGTCGATGGCTGCCCGCCCTGGAGACCTCAACATCATCTACCGCACCCGCAAGGCAGAAGACGCCGCCCTGGTTGACGAGCTCAACGAGCTGGCCAAGCAGCGTGGCTTCAAGCTGACCCTGCTTGAGGGTGGCCGAGGTGCCGCCAACTCGTGGATGCCTGCGCACCCAGAGAACCTGCCAGACCACGCCCGCATCAGCACAATCGCACCTTGGATCTCTGAGAGCGACGTATTCATCTGTGGTCCGGCAGCCTGGACCCGCACCGTGAAGAAGAGCTTGCAGCGTGCCGGAACCCCCGAGCACCAGATTCACGCAGAGGAGTTTGCCTGGTGAGAAAGCTAACTCGCAACGCCACCGCGGTGGTAAGCCTAGGAATCCTGGGCGTCTCGTACGCCATCGGTGCGGCAGCGCAGACTGGCGGAGTCGGCAGCGGTGGTTTCAGTACCACTGCAACTGGTGGCAACGCTGCTAATACCGCCAGCGCTGGAAGTGCCGGCAGCGAATCCACCAATACTGCTTCTAACGCCACTCCGGCCACCAGCAACAGCAGCTCAGCCAGCGCAACTCCAAGCGCCAGTTCAACCAAAAAGGCAACCGGCAGCTCCAGTGGCTCCGGTTCAAGTTCTTCGGGCAGCTCAAGCAGTTCAAACTCGGCGTCGGGCTCGGGTTCGGGCTCTACCAGCAGTGGCTCGTCGTCCAGCTCGGGTTCTTCAAGCAGCGGATCAACCAGTTCTGGTTCAACCAGTAGTGGTTCGGGCAGCTCAAGCGGCTCGGGCACAGCCGCCGCCAGCGTGGTAACCCAAACCGGAAGCGCCGTTCAATATCGCTTCGGAGTTGTGCAGGTAACCGTAACCAAGACAGACGGCAAGATCACCGCCATCACCTACGGCAACTCCAGCGCCACCAATGGTCGCCAGGGCGCCTTCCCATACCTGGTGCAATACGCCATCGCATCACAGGGCACCAACTTCAGCAATCTGTCTGGCGCTACCTACACAACCGATGCTTTCAAGCAGTCACTTGCGGCTGCCCTAGCCAAGTTCTAAGGAAACTTCATGTTCAACTCAGGCCGTAAGTCTGTTCGCACTGCGTTCGCCGCCGCCTCCATCGCCGCTGCAGTTGCCCTACTGGGATCTAATGCCACCGCAGCCATGGCTGCCACCAAGACCGGCACCAAGGTTGGCGCATCAGTGCCGTACCAGTTTGGTTCTATCCAGCTAACCGTCACCGAGAAGGCCGGCAAGATCACCAAGATTACCTACGGCAACTCGAGTGCCACCAATGGTCGGCAGGCCGCCTTCCCATACCTGGTCAAGTATGCAATTCAGTCCCAGGGCATCAACTTTGGAAACCTATCGGGTGCAACCATGACCACCGATACCTTCAAGCAGGCGCTGACCTCTGCGCTTTCTAAGTTCTAGGACAAACAATGCGTAAGACTCGACACCGCATAACCAACAGCCTGCTGGCTCTATTTGCGCTGGCCGGTGGTGTGGTTCTGACCCAGCACTTCGCGGGTAGTGGCTCGTCGGGTTCGTTCTCAACCACCGCAAGCGGATCCTCCTCTACCCCAAGCTCGTCCACTAGCGCCGCGCCAACCACTGGAAAACCAGATAAGACCGTAACCTCGGCGGCGGTTCCGTATCAGTTTGGAACCGTTCAGCTAACCGTGACCCGCACCTCGGGCAAGATTTCCAAGATCGACATCGGCAGCTCCAGCGCCACCAACGGACGCCAGAGTGCCTATGCCTACCTGGTTCAATACGCCATTGCTTCGCAGGGCACCAACTTCAGTAACCTTTCCGGCGCCACTTATACCACCGATGCATTCAAGCAAGCCCTCAGCTCGGCAATCACCAAGCTAGGCTAGGCAGTTAACTGAGGGGGAAGACTGTGACCGAGGGTCCTATTCGCTATACATTCCAAAATGGGCATTTCTTGTATTCCGAGAACTGCATGGGCACCGTTTTCGTCTTCTCCGGACAATCTGCGCTTGGCGAAGCCGACACCCTGCACCGCTTGGAGCAAGCCGGCGATATCCTCCACGAAGCCGATCGCACCTTCAGCCTGTACAAGGAGAACTCTCCGCTGAGCCGCCTTGCCCGTGGCGAAACCTCGGTGGCGCAGTGCCCACCGGTGGTCTCCGAGGTTTGGGATGCCTGCGAGAAGTGGGAAAAGATAACCGATGGTTGGTTCAGTGCCTTTACCCCGCAAAACACCTTCGACCCCTCTGGTCTTGTTAAGACCTGGGCGGCGCAGGCTGCATACGACTTCCTCAAGACTCAGGGCTTCACCGAGGTTCTAATGAACGCCGGAGGAGACATCCTCTTGGATGAGCAACTTTCCAAGCCAGACGACTGGCGCGTGGCCCTGCACAAGCCGGTGTCAATCGCCAGCGCGGAGGCCGGGGTTCTGGCAGTTATCGACCTGAAGAACACACCGTTCAGGGCGGTCTGCACCAGCGGCTCGGCAGAGCGCGGGCTGCATATCTGGGATCCAAAGGCCCCCGAGAAAGCAGCCGCTAATGCATTAGCTCAGGTAACCGTGGTTGGACGCAGTTTGGTTCAGGCAGACGTCTGGGCCACGGCCTGCTTCGCCCATGGCCCGCGTGCCATCCAGCAGGTCAATGCCTATAACAGTGCTCACCCAGAAGATTCAATCCAGGTGGTTGTGGTCTACCCAGACGGAGACCTAAACGCCACAGAGGGATTCATCGAGCTTTTTGCTAAGCCCGATTCCGAGGCCTAAAGCCCGAAGTCCCAGATGCTTGGAGCAGGCTGCTTGCCCTTGGGCAGGGCCGTGGTCTTGGCCCATTCCAAAACCAACTCCGGCACTCGGCGCGAGTCTGTTGGCTTGCCAAAGGTATCGATGATCATCTCAGGGGTGACAATACCGCGCGGGTTTTGCAGGAACCTAAGCCTTACCCAAGCCTCGGCGTAAATCTCGCCTTCTACAACAAAGCGCTGAAGCACATAGAAGCCTTCGGTGTCCCAGCCTTCAAGCCGAGACTCGATGGTGAACTTCTGCCAGAGTGCCAGCGACTTACGGAAAGTTATGGTCTCGGCAACAACCACCGGATACCAACCCTTGGCGCGCAGCACCGGCCATGCCCCAGAACGCAACAGCACGTCGAATCGAGACAGATCCATGAGGCTGCCGTACTTGCCGTTGTTGAGGTGGTTGTAGATGTCCAGATCGGATGGCCAGATTCGGAATGGACGAACGCCCACATCCCAAACGCTTAGCTTGCCCCTACTGCGGTAGCTGAGTAGCGCCCAGACCAATCTAAGCCAAAGGTTCATGCCAAAATCCTTATATATGCCGAAGCTGGAATACAGCTACCAGATGACAACGCGCTTGGTTGGCGCAAGCCACATCTGATCGTTGCGCTTGATGTCGTAAGCATCGAAGAAAGCGTCAATGTTCTTCACAATCTGATTGACGCGGAACTCAGGTGGCGAGTGTGGATCGGTGGCAAGTCGCTGAATTACCAATTCGTCTCGTCCCTTGGTGCGCCAGGACTGCGCCCAAGACTCGAAGAAGCGCTGGTCTCCAGTTAGGCCGTCGATGACCTCATCTGGCTGGCCTGCGGTTGCTAGCTTATATGCCTTGTAGGCGATGCCCAGACCGCCTAGATCACCGATGTTCTCACCGATAGTCAGCTCGCCGTTCACCTTGTGCGAGTCGTCCAGCTGAGCCGGGCTCAGTTCGTTGAACTGCTTGATCAGGTTCTTGGTGCGCTGCTCGAAGGCCTCGCGGTCTGCCTCAGTCCACCAGGAGACAAGCGCTCCGTCACCGTCGTACTTGCTGCCCTGGTCGTCGAAACCGTGACCGATCTCGTGACCGATTACAGCACCGATGCCACCGAAGTTGACCGCTGCGTCCGAGTTGAGGCTGTAGAACGGCCACTGCAGGATGGCGGCTGGGAACACAATCTCGTTGAAGCCCGGGTTGTAATAGGCGTTGACGGTCTGTGGGTTCATGAACCACTCGTCGCGGTCTAGTGGGGCGCCAATCTTCTTGATCTCACGCGCAGCAACCCACTCCGAGATGCGACGAATGTTGCCAAACAGATCGTCGCGCTGAATCTGGATGGACGAATAGTCCTTGAACTTCTTTGGGTAACCAATCTTGGGAGTGAACTTGCTTAGCTTCACCAAGGCCTTCTGCTTGGTCTCCTCGGTCATCCATTCCAAATTTTGAATACTTTGACGGTAGGCCTCAATCAACCAATCCACCAGAGTGTCCATGTTTTCCTTGGCGGCCGGTGGGAAATGCTTCTGCACGTAGATCTCGCCAACTGCGTCACCAAGGGTGCCCTCAACCAATGACACTGCGCGCTTCCAACGGGCACGGTTTTCCGGTGCACCGGTTAGCTTGCGGCCATAGAAGTTGAAGCGCTCGTTGATGAAGTCTTGGCTCAGGTACGGAGCTGCCGATCGGATGACTACCCAACTGGCCCAGGCCTTGATTGCTGCGAGGTGGTCGGCGTTGTACACGTTACCAAGTTGTTCAAAGAACGACGGCATCATCACCGAAATCTCGGCAAATGCCTCCTGAGGGAAGTGAGCGCCCGAGAGGTATAGGTCCCAGTCAAAGGTTGGGGTCTTAGCTCGCAAATCTGCGAGTGAGGTTAGGTTGTAGGTCTTCTCGGCATCGCGGCTATCAACCACACTCCAGTGCAGGCCAGCCAGCTTGGTTTCAAACGAGAGCACCAGCGCGGCGGCCTGCTCGGCCGCCTCAATGCTCCAGCCTGCCAGCACAAACATCTGAGTAACGTGTGGGAGGTAGGCGTCCAGAATTTCGGCGTGCTTCACATCTCGGTAGTACGCCTCATCCGGGAGACCTAGACCGCCCTGGGTGAGGTTGATGAGGTAGCGCTCTGGGTTACCTGGGTCGTTATCGATGTAGGAACCGAAAAGGCCGCCAATGCCACTGCGCTCAAACTCACCAAGCAGCTTGGTGATGTCGTCAACTCCGGTTGCCGATTCAATGAGCTTCAGCTCGAGGGCAATCGGTGCGGTGCCAAGCTCATTGACTCGATCTTCGTCAAGGAATGAGGCGTAGAGGTCACCGATTTGCTGGCTTACGCCCGGCAGCGGGTTAGCAGCCGCTTCTTCGAGGATGTTCTTTACTGCCTCTTCGGCTTCATCGGCGAGGATCGAGAAAGCCCCGTAAATGGACTTATCGGACGGAATTTCCACTTCGTTTAGCCAACGTCCGTTGACGTGGCGGAAGAAGTCGTCCTTTGGGCTTACGGTCAAATCTTTGGCAGAGGCATCGATGCCATATTGGTCTGTCATAAGGCAAGTCTATTTGGGTAAAATTGCAAGGTGGAACTTCAAAAAATCATTCTGTATTACGGCTTCACTCCCATCGAGGATCCAGAGGCCGTGAAGCTCTGGCAAAAGACTCTTTGCGAAAGCCTCGGACTCAAGGGTCGTGTGCTGATTAGCAAGCACGGAATCAACGGCACCCTGGGTGGAGACATGACCGCGCTGAAGAAGTACGTTCGCCAGACCAAGGAATACGCCGGCTTCCGCAAGATCGACTTCAAGTGGAGCGAGGGCACCGGCGAAGACTTCCCGCGCCTTAGCGTGAAAGCCCGCGCCGAGATTGTTGCCTTTGGCGCCCCCGAAGAACTGGTGGTAGACGCCAAGGGTGTTGTTGGCGGAGGTGTCCACCTAAAGCCAGAGCAGGTAAACCAGCTTGTTGCCGAGCGCGGCGATGACGTTGTCTTCTTCGATGGCCGCAACGCCTTCGAAGCCAAGATTGGCAAGTTCAAGAACGCCATCGTTCCAAACACCGAGACCACCCGCGACTTCATCGCAGACCTAGAGAGCGGCCGCTACGACCACCTCAAGGACAAGCCAATCGTCACCTACTGCACCGGTGGCATTCGCTGTGAGATTCTCTCCCCAATCATGCGCAACCGTGGCTTCAAAGAGGTGTACCAGATTCAGGGTGGCATCGTGCGCTACGGCGAAAAGTTTGGCGACGGCGACGACAGCCTCTGGGAGGGTTCGCTCTACGTCTTCGACAAGCGCATGAACATCGACTTCACCGACAAGGCAAAGACCATTGGTCAGTGCGAAAAGTGTGCGGCTCCAACCAGCCAGTTCTACAACTGCGCCAACCTGGCCTGCCGCGACCTAATCCTGCTCTGCCAGGATTGCGCAGCCGAGCCGGCCAACCACTCCTGCACCCACGAGCACACTCGCGGACGCAACATGGACATCGCCGGTTAGCACCCATTGCTTCTTTATCTAATTGTTGATGCCGCTGCCTGTGGCACCCGTGGTGTAGTTGAGACCGCTCGCCAAGCTGCCGCAGCCGGGGTAAACCTCATTCAGCTTCGAGATTTCAAGTCGCACGATGCCGAGTACCTCGACACCGCCCGTCAGATCATGACGGCCATCGAGGGCACCAACGCCAAGTTCATTGTTGTCGAGCGCCCGCATCTGGTTCCCCGGTTGGGAGCCCACGGTGTGCACATCGGCGAAAAGTACCGCGACATTCGCACCGCTCGCGAGGAGATCGGTCGTCACGCGCTGCTTGGCGTTTCGGGCTTCGATCCCCTACAGGTGGTTGCCGATGTTGGCGCCGACTTCGATGTGGATTACCTCAGCGTTGGGCCTGTTTGGGAGACCGTTAGCAAGCCGGATGCCGGCAGTGCCATCGGTGTGGCCGAGGCTCGCAAGCGCGCCGAAACCAGCCCATTTGCCACCATGCTCATCGGCGGCATCACCGCTGCCAACGCCAGTGCGCTTCGCGACATCCCGGCTTCGGGAGTTGTTGTGCTTGGTGAGATTTGCCGCGCCAACGATGTGGGCTTCGCCACCATGAACCTTAGGGCCGCCCTAGGGTAATCCCAGCAAGCAGCGAGACAATCGCGCTGGCCACCAGCCAGCCATCAAACCGCCCCCACATTGCCGCCACGGCCCAGGTGCGCTTTACCAATCGTCCGGCTTGGTCGCGATTGTTGAAGCCTCGGGCCTCCATCGCCACCGATACGGTAGCCGCCGCGCGAATGGCATCGAGAGTGACCGCGAGAGTCATTGCAATCGCTTCGCGTAGCCTAGCCCCTACTCCGGCTTTGTCGGCTATGCCGGCTATGCCCTTCAACCTTCGAACCAGCGCGATAGTTTTCCAGCTTGACTGCAGCCGGCCGATGCGCCCAATCGCCACCATGGCGGCAACTACTGGCCTGCCCGGTAACCGGAGCACCTGGCCCAGTTGATCGCCAAAGGTTGAGGTTCTGATGGCCTCCACCAGAAGCACCGATGGCAGGACAAAGTAGGCTACCCGAAGCGCATCAAAGGCCGCGCGATGCCAGTCTTGGTTTGCGCTGAGCCACCAGTTGCTGAGGAAAATTGAGGCCAAGCCGATCAGCACCGGAAGCACAATCTTTGGGTTTCCAAATCGCCAAACCAGAAGAGCCGAGCCAAGGTAGATGGCAATCTCCACTGCTCCGGCAGCCAGCAGGCCCTGCAGATTGGCAAAAGCCATTGAGCCAAGTAAGAGCAGCATGGAAACCCCCACCACGGCCAAAGGGCTAACTGGGATGGCGGGTGGCTGCGACGGCTTAGTTTGGTTGGCTTGCACCTGGATGACTTCATCGGCCAGCTTCAAGAGATTGCGATCGTGGGTTGCCAAGAGAATCTGGGCTCCACCATTTTTAGCCGCCACCAGTTGATTGGCCACCAGGGTCCAGTTTTTGGTGTCGAGGCCAACGGTGGGTTCGTCCAGTAAAAGGTAGCGAGGAGCCTTCTCAATCGCAGCCGCCAAAGCCAGCCTTCGCTGCTCGCCACCGGAAAGCTGCTGTGGCTGCTGCTGAGCATGACCCGCCAACCCTAAGCGCTCAAGCCATTGCAGGTCGGCGTTCTGCAGCACGGTGTTACCGGTTAGGGCAAGTGCGGCATTCTGCGGAACCCAACCAATCTGTTGTGCTGGTTGGGTAGCTAGCAGCTGGTTGAGTCTTTCAAGCAGGCGCGTGCTCTTACCCGATCCGCTGGGGCCAACCAGCGCGGTGATAGTGCCCGCGGGCCGGGTTGAATTGCCAGCATCAGCCGCAGTTTCAATCTGGTCTACCAGTGGTTTGGCGCCAGGCACCCAAAGACCCCACTTGGCCAACTGGCTTGCGTGCTGGGTCAATACTTGGGTGGCCGGGCCATAATCCACCAGTTGTCCGTTTGAATCTAAAACCACGATCTGCTTTGCCAGCGGTAGCCATGGCTCAAACAGGTGCTCGGCAATGACGGCGGTAGCCCCACTGCTTTGCAGATACTGGGTAATGGCCTCGCGCACCTCGGTGGCCGCGGCCTCATCCAACATTGAGGTTGGTTCATCCAGCAGCAAAATTGTTGGCTGAAGCGTGAGGAGACCGGCGAGACAAACCCGCTGCAGTTCGCCTCCGGAGAGCTGGGTTATCGGCCGTTCGCCGTCGATGGAAATGCCCACCTCAGCCAGTGCCTGGTGTACCAACTGCGAAATCTGCAGCCTTGGAATGGCAGCGCTCTCGGCTCCAAAGGCTACGTCGCGAAATACGGTTTCACCAACCGCTGCATCCATTGCATTCTGCAGCAAGAGACCCGAAGCTGGAATTGCGATTGTTCCAGAAACGTTCGAGGTTTCCAGCGACTGCAATGCACCGCTCAGGGCCAAGAGCAAAGTGGACTTTCCTGCTCCGCTGGGGCCCAAAAGCAATGTGTGTTGCCCCTTGGCAACCCCGAAGGAGACGTCGTTGAGAATCGGTGAGACAGCCTCAAATGGCTGAACCCTCAGATTCTCAACGACGATTTCCATAGGTTGCTACTTCTTGCGACCAACCGCGAATGCGCTTAGCACTCCGGTTGTAGCAAGCGAGCGAAGCAAGGCCCAGCCACCAAGGCCTGCGATTACCGCGCCCGAGATAATGCCGGAAAGCATGTAGACGGCCTTATTGGTCATGCTGTAGTCGGGTACGTAGCTGAAGAACTCGTAGATGACCTCGATCACGGCCGAGAGTGCGCCACCCAGAGCTGCCACGATTGGGCCAAATGCCTTGTAGCCGAAGACGAGGAACACGATCTCTACGCCGATGCCCTGGCAAAGACCCGAAATCATCACGGTAGGACCCCAGGTGTTGCCTAGCAGTAGTTCTACGTTGGCTGCAATCAGCTCGGCTAGTAGCGCTGCGCCTGGCCTGCGCACCAGCAGAGCTCCAACCACGGCCGGAAGAATCCAGACACCCAGCTGCAGTTCGCCAATCGGTGGATAACCTGCAGTGATAACGCTGACCCACGGCCAAACGAAGGTGTCATAACCCCAGAAGGCCACGCCTAGACCGGTAGACACAATGGCCACGGTGACTAGATCGATTGTGCGCCACTTAGACCAGAGGCTCTTGATGTTGTTTTGTACTTGATTCATTTTGCTTCCTTGACTAGTTGCTTCAAAGAAGAGCGGTGCGCTAACACCTGCTGAGATGCTCGACTTCCTCCGCCGGTGCTAACCGGTTCAGGTTCGAGGGTCTGTGGTTCACCACACTCTCAGCGCCTTCCGGCGCTCCCCTGTCGTACCATTCCAGTTTAGCCATCACCGAAGGGCATGGGTTAAATGCCAAACTCCCAACCTGTGCAAGGGGAGCACAGATTGGGAGTTATTGGCGGGCGCTGGCCCTCGCGAATCGCTAGGAGGAGATTAACCCAGGCTTAGCGAAACGTTGCCGGTGCTGGCGGTGACACTTGCGGTAAGTGCGCCGGTGGTTGCGTCGGCAACGGTGGTGATGGTGAGCATTACCGGAGTGCCCGACTTAGCTGCAACGTTGTTAGCCGAGTCTGCAGCAAAGTATGGATAGACGCCTACCTTCTGGACACCAGCGGTGCGGCCTGCAGGAACGGTGATGGTTCCGGTTAGGGTTCCGTTGCTGAGGGTTAGGTTGCTGAACTTGCCTTCAGGACCAAAGCCACCTCGGCCATGACCGTGTCCGCGGCCGTGTCCATCGCCGTCGCCAAGACCTGGTCCGTCGCCATCGTTGTCACCGAAGGTTGGTGCTGCGGTGCTGGAAGTGGTTGGGGCCGAGGTGGATCCGGTGGTTGGGGCAGTGGTGCTGGTGGTGCTTGGAGTCCAGGCACCACCGTTGGCGCCTGGGCCATCGCCATCGTTGTCTGGGTCACCCTTAGGGCCCTTGGCACCGAAGGCTGGGGCTGGCGGGGTGGCCGGAGCGCTAGTTGCGTCGGCTGCTAGCGGCACCACCTTGAAAAGTAGGTGCTTTGCCGCGGTGGCGGCATCGGTGTAGGCGGCTGGAACGTTGGTCACGGTGAAGTTAACCGAAACGGTGGCAGGGGCCACACGGGTGGAGCTGCCCGACGCGGTTGGCGCTGCGGTGCTTGAGCTGCTGAAGGCGCTACCGGTGGTCTTGTGCGACTTTGCATACGATGGTGCAACCGCACTGATGGTGAGAATGGTGGCTAGGCCAAGGCTTACTGCTGTGGTGGTTACCACTGCTGATTTCTTCTTCATGGGATTCCTCTTTCGTTGGTTTGGGGTTTCCTACAAAACCGAGGCTAGAAGAGATTTTTGTCCCAAAGGGTCAAATGCAGAGTTCTCCGAGAGTACTGGCAGCCTTCTTCCAGACTGGTCACAAAGGGTTCTCAGGAAAGGCAGAAGATGTGCCCTGTTAAAGGCGAAATACCCCGAATCGGTTCAGGGGAGGTAGAACCGATTCGGGGTATTTCAAAAAACATGGGATTCTGGCAAACCCCAAAGCACTATTGCTAGCGCTTGTTTTTCAATCTATAACCCCGATATTAGACAGAGCGTCTAAATAAGGGTTTACCCTAGTTCGCGAGAATCCGGGGGGGGGGGAGACAGCATCGGTTGCCTCAAACGGAACAACCACCAGGGTTAAATTCTCGCCATCCTCGGTGAAATTAAGCACCGAAAGGGCGGCGTCATCCAGATACTTGAGCCCCAGACCGCGCTTACCCGAATCGGTGAAGGGGGCACCGTTGTTGCGCACCTGGAAGGCCATCGAATCATCGTCTGGCTCAAAGATTTCCACCGAAACCTCTGATGCACCACCGTGCTTGATGGCATTGAAGACCAGCTCAGGGATTGTGTCGGCTAGCAGCTGGGTTGCCACCACATCCTTCGCAACTTCGTGCCTAACAAAATCGGGCATCGAGATCTTGATCTGGCAGACATCGTGCCAGGTCTCCCGCAGGTCCTCAAACACCTTGTTGAGGTCGGAGCTCTCGGGCTGATTGCCAAGATTGTCTAGGCTTTCCCAAATTAGCTTGGTCACCTCGTCCACTAGCTCTTGAGAAATGGGCCCGGATTGCAGGGCGCGTTCTAGGCGAATAATTGCCGCGCCCACTGCCGTCTGCACTGGACCGTGGATGGCAATAGAAAGAGCTCTGGCCTGTTGACGCTGCACCTCGGTGACGCGGGAGTTTTCCCACTCCAAGCGAGCCTGCACCGCACGCAGTTCCTGTTCAATGTCTTGAAGTCGGCGTTCTGCCGACTTAGCAAGCGCGTAGGCAATCTGGGCAACCATCGAGAAAAGTACCAAGTAGGCAACAAGGCGCCAGGACGGCAAGATGTGCTTTGGAACGGAAATGGTGATGAGCCAGGCTAGGAAAAAGGCAAATGATGTCACGCGGGCAATCAACGAGAGCCACACCATGGAAGGCTTTTTGAAGTTGGCGATGCGTTCAAGATTCTGCCATAACCAGAGGTAGGCACCGCCAACCAGAATGATGATGGAATTTGCGATTAGAGCCGAGACGGGACCCGCCAACCTAAGGCCGTAGGGCAGGCTGACGTAAGCCAACATTGCCGGAATCAGTAGTGCATCGAGGCCTTTGGGAGACTGAATGTTCCTAATAGTTCCCAGCAGGGAAACCCGCTCACGCGGCACATCGATGGGCTTCGCCACGTTTGCCTCGGCAAGAACCTCACGCGAAAGAGGCCGAACAATGTTTGCAACACCATTTCGCAGCGAATCCACCAAGTCCTCTGGCTTCACCTTTTCAAGGTCGTGCACAAAGCGATAAAGCTGTCCGGTTACGGTTGCGATAACCCGCTGATGCGCCTCGTTTATTTGGTGTAGCGACTTGGCGAGCAATTCTTGCAAGCGAAGGTTTTGCACCTCAAGCGAACTGCGGCGCTCCCCCCAGTCTTTGGCGGCAACAGTTACATAGGCACAGAGTGCAAACATTAGGGAGGTGTTCTGCATGGAAAGCAGCATTCGGTAGGCAATGTCGTCGTTGGGCAGGATCCCAATTTGTTGACCAAACTCGGCGATGAAATAACCACGGAGCAGTCCGGCAGAGAGAATCAGAGCAACTGCTTTGAGCCACTGCATGCCGCCGCGGTTTACCGGCAGCAGATACTTGCGAACCACGAAGACAATATTGAAAACGACAATGTGAATAACAGTTACCAGCAACAAGCGCAGCGGAATCGTCTGCGGAGTGACGCTAGAAACGTCATTGAGTTGGAGCATGACTGACCACAAGTACGTGGGTATGAAGATACCCGGTCCGGTTAGGCTACTGCGCCCAAGCCTCTCGAGTCCCCCAAAAGTTTGCCTCAACTGCGCTCCGGGATTCCCGCCGCCAGGTAGTAGCGCCGGGCGGCTTCAACGCGCTGGTTGACTCCGTCGTCGCCATGAATATCAAGAAGGTCAAAAGTCTGGGCCAGATAGCGCTCAACCGACTTCACCGATAGCTCAGTGCGAGATGCGATCTCGGCGTTGGTGAAGCCCTCGGCAAGCAAACGCAAAACCTGAGTCTGCTTTTCGTTTAGGTCTGCAACGCTCTTTCCGATGGCCATGTCCTGGCGAACCTCGGAAGCGTGGTCGGAAAGCACTGCCTCGATTGCGCTAACCAAGTAGGAGGTGTCGGAAACCATGTCCTTGCGCAGGAAGCCGCAGTTCTCCGGCAACTGACCGAGGTCATTGGCAGCCGAGAGCGAATCTTGGTATTTGGTGAGGATCAGCAAACCAATTTCGGGGTTGGTCTGGGAAACCACGTTGGCCAACTGAATGCCGTTTGGTCCGGATCCAAGGAAGATGTCGATCAGCATGATGTCTGGATCGAAAGTCTTGATTGCCTTGCGAGCGGTGGCGGCATCCGGGGCAGTCTCCACGGCAAAGTTGGCGTTCTTAAGCGAATCTGCCAGAAGCGAAGCCATCAACATCTCGTCTTCGACAAGAAGCAATCGGCGCTGCAAGTTAGTCATATTTACAAGTTAAGGTACGGCAAGGCAAAACCCTCGAATATTAGGGGAAACCCTCAGAATATGATCTGGAACTTAAGCGTTAGTTCAGTTTGGCTAGTCGCCAAGGGCGCACCACAAAGACCAGCGAGGCTAGGGCGCAGACGCTGAAGATCAGTAGCACCAACCCCAGACCAGTGCCGCTGGTTTTGTCGATCATTGTGTAGAAGGGCCCCGCAAGAACCGGCCCAAGCGAGCCCGCGGTTCCCATTACAGCCATCGCAGTGCCGGATTCCTCACCGTGTGCCTGCAAGGCCAGAGCCTGAATCGGTGTGACGGAGGTTCCATACACAAAGATCCAAACCATCAACAGGCCTTCGTACAGCCACAGCGATGGGTGTTTAGGCGAAACCAAAACCAGCAGCACCGAGACCAGGATGGCCAGGATCACAAACGCCATCAGCAACCACTTGGCCTGGTAGCGCTGGGCCAGCTTGCTTACCGACTGCACACCGATGTAGGCGGCCATCGAATTGGCGGCAAAGAAGAGGCCAACCTGATTGCTCTGCACACCGAAGGTGGTGTTGAAGAGGAATGGCAAGAAGCCCAGGTAACCCATTAGACCCATGCTGATGAACATGTTGGTCAACACCAGACCACGGAACGGACGGTCCCTCAGCACATTCAAAAATCGGTGCCCCATGCCGGTAAAGACGTGCTCGGCCCTGTCGGCCTTTGCCTTGGTCTCGGGCAAAACCCTGATAGCCAGCAAGCCGATGATGGCACCTAAGGCACCAACGATCAGGGCAACTCCGCGCCAGTTGGTGATGTTCAGCAGCAGCGACCCAGTAGTCGGTGCAATGAACCACGAAAGCGAGCCCACGGCCATTGCCCGGCTAGAGGCCTTGATCTGACCCATGCCCGAGTAGAGGTCGCGCAAAATAGCGACACCAACCACCGCGAGCGCCGAACCCGCAGTGCCCTGCAGGATTCGAGCCACCACAAAAATTGTGTAGTTCGGTGCAAAGGCGCAGAGCAGGGCTCCCACAATATAGAGGCCCAAGCCCATGATCAGTGGTCGACGACGACCGATTGAGTCACTGAGCGGACCGGCGAAAACCGTACCCAACGCGAAGCCCAAAGACAGCGCGCTGAGACTCAACTGGATCAGCGATGCCGAGACCGCCAGGTCCTTTGAAATCTGCAACCCGCTTGGCAGGAAAGGATCGTTGGTGAACGGTTGAAGCGTGAAGAGCAATCCAATCGCAAGGATTGTCTTCGCTCGGTTTTCGCCGATTACTGTCAAAAAAGAAACTCGTTACTGCTGATTATTGATTGCTGAAGGCGGCATCAAACGAAGCCGTCGGTAGGTCCCATAGTAGCGAGCGAATGTAACCAACAGCTTCCTTGGCCCCGTGCAGACGGTCCATTCCGGCGTCTTCCCATTCGATGCTGATTGGGCCCTTGTAACCGATGGCCTCTAGGGCGCGGAAGGAGTCTTCCCAAGGCACGTCACCGTGGCCGGTGGACACAAAGTCCCAACCACGACGTGGGTCGCCCCAGGCAAAGTGCGAGCCCATAATGCCGGCGCGGCCGTTGCCCATCTTCATGCGGGTGTCCTTACAGTCCACGTGGTAAATGCGGTCCTTGAAGTCAACGATGAAGCCAACCGGGTCAATTCCCTGCCACATCATGTGGCTTGGGTCCCAGTTGAAGCCGAAGGCCTCGCGGTGCTTGATGGCGTCCAGTGTCTGCACCGAGGTCCAGTAGTCGTAGGCAACTTCACCCGGGTGAACCTCGTGGGCAAACTTGACGCCCTCGCTGTCGAAGACATCCAGGATTGGGTTCCAACGCTTGGCGAAGTCCTCGAAGCCCGCCTCGATGTGGCTTGCCGGTACCGGTGGGAACATGGCAACGTAAGGCCAAACGCTGCTGCCGGTGAAACCAACCACAACGTCTACGCCAAGCTTGCGGGCAACGCGAGCCGAACGCTTCATGTCCTCGGCTGCACGCTGGCGAACGCCCTCGGCATCGCCGTCACCCCAAACGTATGGACGCAGGATTGCCTGGTGCCGGAAGTCGATTGGGTCGTCGCACACTGCCTGGCCGGCAAGGTGGTTGCTGATCGCGTAGGTCTTCAGGCCGTACTTGTCCAGAATGTCTAGACGGCTCTGAACATAGGCGTCGTCCTTGTCGGCGCGCTCTAGGTCGAGGTGGTCGCCACTGGCGGCAATCTCCAAACCGTCGTAGCCCCACTCGGCGGCCAGGCGGGCAACTTCTTCAAATGGCAGATCGGCCCACTGGCCGGTAAACAGAGTTACTGGGTGCGAAGACATCTTTATCTCGTTTCCTGTTGGTTGGGATTAATTACTAAAGGGTGACCCACTGGCCAGAGGCCGCGGACTTAAGAACTGCATCGATCACGTTTGCCGAGCGAAGGCCATCCTCAAAGCGAGGAAGGCCATCCACCGATTCACCGCGTACGGCACTGTAGGTGTCGCGCACAAAGGCGGCGAAGGCATCAACGTAACCCTGAGGGTGGCCGGATGGAACGGTGGAGTAGCGGTTGGCTGCGGCCGAGTTCTGGTTCTCGTCGCGAGGCAGAATCACCGATTCGCTCTGACGTCCTAGCCAGAGGGTTTCCGGCTGTTCCTGGTTGAACTCGACGCTCTCCACGGTTCCAGCGATGTCCAGCTGAAGTCGGTTCTTGCGGCCCGGGGCAACCTGCGAAACCATCAGGGTACCGATGATGCCGTTCGCTGACTTGAACAGCAGCACAACTTCATCTTCGGTGGTAACGGTCCTGCCGGCACGCTCTGGGTAGGCGATATTGCTGACCGCATTGATGGCAACAAGGCGATCGCCGGTGACGAATTCGGTGAGGTCCACCAGGTGGCTACCAATGTCACCGAAGGCGCGCGATGCACCACCGGCACTGGCGTCAACGCGCCAGTTGGTGTCCTCTGGCGACATCAGCCAGTCCTGAAGGTAGCTGCCGCGCACGCTGATTACCCGTCCGGTCTTGCCGGTGGCAACGCGGTCGCGGGCCTCGCGAACCATCGGGTGGAAGCGGTAAACAAACGGCACGGTTGCAACCAGACCCTTGGCCGCGGCTGCATCAACCAACTGCTGCGCCTCTGTCACCGAAACCGAAAGCGGCTTCTCGCAGATAACGTGCTTGCCGGCCTCCATTGCCTTCAGCGAAAGCGAGGCGTGGCTGGCGTTTGGGGTGCAAATGTGAACCAGATCGATGTTTGGGTCGGCGATCAGTTCCTCGGCGCTGGCGTATGCCTTGGCAATGCCGTAAGTGTCTGCCGCCTTCTGCGCACTAGCCGCGCTAGAGGATGCAATACCCACGATGGTGGCGCCGGCCGAACGAGCCGCTTGGGTGTGAACCCGGCCCATGAAGCCGCCACCGATTATGCCAACGCGAATTTGTTCTACTGCCATTAGCGGTTGTCCTGGATGAACTTGAGGCTGGTGGTGATCGCCGGGAAGATGTCGCCGCCGTTGTACTTGTCGAACTCAACTACAGGAATGGCGTTTGGTGCGGCCTTGAGGATGTTGGCCACTGGAACATCGCCCTCACCGGCAGGAAGCTGGAACTCAACAACCTCTGGGAATGGCAGGCCTAGCTTGCCGTCCTTAACGTGGATTGCGATTACGCGGTCGCCCAACTTCTTGAGCAACTCGGCGGCGTTCACGCCACCAACCTCGGCCCAGAAGGTGTCAACCTCAAGCACAACATCGTCGCTCAGGTTCTCAACAAAGATGTCGTAGGCGCTGACGCCATCGATCTTGGTCTCAAACTCGAAGGCGTGGTTGTGGTAGCCGAAGCCAAAGCCGGCCTCGGCAGCCTTGACGGCAATCTCGTTTACGGCGTGAGCCAGTGCAACAACCGACTCGCGGGTCTTCCAAAGTTCAGGGTCAATCATCGGGTCGATGATGGTCTTCACGCCAAGCTTCTTGGCAGCACCAAAGAAGGGTTCTAGGTCTTTGCCGTACACCTGGAAGTGCATGGTTGGAGCGGCCAGGTTGTTGGCCTTTAGGGCTGCGGCTAGGTCATCGTAGAAACCGCCATCGCTGAAGTCACCGTGGCCGTAAGGCTCTACCTGGGTGAAGCCGGCAGCAGCCACTTTGGCAATTGCACCAGATAGGCTTTCTGCGATTGCATCACGAATGGACCAAAGCTGGACTGAAGGTGCTTGTTGTGGCATAGCGATAGTTCTTTCTTGGTTGCAATTAGTCTTGAATGGCGGGGTGTCAATCACCTAGTTCAAACGCTAGTATAAAAACCATTCAAGCAACAAGTTTTCAGCAATAACGGTTTCGTAAACAGACATCGGGAGAACACATGGCAGCCAGAGCACCGCGCGGTACCTACGCCAAGGGCGCCGCTAAGCGCGAGGAGATCATCCTCCAGGCCATTGAGCTTTTTGGCCAGACCGGCTACTACGCAACATCGATGCGCGAGATTGCAACCGCCTGCAACCTAAGCCAGGCCGGATTGCTGCACCACTTCCCAAACAAGGAAGCCCTTTTGATGGCCATCGTGGATCACCGCGAGCAGAGCCAGCTGGGTGACTCGAACCCTGAAGAAGCGGTTTACGAGGAGACCTTGGTTGAGCACACCATGGAGCGCGCTCGACTCAACCAGGAAAACGAAGCACTTACTCGCCTATGGGCGATCCTGGTTGGCGAGGCCACCGACACCGATCACCCGGCTCACGAATACTTCAAGCAGCGCAACCGCGGCACACGAAAGCGCTTTGCCTCAGTGTTTGCCCGCGAGGCAAACCACGCCACCGCCACCAAGGAAGACCAGCTAAAGGCTGCAGTGCTTACCGCGGTTTGGGATGGCCTGCAGAACCAATGGCTGATCGACGAATCGTTCGACATGCTGCCAAGCTTCGAGTACGCACTCAAGATGCTGAGCAGTTACACCGAGAAGAAGTAACCCCTTACCTTAAAGTCAAAACCCTAAAATCAAAGACTTGAACCCGTCCCCGGCGTTAACGCTCGCCGGCCTTTCTTTAGCGGGACTTTCACCTGCGAGCACAGGACGATGCGCCACAGCGCATTGGCCAAGGCGAGAAAATTGCTTGGCATCGCTCGAATCCGCTGTGGGCCCGATGCGATTGAAAGTCACCGCACAGTGCAAAAATAAAAACTCCGACCACAAGGGTCGGAGTTTTTATTTTGTGCGCGAGGCGGGACTTGAACCCGCACGTCCTTACGGACACTAGCACCTGAAGCTAGCGCGTCTGCCATTTCGCCACTCGCGCGAGTGCGTGCAATCTGGGCAACTTCAGTAGTTTAGCAGAAGCACACTCATACCTATATGAGTGGCCAACCGTTAAACTCTAGAGAGGCATGAAGTAAGGGATTGCGTTGGGTTTTCTAGAGAACTTCGAGAAGGGTTTGGAGCGCGTTGTAAACGGCGCTTTTTCCAAGACCTTTAAGAGCGAGCTTCAGCCTGTTGAAATTGCCGCGGCAATTAAGAACGAGATGGACGCCAAGAGCAGCATCCTCAGCCGCGATCGCATCCTGGCTCCAAACACTTACCGCGTTCGCCTGTCCTCTCCAGACTTCACTCGAATGCGCGCTCTGGGCCAGCCACTCATCACAGAACTAAACGATCTGACCCAGCGTCACGCCCAGAAGCAGGGCTTCCAGTTTGGTGCCGCCCTGGTCATTTCGTTGGCCGAAGACCCAACCCTTCCAATCGGACAGATTGCCATTGCCTCGCACACCCAAGAGCTTCAGGTGGAGTGGGCTCCAGCCCTAGACGTTGCCGGCCAGCGCCACATGCTCACCAAGAGCCGCACCATCGTTGGCCGCGATGCCAGCGCCGACATTCAAATCGATGACAAGGGCCTTAGCCGCCACCACTTTGAAGTGGTCTGGGATGGCAAGAATGCCGGAGTTCGCGATTTGGGTTCCACCAATGGCACCAAGGTCAACGGCAGACCAATCACCGAAACCGGTATTGCCGCCGACACTCAGATTTCGGCTGGCCACAGCGATTTTGTATTCCGAGTGATAGCGAAGACGGTATCCGATGAGTGATTTAGCGCTATTCCTGGTTAGAGCTGGCTTCTTGGCGGTGCTCTGGATCTTCATTTTCAGCATCCTCAGCGTTATCCGCGCCGACCTCTTCGGTCAAAAAGTTGTAACTCGCGTGGCAGAGGCCAACGCACCTGTTGTGGTTTCCGCTCCGGTGATTCCGGCTGCTCCGCTCAACAACGCTCCCGAGCCAGGCGCCAACATGCCGGTGCCAGAACCTGCCACCGATCTGGCAATCTTGCCATCCAAGCTGGTGCTAACCGCCGGGCCACGCAAGGGTCAAGAGCTTCGCCTTGATCGTCGTGAAATCACCATCGGTCGTGCCGATAACGCCGACCTGGTCATCAAGGATGAGTTTGCCAGCACCCACCACGCCAAGTTGGTTCTCATCAACGGCGAGTGGTTGCTGCAGGACCTCAACTCCACCAACGGAACCTTTGTCAATGGCAAGCGCGTTGGCACCCCGGTATCGGTGAAGGCAAACACCCCGGTTCAAATTGGTAACTCCATCTTTGAGCTGCGAGCCTAGCCAGCCATCATGCCTGTAAAAACCGTCAGTCACGCGCTATCCAACATTGGTCGCGTTCGTCACAGCAACCAAGACTCGGGCTACTCGGGTTACCAGTTGTTCTTCGTGGCAGACGGCATGGGTGGTCACGCCGGTGGAGACATCGCCTCGGCGATGGTCAGCCAGCGCGTTGCCCAGATTGACACCAGCTATCCAAATTCGGCGGCCGCCGCCAGCGCCATGAAGACCGCCATGCTGGAGGCCAACCGAGCCCTGGGCCAGACCGTCAAATCGCACTACGAACTTGCCGGACTGGGCACCACCTTCAGTGGCATGTCGGTCAACGGTGACGAGGTCACCATCGCCCACATCGGCGACTCGCGAATCTACCTCTGCCGCGAGGGCGAGATGATTCAGATGACCAAGGACCACACCTTTGTTCAGCGTCTGGTTGACCTGGGTCGTATCACCGAGGAAGAGGCTCTGGTTCACCCTCGCCGCAGCGTGCTCATGCGCGTGCTCGGTGACGTCGAAGACGAACCGGACATCGACACCTTCACCGTGAAGACCCAGCCGGGAGACCGCTGGATGCTCTGCAGCGATGGCCTGTGCGGCTACGTTCCAGAGGGCCTGATCAGCATGATTCTCTCTGGCCCAATCTCCACCGAAGAAGCCGCCGACCTGCTGGTTAGCGAAGCGCTGGAATACGGCGCCCCAGACAACGTCACCGTTGTGGTTGTAGATGTCATTCCTGCAAATGCCGCCACCGATTACGTGCCGGCCGCAATGTACGTGGGTTCTGCCGCCAATGAGGTTGTCATCGATGACCGCAAGGGTGGCCGCCTGCTGCGCCTATTCAACCCTCGCGCCCTCACCGATCTGCTTGGACACGGCGACGAAACCTCCGAGTTCAAACCAGAGTCCGATGAGTACCTGGACTACATCCTCAGTCAAACTCAGGTGAAGATCCGCAATCACCGTCGTCGTCAATGGCTGATGGTTGCCGGTCTGATTGTGATTGCACTGGGCATACTTTGGGCCGCCTACGCCTACACCCAGACCCGCTATTACGTTGGCGTCTATCAGGGTCACGTTGCAATCTTCCAGGGAATCAAAGAGACCCTCGGCCCATTCACCTTCCACCACCTGGCTAGGGTCACCAACATCAACATCGTTGACCTATCGGCCTACCAGCGTGCGATGCTGCACCAAACCGTGATCGCCACCGATTTCAAGGATGCGCTTCGCGAAGTTGCCACTCTCATTAAGTTGGGTGGCTAGCCAATGGCGAAGAAAGAGACCGTCGCACCATCGTTCTTGGGCGATAACCCGCTGACGCAGTCCATCGGTCGTATCGTCAAGATTGTTCCGCGCAACCGCAACCTCGAAACCCTTTTGCTGTCGTTTGCGTTCTTCCTAAACGCCCTAGAACTTGCCCAGATACAGCTGAGCGTTATCGCCAAACTGCGCAGCGATTTCTGGGGCTACTTCTTGCCTCCGGTTTTGCTGGCCGTGGCAATTCACTTATTGCTGCGTTTCCGCGCCAGCCAGGCAGACCCACTGATGCTGCCAATCACGGTCACGCTCAATGGACTTGGTATCGCCGAGATCTACCGCCTCGACCTGGCAACCGTGGCAGCCCACGGCACTCAGCTCTTCGGTGAGAAGCAGGTCATCTGGACCTCGATCGCCATGGTGGCGGCCTTCGCCGTCATCTGGTTTGTGCCAAGTCATCTGTTCCTGCGTCGCTACATCTACATCAGCATGGTGCTGGGTGTGGCCCTGCTGCTTTCACCGATGCTGCCGGTGATTGGCAAGACCATCAATGGCGCACGCCTCTGGATTGGCGTTGGCGCGTTCACGTTCCAGCCCGGTGAGCTAGCCAAGATTGCCTTGACCATCTTCTTTGCCGGCTACCTGGTTAGCCGCCGAGACTCGCTTGCGTTGGTTGGCCGCAAGGTCTTCGGCGTGCAGTTGCCGCGCGCCCGCGAACTGGGCCCAATTCTTGTCATTTGGGCAGCCAGCCTGGGTGTTTTGGTTTTCGAACGAGACCTGGGAACCAGCCTGCTTTACTTTGGACTCTTCGTAGTGATGATCTACGTTGCCACCGGCCGCAGCATCTATGTCTGGGTGGGCATGGGCATGTTTGTCACCGGTGCGCTGGTTGCTGGCCGATTGATGACCTACGTTTCGGGCCGAATCAGCTCGTGGTTAGACCCGTTCAACCCCACCTACTACAACGCGGTTGGCGGTAGCTACCAGCTGGCCCAGGGAAACTTTGGCCTGGCCCACGGATCGCTACTTGGCACCGGCCTCGGTGGTGGCTTGCCCCAGCTTGTGCCGCTTGCCGAAAGCGACTTCATCTTCTCGAGCCTTGGCGAAGAGCTTGGTCTGGCCGGCCTGTTTGCACTGCTGGTGCTTTACCTGCTTTTGGTTTCGCGCGGCATTCGAATTGGCTTCAACCACCCGGATGACTTCAGCAAGCTGCTTGCCACCGGCCTCAGCTTTGTAATGGCTCTGCAAACCTTCATCGTTATCGGTGGCGTTACCCGCGTGGTTCCACTCACCGGTCTAACCACTCCGTTCTTGGCAGCCGGTGGTTCATCGCTGCTGGCCAACTGGATCATCGTTGCCCTGCTGCTGCGCGTAAGCGATTCGGCCGGCGGTAACACCAGGTTGGTGACACTGTGAACCGCGAACTAAAGCGCATCAGCATGGTGATCATGGCTATGTTTGCCAGCCTCTTTGTTGCCACCACGGCCATTCAGTTTGGCTTTGCAGACCAGCTAAACAACGATCCACGAAACGTTCGTACGCTTTACGACTCGTACAAGACCAAGCGCGGCGCCATTCTGGTTGCCGGCCAGCCAATTGTGCAATCGGTGCAGAGCGCAGACGCGTATCACTGGCAGCGTCAGTTTGTCTCAAGCCCCATGTACTCGGCGGTAACCGGCTTCTACTCCAACCTGCAGGGCACCACTGGCCTCGAGCAGGCCATGAACTCCTACCTCAACGGCCAGAACTCCTCGCAGTTCTTCGAGCAGGTAAACGCAACCCTTTCGGGCAACCCGGTTTCGGGTGCATCGGTGGAGTTGACCATCAACCCGAAGGTTCAAAAGGCCGCCTGGGAT
The DNA here is from genome assembly GCA_039804865.1 of Actinomycetota bacterium. GTDB lineage: Bacteria > Actinomycetota > Actinomycetes > Actinomycetales > Microbacteriaceae > Rhodoluna. Next base: position 13,073 of record JBDLVH010000014.1, on the reverse strand, counting down.
GCTATGGGCAAGCTCAAGGGTGCAGTGGTTGCAATCGAGCCAAGCACCGGCAAGATCTTGGCCATGATCTCCAAGCCGGGATTCGATGCCAATCTGCTGGCGGTGCACAACAGCCACCAGGCACAGGCCAACTACAACATGCTGCTAAGCGACCCAACCAACCCGCTGATCAACCGTGCCATCAGTGGCGGGCTGTACGCGCCCGGTTCGGTGTTCAAGATCATCGTGGCATCCACGGCCCTGGCCAACGGTTACAAGCCAACCGACACCTTCCCCAACCCGGCCAAGTTCTTGCTGCCCGGCACCAAAACCTACATTTACAACTCGGGTGAGGGTAAGTGTGGTGGCAAGCCAAAGGTGTCCATCGCGGATGCTCTGCGTCTGTCTTGCAACATTCCATTTGCGCAGCTTGGTCTGGCCCTTGGCCAAGACAAGATTCGTGCCCAGGCCGAACTGTTTGGCTTTGGCAAGAGCGTAAAGATTCCGATGACCTCCACCCCAAGCGTCTACCCAAAGAACATGGACGACTCACAGACCGCGCTGAGTGCGTTCGGTCAGTTTGACGACCGCGTTACCCCGCTGCAGATGGCCATGGTCAGCGCGGCGATCGCCAACGGTGGCGTGATGATGAAGCCAACCGTGGTCAACTTTGTGCAGTCCTCTACCCTGTCCATCCTGCAGCAGTCCAACCCAACCCAGATTGGCACCCCGGTGACCCCAGAGGTTGCCGCCGGAGTGAAGCAGATGATGGTGGGCGCTGTTGCAACCGGTGTTTCGTCCAACGGACAGATCAAGGGTGTAACCGTGGCCGGCAAGACCGGTACCGCGCAAAACGGCGGCAACCTGCCTTACACCCTTTGGTTCACCGGTTTTGCGCCGGCCGAGAACCCTAAGGTTGCGGTGGCCGTGGTTGTTGAAGACGGCGGCGGCATGGGTCAGAGCGGTTTTGGAAATCTCCTTGCGGCACCAATCGCGCGCAAGGTAATGCAGGCGGTGTTGAACAAGTGAAGCCAGAAGTAGGCAAGATTTACGGCGGCCGCTACCGCCTCGAAAGCCTAATTGCCACCGGAGGCATGGGCGAGGTTTGGCAGGCCCACGACGAAATCATCCTCAGGTCTGTTGCCATCAAGATTTTGAAGCAGGAGTACCTGGGCGACCCAGGCTTCCTGGAGCGTTTCCGCACCGAGGCCCGATTGGCAGCCATGGTCAACCACGAGGGCATTGCCAATGTATTCGACTACGGCGAAGACTCGGGTTCGGCCTACCTGGTGATGGAACTTGTTCCTGGCGAATCGCTGGCCAAGATTCTTGAGCGCGACCGCTCGCTAGGTGGCGAGCAGGTTCTGGACATCATCGCCCAGACCGCCCGCGCACTTCAGGCTGCCCACGAATCTGGCATGGTTCACCGCGACATCAAGCCGGGCAACCTGCTGATCACTCCAGATCACCAGGTAAAAATCACCGACTTCGGCATTGCCCGAATTGCAGACCAGGTTTCGCTAACCGCCACCGGTCAGGTAATGGGTACTGTTCAGTATCTGGCTCCCGAGCAGGCCACCGGTAAGGGTTCAACCCCTTCCACCGATATCTACTCGCTGGGCATCGTGGCCTACGAAGCTCTTGCTGGAAAGCGTCCGTTCACCGGCGCCACCCAGATGGATATCGCTATGGCCCAGATCAACGATCCGCCGCCACCGCTGCCAGAAGAGATCGACCCTCGCATTCGCGAACTGATCATGCAGTGCCTGCAAAAGAAACCAACCGGTCGTCCAGCCAATGCTTTGGCACTGGCAACCGCAGCCGAAGCCCTGATGCAGAATCCTCGTCACCGCGGCACCGGAACCACCGTACTTCCGGATGTGCGCATGTACACCGATGCCACCAGCGTGCTTTCCACCAACACCACCCAGAATCCTCGTCCTCCGGTGGTCTGGCCTTGGATTGCCGTGGTCATTCTGCTTTCGATAACGGCATTGAGCCTTGTGGTTGCTCTCATCATCGGTGCCAATAAGCCGGCTTCCAATCCAAGCAACTCACCGCAGCCAACCGAAAGTTTTGGTTCGGCTTCGCCGGTTCCAAGCGGAAGTCCAAGCGCGTCCAGCATCGTGGTTTTGGGTTCGGATGTACTAGACCACAACGTAGCTGATGCCTCTACCTTCCTGCATGGCCTTGGCCTACAGGTGGTTACGGTGCCGGGTGAAGTGGTTGCCGAGAACGATCCACGATTGATGCTGGTTTACCTGGCTCAACCGGTGGGAACTCTCAGCGCCGGAGACACGGTTACCTTAACTTATTACCAACTTGATACCAGTAATACCTCACCAAGCCCAACCCCTACCCCCTAGCCGAAATAGACTAGGTGCGGGGGAAAGAACACCGGAGCAAAATTGACCGACAAACAGCGCATAATCGCGGGACGCTATGAACTTGGCGCCCTCATTGGTCGCGGTGGCATGGCCGACGTATACGAAGGCACCGACACCCGCCTAGGCCGCGTTGTGGCAATCAAGCTGCTGAAGGCCGATCTGGCTAACGACCCAAACTTTGAGGCACGTTTCCGTCAGGAGGCACAGGCCTCAGCCCGCATGGCTCACCCCACCATCGTTCGAATCTACGATGCCGGCGAAGAAGAGTCGGTCGACTACAACGGCCACCCAGTTCGTCGCCCGTACATCGTCATGGAATTCGTCAAGGGCGTGGTCCTTCGAGACCTACTGCACCAGCGTCGTCTAACCGTTGAAGAAGCCGTCAACTACACCGATGGCGTGCTCACCGCACTCAGCACCTCGCACAACTCGGGCATCATCCACCGCGATATCAAGAGCGCCAACGTCATGATCAGCGATGCCGGCACCGTAAAGGTAATGGACTTTGGCATCGCCCGTGCCATCTCCGATTCTTCTTCCACCCAGGCTCACACCGTTGGCATCATGGGCACCGCCCAGTACTTCAGCCCAGAGCAGGCTCGCGGCGAAAACGTCGATGCCCGAACCGACCTGTACTCCACTGGCGTCTTGCTTTACGAGATGCTTGCCGGACGCCCACCATTCAAGGGTGAGACCGCCGTTTCGGTTGCCTACCAGCACGTTTCGGAGGCGGTAACTCCGCCATCGGCGCACAACAAGATGATTTCGCCAGAGCTAGACGCAGTAGTTATGCAGGCATTGGCCAAGGATCGCAACAGCCGCTTCCAAACCGCAGACGAGTTCCGCGAGCACCTGGCCGCAGCCGTAAACGCAACGCAGCTTCACGCCGCTGCTCAGCACGCCCTAACCGGCTCGCTTCCAATCGTCACCCCCGAGGACCAGAACCAGGTTCTAGCCGAGGCTGCCGCCGAGAACCCAGTTACTCCGGTTGCCGAAGAGCCAGCCCCAGCCCACAGCCCACTTAGCGACTTCGAGGCCCTGCTTCGCGGCGAAACCACCGTGATGCCGGCAAACGAGCCTGAACCAGAGCTGCCTGCGCCGATTTACGCGGATCCTTTTGAGACTCCAGAGCCCGGACACCAGGCTCCAAGCAACGTGGAATACGTCTACACCGATCAGGTTCCACAGGCTCCTGAGGTTGTTGCCGCACCTCCAGCCCCGGTCTTTGCCGCCAACAGCGCAAAGCAGCAAGAGTCGCTAGACCGTGCCGAGACTTCGCTTCTCACCAATCCTTTTGAGGCTCTAGGCATCGATGCTCCGGAACCAAGCATCAACACCACCTCGCAGGCAATCGTTGACGCCGAAGGCCGCCGCCCTCGCCGCGCCAACGGAGCACCATCGCCGCGTTTGCTCTGGGGCATCGGCTCCGGTCTGGGCGTTGTAATCGTTGGCGTTCTAATCTGGATTCTCGCCATGGGCGGATTCCCTAACCTGGTTGTTACCCCTGGTGGCAATGCCGGCGTGGCCGTGCCAAGCCTGGCCAATGTTTCCTACAGCGACGGCTACAACACCCTCACCAACGACAAACTGCTGATCAACAAGGTTTACCAGGCCTCAGACACAGTTCCGGTTGACACCATCATCTCCACCGACCCACCTGCCGGCACCAAGGTTTCAGAGAACACTCTGATCACCGTCTACGTGTCTTCGGGCAAGGGCCAGGTAACCGTTCCTGATCTAACCAACCTCACCGAGGATGCGGCCAACACCGCCATCACCAACGCCAAGTTGGTTTTGGGAACCATCAACCAGGCCAACAGCGCAACCGTACCTCAGGGTCAGGTCATTTCATCCGACCCAGTCAAGGGCACCCAGATTGCCGCGGGAACCAGCATCAACCTGGTGGTTTCTAACGGTCAGGTTCTAGTTCCAGATGTGCGCAACCTCGATGTCACCTCGGCAACCGCACAGCTGAAGGCCCCCGATGTGGCGCTTTCGGTTTCGGTTACCACCGCACAGCCATGTAGCGGAACCCTGGGAACCACGGTTTTGAGCCAGTCCATTCTGCCGGGTCTCACCCCAGCCGGTTCAGCCATCGTGCTGACCGTGGCCTGCAACCCATAGATCAAATGAAGAAAGCCCCCGGCCAAAGCTGGGGGCTTTCTTTTTGAAGTCTTATTAGTTGAAACGAACCATTGGGCTGAGACCCTTTGCCTTCTGGGCTGCCCCGGCTAGACCAACGCTCTCCAACCAGTTGCCCAGCATCTGGTAACCGCCCTGAGTGAGCACCGATTCTGGGTGGAACTGAACGCCATAAATTGGCAAGGTCTTGTGCTGCAATCCCATGATGACGCCACCCTGGGTGTGAGTGCCGTCGCTGGCGGTTCCCGCCACGGTTCGGCTGGTAACAATCAGGCAGTCTGGCACCGTGGAATCCACCACTGCAAGCGAGTGATAGCGGGTGGCGGTAAATGGCTCAGGCACATCGGTGTAAACCAACGAACCATCGTGGCTAACCTGCGAGGTCTTGCCGTGCATTAGTTCTTCGGCGCTGGTAACGGTTGCACCCAGGGCCTCGGCAATTGCCTGGTGACCAAGGCAAACTCCAAAGACCGACTGGCCGGTGATGAGAGCCTGCTTCACTACCGGAATGCTGAGACCGGCATCGAATGGAGTGCCCGGACCTGGCGAAAGCAAGACTGCATCGTACTTTGCAAGCAGGGCCGGCAGCTCTTCTTCGGACACAACATCGTTGCGAAGCACCTCTGTCTGCGCTCCCAACTGCTGCAAATAGCCGTTGAGGGTGTAGACAAAGCTGTCGTAGTTATCGAGTACGAGGATTTTAGTCATAGCCCTTAAAGCCTAACGCCAAAGGAGTTTGGGCCGTTCAGGGGCTAGAATATTGGCATGCCAACATCCAGCTCGCGTAAGAAGTCTGTAAAGCCAAGCCAAGCCCACCAGGGTGAGGCCAGCCACAAGGAAGCCGGCGCACCTAACCCTGCGTGGTTCGCTCCGGTGATGTTCGGCTTTATGCTGCTTGGTCTCATTTGGATCATCACCTACTACGTAACCGGTGCACAGTACCCACTGGGTTCGGCAGCCGCTGGCGCGCTCAACATTGGCAACTGGAACATCGCAGTTGGCTTCGGCATCGCCATGGTGGGCTTCGTAATGTCCACTCGCTGGAAGTAACTCTTAAACTTCAAACGCCAGCCTCCTTGGTTCAGACCAGGGGCTGGCGTTTTGCTTTAACCGGCGAGCCCGCAGTGGCAGGCATCGGTGCGATGTTTGGAATGGTTTAGAAGTAACCCAGCAGGTGCATTGCACCCGCAACGGTAAGCAGCAACAGCGCGCCAACGGTGATGCTCACCAGGAAGCGGCGGCGGTTTTCCTGACCCGAGTAGCGGTAGCGGCTGAAGATGTAGGCAACCACGCCGCCGGCAATCATTCCACCCAGGTGGGCCTGCCAGGCAATTCCCTGAATGAGGAATCCTGAAACCAGGTTGATGGCGATCAGGCCAACCATCTGGGTTGTGTTGCCACCGATGCTGCGCAGAATCACAAAGTAGGCAGCCATCAGACCAAAGATTGCACCCGATGCGCCATAGACCATGGTGCCCGCGCCCGAAAGCCACAGCACGCCAACCGAACCGGCGAAGGCCGAGATTAGGTAGAGGGTTAGGAAGCGAGCCCTACCCAGGATTGGTTCGATAACGCGACCAAAGATCCAGAGCGAGTACATGTTGAACAGAATGTGCAGGATGGAATTTGGATCGTGCAAAAATGCCGAGGTGAGCATTCGCCATGGTTCGGTTACCGTGGCATAGGGCGTGTACAGCCAGCTGAGGGTGAAGGTGTCTCCCAGCACAATTTGCAAACCGTAAACGGCCAGGCAAATTGCCATAAGCGTGTAGGTCATCACCGGGGCATTGCCACGGATGGCTGCCTTCACCTGACGGGGAGCCATATTTGTGATTCGGGCTCCCACCGAAGTCTGCCCAGCATCTTCCGGGCAAAGGAAACCGACCGCCGCTTCCACCTGGCAATCGGGGCAGATGAAACGCTCACAACGCTGACAGCGTACGTAAGCCTCTCGATCTGGGTGCCGATAACAGGTGCTCATTGAAGCGACGGCCGGTTCTTTAGTTTGTCTTTGTCAGCAGCTTAAGCAGCTACTGGCTCGATGGTGATCGACTCGATGATTACGTCGTCTAGTGGACGGTCGCGGCTGTCGGTCTCGACGCCCTCAATCTTGTCGACTACCTTCTTGCTGGTCTCGTCTGCAACCTCACCGAAGATGGTGTGCTTGCCCCAGAGCCAGCTGGTGTCGGTGGTGGTGATGAAGAACTGCGAACCGTTGGTGCCTGGTCCGGCGTTTGCCATGGCCAGCTTGTATGGCTCCTTGAAGGTCAACTCGGCGTGTGGCTCGTCGCCAAACTGGTAGCCAGGGCCACCCATGCCGGTGCCGGTTGGGTCTCCACCCTGAAGCATGAAGTTTGCAATGATGCGGTGGAAGATAACGCCGTTGTAAAGCGGCTTTCCGGTCTGGGTTGCGCCGGTGCGTGGGTCGCGCCACTCGATGGAACCGGTGGCCAGTCCCTCGAAGTTTGCGACGGTCTTAGGCGCGTGGTTGCCAAACAGGTTGATTCTGATGGCACCGTAGTTGGTGTGAATGGTAGCTACTGAAGTGTGTGCGGTCATGCTTCTATTGTTCCAGAATTGGGGCCACCGAATATTCACCCTCGGGACCTGAAATTTTTTGTGATTCACCCAGTTTTGGCGCTGCCTTGTTGGCACCGAAGAATGCCGTCTGTAGATAGGTGTCTATCTGGGAGTTGGCGCTAACGAATCGGGTGCCAATCTGGCCATCGGTGGCAAATTTGCCTTCACCGATCAGCATGCCGCGTTCCAGCTCAAAGCCCAATGCCTCGAGGGCTGAGATGTGGTGTTCGAAGTTGTTCACGCCATTAGCCTAATCCGCTAGCGCAAAAAGGCAGATTAGCCCTTGGCGTCGATCTCGGCGATCAGCGCCTCAACCTTGGCGCGGATTTCGTCACGGATTGGACGAACTGCGTCTGCACCCTGGCCGGCTGGATCTTCCAGTGGCCAGTCTAGGTAGGTCTTACCTGGGAAGAATGGGCAGGTGTCGCCGCAACCCATGGTGATTACGTAGTCGCTCTGCTTCACAGCCGCGTCGGTTAGCACGCGAGGAACTGCGGTGCTCAGGTCGATGCCCTCTTCGGCCATGACCTCTACCGCTGCTGGGTTTACGTGCGAGCCAGGGGTGGTGCCAGCCGAGAGCACGTCAACGCGGTCTCCGGCTAGGTGCTTAAGGTATCCGGCAGCCATCTGAGAACGACCAGCGTTGTGTATGCACACGAATAGGACTGAGGCTTTTTTGTCAGACATTATGTCTCCTGGTTAGATTGACCGGCATCTGCTTGGGATTGTAGCAACTGGAGATTAACGCTTGGTTAGGCTGAATGATATGAGCAAACCGCTAGACGACGCAACCGAAGCACCTGTGCCCGGCAACCAAAAGTGGCTTTCTAGAAACGTCTGGGTTTTGAGCTGGGTCTCGTTTGCCCAGGATGCCGCCAGCGAGATGCTCTATCCGTTGATGCCCATCCTTCTGACGTCTATTTTTGGCGCCCCGGCGGCCATCGTTGGAATGATCGAGGGTCTAGCCGAAGGCATTGCCGCCGCTACCAAGCTGGCCAGCGCCTGGCTCAACCGTTTCATTCCGCGCAAGTGGATGGTCGGCATCGGTTACGGCCTGGCTGGCCTGGGCAAGGTCTTGGTTGCCGCGGCCGGCAGTTGGCCTATCGTCTTGGTTGGTCGCCTGACCGACCGTGTTGGCAAGGGCATGCGCTCGGCGCCACGAGATGCACTGCTGGTTCAGGGGTCGGCCAAGAGCCACCGAGGAAGAATCATCGGCTTCCACCGAACCGCAGACACCATGGGTGCGGTGCTTGGACCGGTGCTGGCGTTGTTGCTTCTGGCCGCGTTCAACAACCACGTGCAATCGGTGCTCTGGTTTGCCGTGATTCCGGCTATTACATCCACTCTGCTGGTTCTACTGGTGAAGGACAACCAGCCCAGCGGACGATCGGCTCAAAGGATTGAGGCGGCCAAGCATCCCGACGCACCAGTGGTGGCCCTCACCCCAGAACCGCTACCGGCCAAGCTTCGGTTGGTGCTCACCGCCGTCATTGGTTTTGGAATTATCAACTTCCCCGATGCCCTGGTTTTGCTACACGTAAGCCAGGTGGGCTTCTCGGTCACCGAGGTTGTAGGCGCCTATCTGCTTTACAACATCTCGTATGCGGCAATGAACTTTCCTGCCGGCATGCTGGCCGACAAGATGCGGCCAAGCCTGGTTTACGCCATGGGCTTGCTGTGCTTTGCCATCACCTATGGCGGTATGTCACTCACCAAGGATCACAACTGGACTCTACTTCTTGTAGTTATCTACGGTGGATATGCCGCCTGCAACGACACCGTGGGTAAGTCTTGGGTTAGCAAGTTGGCACCCGAGTCTAGGCAGCTCTGGGCCCAATCGCTCTTGCAGGGATTCAGTGGATTCAGTGTCTTGGTTGCGGGACTCTGGGCCGGTGCCTGCTGGACCCTGGGTGCGGGCCTTGGAGTTGTGCCGCTAGCCATCAGTGGAGGCTTGGCTTTGGTGGCGGCCGTTGCGATGGCAGTCTCGCGACTCTAAGCAAACCTTAAGACCGTTGGTCTAACTGGAGCCAAAATAGTGGGATCGATATCGTAGGCTTGCCAACAGGAGGCCAAATGAGCACCATCGAGTTTCGCGACTTGGCTAAGCAGTACAAAGACGTAACTGCAGTTGCCAATCTAACCGCCAAGGTTGAACCAGGCAGAATCACCGGCTTTATCGGCCCAAACGGCGCCGGCAAATCTACGGCCCTGCGTTGTCTGCTTGGTTTAGCCACCCCCACCAGCGGCGAGGCTCTCATCGAGGGCAAGCGGTACTCGCAGTTAGAGCAGCCTTTGCACAAGGTGGGCGCCGTGCTGGATTCCTCGGGTTTCAACGGTGCACTCACCGCCAACCAGAACCTAAAGGTTATTTGCGCGGCCTCCGGGCTAAACCCGCAGGTCATTCCAGACTTGCTCAAACTGGTTGAGCTAGACCACGCTGCCAACAAGCGCACCAAGGGTTTCTCACTGGGTATGAGGCAGCGTCTTTCGTTGGCGGCCGCCCTGCTTGGCAATCCAGACATCCTGGTCTTGGATGAACCGGCCAATGGCCTAGACCCAATCGGTATCGCCTGGCTTCGCGACTTCCTTCGAAACCTAGCCACCCAGGGCAAGACGGTGCTGGTTTCCTCGCACCAGCTGGCAGAGATGCAGCACACCATCGATGACGTGCTGATTATCAATCACGGCACCCTCATCGCCCAGGGAAATGCCAAGGAAATCATGGGCCAACAGAGCCTCGAGGATGCCTTCATGCGCCTGATCGGAGTGGCCAAGTGAATCTTCTAAAGTCAGAGTTTCTAAAGTTGGTTTACCAGCGCCGCACCTACGGCGTATTGCTTGCGGCCATTGGCATTTCGGTACTTTCCACCGCATTTACTCCGTATGCGCTTTCTCGCATCGAGGCTATGGGAATGCCACTTGGCGATGCAGCGGTTGTGGATAGCGTGTATTCGAAAGCTCTGGCCGGCTACATGTTTGCTCTCATCCTGGGTGTTCTCATCATGTCCAGCGAGTTCCAGAACCACACCGCTATTGCAACCTTCTTAGCCACCCCAAAGCGCTTTGAAGTGCTGATCTCCAAGATTGGTATAGCCGCCATCGCAGGTGCAATCGTCAACGTGATTGCTACCTCGGTTGGTCTGGCCAGCGGTGCCATCGCACTTTCGCTGTTCAAGCACGTGGCCACGCCTCACAGCTACATCTGGGCGGACTACCTGGCCTCGGCCGCGCTCACCGGAGCAGTTTTGGCGGTTATGGGCGTATCCATTGGCACACTTATCCGCAATCAGAACCTCGCGGTATCGGTGGCAATGATCTGGATCTTTGTGGTGGACCGCATCTTGGCTGTGATCTGGACCGAGGTTGGCAAGTACCTGCCCACCGGCCTAATCACCGCCATGATGAACCTGCACATCGATGTGAAGGTAAAGGCCATCGGCTTCAACATCAACACAGGCGACTACCTAGACCCGTGGCCGGCTGCCGGATTGCTGCTGCTTTACGGTGTTCTGTTTGCTGTGGTTTCGGTGGCCACCAGCCTGCGCCGCGACATCGACTAGCTGCGGGGCCGCTAGAAGCCCTGTCGGTCTAGTTCTTCGTCCTCGTTGTAGCGATCGCGTTTGCGCGGTGGCCAACACGCAACGATGAAGGCCAGTACGCCAAGGGCAGCAGGCATCCAACCGCTTGCGTCGAGCTGGAAGTACATAAACAGGCCGAGTGCGGTGGTTGAGATTGCCATGATGAACGCGAAGGCACGGTTACCGCGCCCCACCACCGTCAGCACACTGATAACCAGTGAGCCAAACCCCAGCGCAATAAAACTGATGAAGGTGAAGAACACCATTTGCTGCTGCGGGGTGACCAGCATTTTCTAGGCCTCAGCCTCGGTGGCCAGTTCCTCATCGTTTTTGGCCTGATCGGCCAACACAGTGTTGAAGGCGTAAACAAATCGGTCTGGGTTCTGAGCACCCTCCATGCCGTATTTGTTCTGAATCACAAAGAATGGCACTCCCTGAATTCCATACTCGCGAGCCTGGGCGATGTCGGTCTCAACGGCATCGCGGTAGCTGCCGGTTTCAAGAATTCTTGTAACTTCGGTTGGGTCTAGGCCAACTTCGGCGGCTAGCTTGGCTAGCTGTTCAACTTGGCCAACGTGCAGACCCTCTACAAAGTGGGCGCTCATGATGCGCTCCTTCATCTGCTGCTGTAGACCCTTGGACTTGGCAAACTGAAGTAGCTGATGCGCCAGATGAGTGTTGGTCATCTTCATGCCTTCGAAGTCGTAATCCAGCCCAACATCCTTGGCAATGGCACCCAGACGCTGATTCATAACAGCAACCTGGTCTAGCGGGAAGCCCTTGATGCTTGCCAGGTAATCGGCCTGGCCTCCCTCGTAGTCCACCGGCATATCCGGGTTCAGCTGGTAACTGTGGTACTCAACTTCAACCTTGGCGCCTGGGTTAGCCGCCTCAAACTCAGTGATTCCAGCCTCAAGCTTGCGCTTACCCACATAACACCACGGGCAGGCCACATCGCTGAAAACATCTACCTTGATTGGCTGGGTCATTCTTCAAACTCCGCTACGTCTAGATCCTTGGTGGCCTTGTTTACAGACACCAGAATTGCACAGAGCAAAACGGCAAGTGCAATGAAGATATAAACAGTTTTTACGCCAAAAGCATCCACAGCCAAACCAGTAAGTGCCATCGAAATCATCGGGCCACCGGTCCAGATGGTCATCTCCAACGAGAACACTCTTCCGCGCTTGCTTGGCGGCACCTTGCGTTGCACCACGGTGTTCACCATCGGTGGCAGTGGCCCCCAGGCCAGGCCAAGCAAAACACCGAATGCCAGCATTACCCACTGTGCGGGAAGCTGCGACATCGGGAACATGCTGACCGCAACCCCAAGCACTGCAAATCGCAAGATTGTGCTGAGTTTGAATCTGCGTGCCAGACGATCGAAGCCAAGCGAGCCAACGGTTGTGAAGGCAGCCATGATTCCGAGGAGCTGGCCATAGCCGGCGGGGTTGTTGATGGAGTTGTAGAACTTAGGCAGCAGTACCACTTCGGTTGGCAGGTAGATCATGGCAAGCACGCCAAAGACAACCATGAGAATGGCAACTGCGGGAGTCTGGAAGGTGATCTTGAAACCCTGAATGGCATATGACAACCAGTGGCTGCCTTCATCGTCTGGGTTGGCTTCCTTGTGCTCATGCACTCGAACCATCGAAATAATGAGGGCGCTGACTAGACCGGCAACCGACACCACGTAGAAGGTGTTGATGGCACCAATCCAACCGATGAGCAGCGATGCGATGAAAGGACCCATCGCAAAGCCACCGGCCGCCAGCGATTCGTGGATGGAGTTGGCCTTTTCGATGCGCATGTGTGCCGCTGTGGCCACATCAGGGATTAGTGACTTTCGCGCCGAGGGTGACGACCCACCAACGATGGAACGCAGCAATGCAAAAATGATGAGCAGTGTCACGTTGATGTGCGCAAATGCACCGATTACGGGAATGGCCAAGGTTGCCAGGGCCGGCAGAATCTCCATGAGAATGGCGCTTCTACGACGACCAAATCGGTCGATGAACGATCCCATAAGTGGTGAAAGCACCAAGCCCGGAATGTTGACGATGGATACCATCAGGCCCGCGGTGGTTGCAGAACCGGTTAGGTTGATTGCCAACCAGGGAAAGAGCATGAACATCATGGATCCGCCGAGGAATCCGATGAGCGAGGCCGCCTCCAGCAGAACGAAGGGGGCAATTCGGCGCTTTTGCGAGGCTACTGCGCCGAGGGTTGACATGTTCCTAGCCTAACCGCCGCGCTTGAAGATTCGATACGTGATTGCCAGGTGACTGCCGATGAACCCCAACAGGCCAATGGCCACAAACAGGCAAAGCCCCACCAAATCCAGGCCCATCATAATGACGGTGTCCTTGAGGCTTGGTTGCTCCCAGCTTGTCTGCAGCTGCGGAGA
>JBDLVH010000013.1:0-8672 GCA_039804865.1 Actinomycetota bacterium | reverse complement strand
TAGGCATCAACAATTTTAGATACCAGGTTGTGGCGCACCACATCGGCCGCCGAAAGGTAGGCGAAGTGCATGTCGTCAACGCCGGTGAGGATGCTCTCGGCGGTGCGAAGACCGCTAACTCCGGCCGGTAGGTCAACCTGGGTGATGTCTCCGGTAACCACCATCTTCGAATTGAAGCCCAGGCGGGTTAGGAACATCTTCATCTGTTCCGGAGTGGTGTTCTGGGCCTCGTCCAGGATGATGAACGAGTCGTTGAGAGTGCGACCACGCATGTACGCCAGCGGAGCCACCTCGATGGTGCCCGAGGCCATAAGTTTTGGTACCGAATCTGGATCCAGCATTTCGTGCAACGCATCGAAGAGCGGACGCAGATAGGGGTCGATCTTGTCGGTCAGCGTGCCCGGCAAAAAGCCCAGTCGCTCTCCGGCTTCAACGGCAGGGCGAGTAAGCACAATTCGGCTAACCTCCTTGCGCTGTAGCGCCTGAACAGCCTTTGCCATGGCAAGGTAGGTCTTACCGGTACCTGCCGGTCCAATGCCAAACACGATGGTGTTCTCATCGATGGCGTCGACGTAGTCTTTTTGACCGACGGTCTTAGGTCTGATGCTCTTCCCGCGAGAAGAAAGGATGCTTTGACTGAGCACATCGGTTGGACGAGGTCCGGTTGGGTTGTCCAGCATGGTCACGCTTCGCTCTAGATCTGCTTCGGAGAGATTCTGCCCGGCTTCCACCATCTGAACCATTTGGTAGATCAGTTCCTCGGCGCGACGAACCTGCTTGGCCGGGCCGTTTAGCTGCAGAACATTGCCACGGGCCATCACCTCAACATCCGGAACCGAGTGCTCCAGCACCTTTAGCAGCTTGTCTTCTGGTCCGTACAGCGAAAGCAACTGCGCTTGGCCCAATTCAAGCTTGCGTTGAAGCCAATCGTTGGCGCTCTTGCCCTTGGATGCGGTTGCCATGACTAGGCGCTCTTCGGCGTGGTGCTGGTGATGTGACCGTGAGCGTGGAATACGCTCTGACCGGCCTCGGCGCCAGTGTTGAAGCTGAGGCGGAACGATCCGGTGCTGTACTCGGCAGCTAGTTTTGAGCCCAGACGAACTAGGTCAACCAGGGCCTCTGGCTCTGCCTCGGCTAGCTCGGCTACATCGCGGTGATGATGTTTTGGCACCACAAGAATGTGAACCGGTTGACGTGGAGAAATGTCCTTAAAGGCAATCGAGTGCTCGGTCTCTCTCAGCAACTTTGCCGGGATTTCGCCGTTCACGATCTTGCAAAATACGCAGTCCAAAACATCCTCCTGTTTGAAGTCTATTGCCGTGCCCAAGGCATGGGCCTACCAGCGGCCAAGGCGCGACTCAAGAACCGAGATGGCTGCCAAACCAGCTGTGCTGGTGCGCAAGATGGAATCTCCAAGGCGCACCCGGATGGCTCCGGCCGCCTCCAACTGCTGCAGCTCGTGGTCGTCTATGCCGCCCTCGGGGCCAACAACGACTGCAATCTGTCCTTCAGATGGAAGCGCCACGGTTGTGATGGCCACTTCGGCGGTTGGGTCTAGCACCAGGACGGCTGCAAAATTTGGCACCTGCTGCACTAACTGCTTGCTGGTGACCGGTTGGGCAACCTCAGGGTTGAAGGCACGAAGCGCCTGTTTGGCAGCCTCGTTGGCGATCAACTGCCAGCGGGCCACTCCCTTCGCCACCTTGGGGCCATCCCAACGCGAAATCGAGCGGTCGGCCTGCCAGGGAATGACCCCAGAGATACCCAGTTCAGTTCCGGCTTGTACGGCCATTTCGTCGCGATCGCCCTTGGCCAGAGCCTGAACTAAAACGATGCCCGGCTGAGGCAATTCTTCGGTGATAACTTCGTTTGCCACCACCTGCAAGGTGGAGGCCAACACTGCAGAAACTTGACCTACAACTCGCATTCCCAAACCGTTGGAGAGTTGAATCCCCTCACCCACCCGCATTCTTCGAACGGTGACGGCGTGCTTGCCCTCGGTGCCATCAAGGATGATGGTGTCCCCCGGGCTGAGCACTGGCTTCAGGTCATGTTGAAAGAGCGGCAGAACCATTAGTGACGCTTGTCCTTGCCAAAGAAGCCGGTCTTGTGGCGCTTCAGCGCGACCACTTCCGACTTGCGCAAATCTGCAAGCTGTTTGAACAGCTCCTTTTGCTTGGAGTCGAGCTTGTGCGGGGTGAGCACCTGCACGGTGACCAGCAGGTCGCCTCGGCCGGAGCCACGAAGATGAGTGACACCCTTGCCCTTGATGTGCAGAACATCGCCGGTTTGAACTCCAGCCTCGATGTTCACGTCGATTGGTCCGTCGAAGGTTTCGATCTGGCTGTGACGACCGAGAACGGCGTCGTGAAGCGGCACCTCGAGCGTGCAGGTCAGGTCGTCGCCTTTGCGGCCGAAGATCTCATCGTTCTTCACGGCGATGTCGACGTAAATATCGCCGTTAGGACCGCCAGCGAAGCCAACCTCACCCTGACCGCCGAGTTGCAGGCGGAGACCGTCCTCGACACCGGCTGGAACGTTTAGATCTAGCGTGCGTCGAGCGCGGACACGGCCCTGACCGCGGCAATCCACGCATGGCTCAGGGATTACCTGGCCGTAGCCCTTACAGGCGTTACATGGCTGCGAGGTGACGATATTTCCCAGTAGCGAGCGAACTTCGCGCTGAACCGAACCGCTACCACGACAAACGTCGCAAACCTTTGGCGAGGTACCTGGGCGGCAGCAAGAGCCAGAGCAGGTCTGGCAGAGCACAGCGGTATCAATCTCGATTGATTTGGCTACGCCGAAGACAACCTCTTGGAGGGTGAGCTCAACGCGAAGCAGGGCGTCCTGACCACGTTCGGCACGCGATCTTGGGCCACGCTGGCCGCCGCCTCCAAAGAATGAGTCGAAGATGTCGCCGAAGCCGAAGTTTCCACCTGGGAAGCCGTTGCCGAATCCGCCCTGGCCACCCATGTCGTAGTTGCGGCGCTGATCGTTGTCGGAAAGCACCTCGTAGGCGTGGGTCACCAGTTTGAAGCGCTCCTGGGCTTCGGGTGCATCGTTTACGTCTGGGTGCAACTCGCGGGCAAGCTTGCGATATGCCTTCTTGATTTCATCCGTGGTTGCATCTTTCGCAACGCCCAAAACCTCGTAGTGATCTGCCAATGTGTGTCCTCGTGAACCTAGTTGCCAAGCAATTTGGATAGATAGCGGGCCACGGCACCAACCGTGGCTATGTTTGCGGAGTAGTCCATTCGGGTTGGCCCAATGACGCCAACCTTTGCCATGTTTTCGGCGGCATTGCCGTAGTCGCCCAGCACAACTGTGGTGGTGCTGAAGGTATCAAGTTGGTTCTCCGAGCCAATCGCCACCGAGACCTCTGACTCCCCCGATTTGAACTCGTTGATGAGCTTGAGCAGAACAACCTGCTCCTCGATGGCCTCAAGGACATCGGTGAAGTTGCCGCCAAGGTCATTTTCCCGTCGGGCCAGATTTGCTGTACCGGATACCAGCAGCTTCTGGCTGCGGTTGGCGTCTACCAGGGCATCGATCTCGTCGACTACCTCAAGTGCGAAATCGCGCTGCCCTGGAGCCATCAGGTTCTCGAAGCCAGAGAGTTTGGCCGATACCTGAGCCAGCGGGATACCCACCAACAGCGAGTTGAGTTTGGCACGCAGCTCTGCCACGTAGCTCAGGTCGGCAACCATACCGAGTTCTAGTACGTGCTGCTGAATGCGGTTGGCATCGGTGACCAGAATCAACAAAACTCTGGTGTCGGTGACTGGTACCAACTCGATGCTGCGCACGGCGGCTCTACCAAGAGTTGGATACTGAACTACGGCCATCTGATTGGTGAGTTGGGCCAAGAGTCGAACCGAGTTTCCAAGAACCTCATCGAGGTCTGCGCTACCGCTGAGGAATCCCTCGATGGCTTGGCGCTCTGCGCTGCTGAGCGGCTTGACCGCCGAAAGACGGTCTACAAATAGGCGGTAGCCCTTATCGGTGGGCACGCGCCCGCTTGAGGTGTGTGGGGCAACGATGAGGAGTTCGTCCTCGAGCAGGGCCATGTCGTTGCGAATAGTAGCTGCCGAGACATCAAATCCGTGGCGTTCTACCAGCGCTTTGGAGCCCACTGGTTCGCGAGTGGCGATGTAGTCCTCGACGATGGCTCGAAGAACCTCCACGCTACGTTCTGGGATCAACTGCCACCTCCTTAGCACTCACTGCTTCCGAGTGCCAATTTTACTAGGCGATCAACGAGCGCACGACAGAATCGGCCAGCAATCGCCCACGGAGGGTGAGAACAATGAGACCACGAAGTGCCGAGGCTGGTTCGATGAGACCATCAGCGATCAAACCGGCAATAATCTGAGGCTGGTAAACCCCCAAGTCCTTCAGAACCTGATTGTTCAAACCAGACCGTAGCCTGATCTGAAGCAGAACTTGTTCTTCCAACTGAGTTGTGGCTGAAAGGGTCTCGCGGCCCAGCGCAGGTGAACCAATTTGGGCTAGAGACTTGACATAACTTGAAGGGTGCTTCTGGTTCCACCAGCGAACTCCCCCAACATGGCTGTGCGCACCAGGGCCGTAACCCCACCAGTTCTTACCCTGCCAGTAGGCAACGTTGTGCTGACTGGCCAGCTCTGGCGACTTTGCCCAGTTGGATAACTCGTACCACTGGAAACCGGCAGCCGTAAAGGCGGCCTCGGCCATCTCATACTTGGTGGCCTGCTCGTCCTCGTCCGGCTCGGGCAAAAAACCCTTGGCGATCTGGCGAGCCATCTTGGTGCCGGGTTCCACAATCAGTGAGTAGGCACTGATGTGATCGGTATCCAGAGCCAAGGCGGCAGCGATTGTGGCTTCCCAATCGGCAATGGTTTCGGTTGGAGCTCCGTAAATGAGGTCTACGGAAGTTTGCAGGCCCACCTGCTTGGCAAGCGCCACAACCTCGGGCACTCGCTCTGGGGTGTGGCTGCGGTCGAGAACCTTCAGCACGCTGGTGACGGCAGATTGCATGCCGAAACTGATGCGGGTGAAACCGCCATCCTTAAGTAGCCTCAGGTAATCCAGGTCAACGTTGTCGGGGTTGGCTTCGGTGGTTACTTCGGCTCCAGCTTCAATGCCGAAAGTCTCCTGCAGGTTGTTTAGCAGGGCTACCAGATCTTTGGCCGGCAACTGCGTTGGGGTGCCACCGCCGAAAAACACCGAGCTTAGCGGGCGAGCCTTGAAACCAGATTTGTTTAGCACTCCGCGTGAAAATGCGATCTCCGCGCCCAGTTGATTGGCAAAGCTGTCTTGGCGAACGCCGTCTAGCTCATCTGCGGTGTAGGTGTTGAAATCGCAGTAGCCACAGCGAACGCGACAAAATGGCACGTGCACGTAGGCGTGAAATGAAAGTGGGCTGGCTGCTTGCACCGAATCTGGCAGCAGGCCATCGGCTGGGGCTGGCTCTCCAATAGGAAGCTGAGCCATTTACTTCTTTTTCTCGCCCTTTTTCTCGCCGTCGGTGGATAGCGCTGCGATGAAGGCCTCTTGCGGTACCTCAACACGGCCAACCATCTTCATGCGCTTCTTACCCTCTTTTTGCTTCTCGAGGAGCTTGCGCTTACGACTGATGTCACCGCCGTAACACTTAGCCAAGACGTCCTTGCGCATTGCGCGAATGGATTCGCGGGCAATGATGCGGCTACCGATAGCAGCCTGAATCGGAACCTCAAACTGCTGACGCGGAATCAGTTCGCGAAGCTTGGTGGTCATTTTGACACCGTAGGCGTAGGCGCTGTCCTTGTGCACAATGGCGCTGAAGGCATCAACCTGCTCGCCCTGAAGCAGAATGTCCACCTTTACGAGGTCGCCCTCGGCAAGGCCGGCTTCTTCGTAGTCAAGCGACGCGTAGCCCTGAGTCTTGCTCTTCAGGATGTCGAAGAAGTCGAACACGATTTCGGCTAGTGGCAGGGTGTAGCGCAACTGGACGCGGTCTTCACCCAGGTACTGCATGTCGATCATGACACCGCGACGACCCTGGCAAAGCTCCATGATGACGCCAACGTAGTCCTTTGGCGCAAGGATGTTAGCCTTCACGATTGGCTCGAGAATCTTCTTGATCTTGCCGCTTGGGAATTCGCTTGGGTTGGTTACCGTCACTTCGCTGCGGTCCTCGAGGGTTACCTCGTAGACCACCGATGGCGCGGTTGCGATTAGGTCAAGGTTGAATTCGCGCTCTAGGCGCTCGGTGACAATTTCGAGGTGAAGCAGACCCAAGAAGCCACAGCGGAAACCAAAGCCAAGAGCAACCGAAGTCTCTGGCTCATAAACCAGCGCCGCATCCGAAAGCTTTAGTTTGTCTAGGGCCTCACGAAGGTTTGGATAGTCGCTGCCGTCGATTGGGTAGATGCCCGAGTAAACCATTGGTAGCGGCTCGGAGTAACCCTGCAGGGCCTCGCTTGCCGGTTTGGCGTTGAGGGTGATGGTGTCGCCAACCTTAGACTGGCGAACATCCTTTACACCGGTGATGAGGTAACCCACCTCACCCACACCCAGACCCTTAGTCGGCTCTGGTTCAGGCGAGGAAACACCGATTTCAAGCAGTTCGTGAACTGCCTTGGTGCTCATCATCTGAATCTTCTCGCGACTGGACAGGTGTCCGTCCACCATTCGCACGTAGGTAACGACGCCACGGTAGGAGTCGTAGACCGAGTCGAAGATCATTGCGCGCGCCGGGGCGTTTGGGTCGCCCTTCGGTGCTGGCAGGGTTCGTACAAGGTGATCTAGCAGTTCTTCTACACCCAGGCCAGTCTTGCCCGAAACCTTGAGGATGGAATCTGGATCGCAGCCAATCAGCTCGGAGATTTCCTCGGCATACTTCTCTGGCTGGGCAGCAGGGAGGTCGATCTTGTTGAGAACAGGAATGATGGTGAGGTCGTTCTCCATGGCCAGGTAGAGGTTGGCCAGAGTCTGGGCTTCGATGCCCTGAGCGGCGTCAACCAGAAGGATGGCTCCCTCACAGGCGGCTAGAGAACGGGAAACCTCATAGGTGAAGTCCACGTGGCCCGGAGTGTCGATCATGTTTAGGGCGTAGGTCTTGCCGTCAACCTGCCATGGCATACGAACGGCCTGGCTCTTGATGGTGATGCCGCGCTCGCGCTCGATGTCCATGCGGTCTAGGTACTGTGCACGCATCGAACGAGCATCGACAACGCCGGTCAGCTGAAGCATGCGGTCTGCGAGGGTGGACTTACCGTGGTCGATGTGCGCGATGATGCAGAAGTTGCGAATCAGCGCTGGATCGGTCTTGGCCGGTTCAAGTCTTGTTGTGGCGCGTGGCAACGGTTTCCTCAATGGTGAAAGATAAGCGACTGCGACGGCAGTAACTATATTTTGCCACACCCAAGAACAAATCGTTGAGTTACTTGCCCAAGATATGGCTAAATGCTACGATTGAACTTCGGTATGAGGTGTGTGTCTCCACCAAAAGCCCAAAATCTTTTCAGGTTGCGTTTCAAGCGCGACAAATTTAGAAAGTGAAACATGGCAAACATCAAGTCGCAGATGAAGCGTATCCTTACCAACGCAAAGGCTACCGAGCGCAACAAGGCAGTTAAGAGCGAAGTTCGCTCGGCAGTTCGCGCCGCCCGCGAGGCAATCGCAAGCGGTGACAAGGTAAAGGCAGCAGAGGCAGTATCGTTCGCTGGCAAGAAGCTAGACAAGGCTGTTTCGAAGGGTGTTCTTCACAAGAACAACGCTGCAAACAAGAAGTCGGCAATCGCCACCAAGTCTGCTGCTCTCTAAATAGCAATCTTCTAAAGCACCGCTCCTCCGGGGGCGGTGCTTTTGGTTTAAGCGGGGTTCCGCGTGCCTAGATTTTATCCGGTTGGGGATTAGGCACTGCGTGGTGGGTTAGAGGTTGCGCTTGGCGGCAATAACGCCGGCAGCTATCTGCAGAAGCGATAGCGCAACCAGGAAGCCAATCGAGGCCACCCATCCCCCAGTGGAAATGTGGATTAGACCAACCAGGAATGTACCGGCAGCAGCTACGAGGTAGCCAAGGCCCTGCGAAATGGCCGAGAGCAGCGTTGTGGTTTGCGGGTTCTGAGCCTTCAAGGCGATGAGCGCCAGGGATAGCGGGAAGGTTGAGGCCATTCCGATACCGATCAGCGAACCGGCTAGAAGCGAAAGCGAACTGCCCAGCAACAACACGGCGAAGCCAATTGAGGTCAGCAGGCTGATGCCAACGATGAGCAAGGTCAGCGACTTGAAGCGTTTTAGATTGCTGGTGATGGCGAACCCAAATGGAATACCCACCATTGTCGTGAAGCCGATTAGTGTGCCGGCCTGTGCCTGGCTGTACCCCTGCGACATGAGGATGGCAGGCAGCCAGTTGACTACTGCGTAGTAGCCCACCGATTGGAAGCCGAAGAAACCAACGATTCCCCAGGTAACCGGCGATAGCCAGACCTGCTTTGACGAATGTGGAAGTTCGGGAACCGATGCTGGCTGCGAAAGGTTGGCTCGGTTGGCTAGCTGCCAAACCACCACGGCAGCAACCCCAGGAATGGCCCACAGGGCGGTGCTTAGACGCCAGTCTCCCAGGCCCTGCATCAGTGGCACTGCGGTAGCTGCCGCTAACGAGGCAAAAATTGGCAGAACCAGCGTGTAGAACGCAGTCATCC
>JBDLVH010000012.1:0-10286 GCA_039804865.1 Actinomycetota bacterium | reverse complement strand
CCCAGATTGGCAGCCACTTGTCCTGAATGGCGGTAACGTCGTAGACGCTCTCAGGTGAATCGCTCATTTACTCACTTGCTTCACAGTTTTGTCGCCGGGCGACATCAAATACTCGGACCTTCGGCCCAAAATACAAGGTTATCAAGCCGAAGCCCAAGGGTCTTGCACCCCGAGCACGTCAAGCAAGGCTTTTGCCTTCAATCGAATCTCATCGAACTCGGCTTGTGGGTCCGAATCGATGGTGATTCCCCCACCAACACCGATGGAAACCTCGTCGGCCTCAAACATCAGGCTTCGAATTACCATGCCAAGATCGGCGGAACCGTCGATGCCCAGATAGCCCGCAGCACCCGAGTACACGCCGCGAGGCACTCCTTCAAGCTCATCGATGATTTGCATCGCCCGAATCTTGGGTGCACCCGTCATTGAGCCAGCTGGGAACACCGATGAAATGACCTCGGGCAGGCCAACATCGGGGCGCAATTGGGACTCCACCGAAGAAACCAACTGATGTACTGTGGCGTGGGTCTCAACTCGGAAAAGCTGCGACACCCTGACCGAATCCACCTGAGAAACTCTGCCCAGGTCGTTGCGCATCAGGTCGACGATCATGAGATTCTCGGCGCGCTCCTTGGCATTGGAAAGCAGTTCATCCGCCAAGGCCTGATCCTCGTCGGCCAACTCGTGCCGAGCCCTCGTGCCCTTGATTGGGCTGGTTGAGGCTAGTCCATCCGCGGAGACGGTTAGGAACTGCTCTGGCGAGGAACTGACCAGAGTCTTCTGGTTGCAGCGGATGAAGTTGGAGTAAGGCGACGGATTGGTCTGGCGCAGTCGCAGAAAGACGTCCAGCGGATTGCTCTGGTGCTGGTAGCGAATCTGGTTGGTCAGGCAAATCTGGTACACATCGCCGGATTTGATGTGCTCCTTGGCCGAATCGATCATTTCAAGGTAATCGTGGCGCCCGTGAGCCACCGAATGCAGTTGTGGCGCAACCGGATTGGCGTGCTTCTGGAGGAACCTGATCTGGCTTCCCCCAGCCAACGGCAGGCGAATCATGGCAGCCTTTACCCACTCTTCGAAGCGAGCGGCATCGGTGAAATAACCCATCAGGAAGAATCGTCTGGAGTCGTGGTCGAAAATCAAGGCCTCACGAACATCCAGCCAAGAACCGGAAATTTCAGCCGAGGCCAATGGGTCCTGCAGGTAGTCGAACCAGCCCACAAAGCCCGGACGGAAATCGAAGGGCGTCTCATCCCCCAGCACTTCGGTGGGCCAGTCTTTGCGCGCGGCCAGTTTGGTAAACATCTCCGCAGTTGCCAGCGGGGTGCTGTTGTAAGCGTGACCAATCACAGAAAAGCGCTTTGAGCCAGCGTTGAGGCGGTCCAGCCAGAAGGCATGGTCGTCGTTGGCGAACAACATTGCAAATGCGTCGGCGGGCTCAACCCAACCACGCATGTTTCTGTTGTACAGCTGCACGACACTCCCTGAAACCATTTGCCAATAACCTATAGATTAAACGCAGCAAGTCCGGCACAACCCCAGGAGGTGGCAATTGCACGAAAACGATTTCTATCGCTTTGACGGCGCCACCTTGGTTCCTTGGCAGGAACATGCCTCCGATGACAGGCTGGCGGCAGCCGATTCTTGGCTGGTGGAAAACGGCCGGGTGCGGGCACTTGACGAACACTACGCGCGCTTCGGGGCTTGGGTAAACCGCTTTGCGCCACAGCTCTACCCTTCGCTATCGGTGTTTTACGACCTGGTCTCCAAGGCCACCAACTTAGACGGTCGCTGGTTCCCGCGCATTGAGCTGCACCTTGCGGCTGTCTCCACCCAACCGAATGGCCCAGCCGAACCATCACTTTTCCTGCGACTTCGCGAAGCACCGGAGTCATTGGTTGACATAACTTTATGGACCTTGGATGAACCAGACCCCCGTGCCATGCCACTGGTCAAGGGTCCAGACCTCAGTTTGGGCATGCAGATTCGCCGTAAGGCCATTTTGCACAACGCCGATGAGGCTGTGATCCTCGACGCAAACGGATTTGTTGAGGAAGGCGCTCTAACCTCCATAGTTTGGTGGCGAGGCGACGTGCTCTGCGCCCCGGACGACTCGATTCCCTGGCTAAATAGCGTTACCCGTAATGCGGTCTTTGCCATTGCTCGCGACATGGGTTTTGCCACCCGCACCGAGCGCGCAAAACCTGCCGATTTGGTTGGGCTTGAGATTTGGGCACTCAGTTCGTTGCACGGCATCAGGCCCGTGGTTGATTGGGTAAACCTGGGCAGCCCGGTTGGCGCCATCAAGCACTACGAATCTTTCGCTAAGCGCCTGCGCCTACTTTCGCGCCAGATCGGCTGATTATGACCGACATCATCAATTGGCTGCTCACCTCGGTGCAGGGCCTTGGCTGGGGTGCCAGAGATCTGATTGCTGGCTTGGCAATTCTGATGGAAACCTCGCTTTTTGTGGGACTCATCATGCCGGGCGACACGGTTGTGCTGGTGGCGGCAACCGGTGTTCAGAACTTTCCAGACTTCCTTGGGCTTTTGGCCTGCGTGGTTGCCGGCTCGCTGGTGGGTGAATCCATCGGCTTCTGGGTGGGCCGCACCTTCGGCATGCGCATTCGTCGTTCGCGGTTAGGGGTCCGCATCGGTGAAAACAACTGGCAGATAGCGGATCGCTTTGTTGAGACCCGCGGCGGCGTTGCCGTTGCCGTGAGCAGATTCTTGCCGGTTTTGCACTCGCTGGTTCCGGTTACCGCCGGAATGACCCGGATGCGTTATTCCAGCTTCATCCGTTGGACTTTAGGTGCCTGCACGGTTTGGGCTTCTGCGTACGTGGGCGTGGGCTGGTTGGCGCACAAGGCCTACGATCAGTACCTCAGCAACCTCAAGCTTGGTGGTCTCATCTTTGCCGGTCTGGTGATTGTGGTTCTGGTGGTGGTGCGCTTGGTGAAGAAGCGCCTAGAAAACACCGCCGAACGCATGATTGCCAGCACCGAGGCGGCCGCGGAATTGGCCGCCGAACCCAGCTCGGACCCCAACCTGGAAAACAATCAACTTGGAGGACTCTAGACATGTGCGGACGTTTTGTGGTTGCCAAGACCAGCGGCCAAATCGGCACCATCTTTGAGGCTGACGAGGTCATCGATGAGGTTGCTCCGTCCTTCAACGTTGCCCCCACCAATCGGGTAACCATCGTGGTGGATCGCGCCTTCGAAAAGGACCAGGATGGCGCGCCGCTGGGCGATATCAGCCGCGAATTGCACTCTGCACGTTGGGGCTTGGTTCCCCGCTGGAGCAAGGGCCCAGCCGAGGGTGCTCCCCTCATCAACGCGCGCATGGAAACCGTGCTGGAAAAGCCTTCGTTCAAGGATTCGGTGGTGCGCCGCCGCTGCCTGGTGCCTGCCTCTGGCTACTACGAATGGGTTGTCGACGCCGCTGGCAACAAGCAGCCCTATTACATCAATGCCGGCACCGATGGTGTCTTTGGTTTTGCCGGGCTCTTCGAGTGGTGGGCAGATCCAAGCAAGCCCGCCAACGACCCACAGCGCTGGCTGCTGTCTACCACCATCCTCACCAAACCAGCCGCTCCCGAGTTGGCGCACCTGCACGAACGCAACCCGGTATTCCTAAGTGGCGACACCATGGATGTCTGGCTGGATTCCAGCATTGAAGGCGATCCGGACCTGTTGCGTGCCATTGGCCAAGACTCCGATCTGGTTGCCGGCGATGCGCTGTTCTACAAGGTTTCCAGCGAGGTTGGAAAGGTCTCGGCCAGCGGCCCAGATTTGATTCGCGCGCTCTAAGCAGGCCCGGTTTCACAACCTTCAAGTAGTGCTTGAAGTGAAAATATCAAAATGTCTGAACCCCCACTTACACTCTTAACATTCGAACATTTGTTCGAATGTGTGTTTTCTGGAGGGAACAATGACAAGGGTCGACGAAGCCGTTTTGGTTTCGGTAAATCAGTCCGGCGAGCCCATCGGCTTTAGCTGGCGAGACGAGTGCTACCTGGTGACAAATCGCCCGGTGCGCTGGTTTGCAAGACGCGAATGGTGGGTGGAGTCTGCTCGCGTGCAACGCGGCATTGGTGCCGGCGTCTTAGAAACCGAGATGTGGCGCCTAACCGCCAATTGCAACGGTCAGCTCATGCAGTTCGAGCTAATCCATCAGGTAATCGGCAATCTCTGGCAACTGGTGCGCGTGTTCTCATGAGCCAGTTCACCCATTTGCACGTAGCCTCGGCCTATTCAGGGCATTACGGGGTTACCCGCCCCGAATACCTGGCCGAAGCCGCTACCGCAATGGGGGCCAACGCTCTGGCGGTAACAGACCGCAACGGCCTATACGGTGCCGTCAAGCACATCGGAGCCTGCCTGAAGCTGGGCATCAGTCCAATAGTTGGCGTAGACATCGCCATCCTCAACGATCTGGCGCAGCCAATCGGTCGCGCCACGGTTTTGGCTCACGGCCACAATCAAGGAGCCGGCTGGGCCACGCTCTGCCGGCTGGTCTCGGTGGCGCAACAGCACGGCAAGAAGCAGCCGCCCGGTCTCACAATTCAGCAACTGGCGGCACTGGTGCAATCCGGAGACGCCGAGACCGGCTACACCGCAACCGCAACGGTGCTGCTCTCCCCCGAGAACCCGTTTGGCCAACTTGCCCTGGGTTCCAATCGCCAATCGGCCCTAGAGGCCCTGGCTAGCTGGGCCAGCCTGTTTCCGGCGCACGGCGCACTGGCGGTCGAGATCGTCAGTTGGCTCACCGAACCCGGCACTCAGTGGTCCACCATGCAGGCTGCAAGAATCCTGCAACTAGCAGACACCGTTGGCGTACCCACGGTGCTCACCAATTCGGTGCGCTATCTCACACCAGACGACGCCCTAACCGCCGATGTGCTTGATGCCGCTCGCTTCCTCGAGCCACTTGGCCAGTTCGAACCACAGCCAAACGCCCAGGCCTGGCTAAAGCCGCACGGCCAAATGGTGGCACTGGCCAAAGAGATCTGCACCGAATACAAGCGATCCCAGAAGCTACTAGACACCACGGCCGCCCTGGCCAATCGCTGTCGCCTAGAACCAATCACCGATTGCAGTTGGGGCAAACCTAAGACCCCAGAGAAATCGGCTCTGGGCATCGATGGCAACCCGTTCGAACTGCTCTGGCAAAAGACTCACGGCGCAATCGGCTGGCGCTACCCGGGCATCAGCCAGAGCAAACTGCAGCAGGTTCAGCACCGGCTCTCGCAAGAACTGATGACCATCCACAAGCTTGACTTCGCAACCTACTTCCTCACCGTGGCCGATGTGGCCCAGATGATCCGCGACATGAAGATTCGCACGGCTGCCCGAGGTAGCGGCGCCGGCTCGCTGGTCAACTACCTGCTGGGCATCAGCGGAGTAGACCCGGTAGAACACGACCTCCTGTTCGAGCGCTTCCTCAGCACCGAACGCACCAGCCTGCCGGATATCGACATCGATGTGGAGAGCGCTCGTCGCCACGAGATCTACCGAGCCATTTTCAAGCGGTACGGCGCCGGCAGGGTCACTCTGCTTTCCATGCAGTCCACCTATCGCGGCCGCGGTGCCGTTAGAGACAGCGGGCTTGCGCTGGGTTTCGAAGACGAACAAATCGATGAGATCGCCAAGAGCATCTGGCGCTTTAGTGCGCGCAGCTTTAGATCTGCTACCGGCAGCAAACCAGAGCTAGCCAAGATTGCCTCCGCACTCGAACACGACCGCAAGATGAACCTATTAGTTGACATAACTGAACGGTTAGACCGGCTTCCCCGCCACATCTCGATGCACCCCTGCGGGGTAATCCTCGGAGATGCCTCGCTGCTTAATCTCACACCCGTAGAGCCATCGGGGCTAGACCTACCCATGAGCCAGTTCGACAAAGACGACATGGATCCCATGGGCCTGCTCAAGCTGGACGTGCTGGGGGTTCGCATGCAGAGCAGCATGGCCTATGCCGTCCGTGAGATCGAACGAGTCCGTGGCGAGCGAATCGACCTAGACGCCATCGCCCTGGATGACCCAGAGACCTTCCGTTCCATTCGCACCACAAACACCCTGGGCATATTCCAGATTGAAAGCCCGGGTCAACGCGAACTAACCGGCAAGCACCAGCCCGCGGTATTCAACGACCTCACCATCCAGATTTCGCTGTTCAGGCCGGGGCCAATGAAGGGCAACATGATTGCCCCCTACCTAGATTCGCGGCACGGCTTTGCCAAGCCCATTTACCCTCACCCCAGCCTCGAGCCCATTCTGCGCGAGACCTTCGGTGTGGTCATCTTCCACGAGCACGTCATCCGCATCTTCAACCAAATGACCAAGTGCGGCCTGGCCAAGGGCGACGAGTTCCGACGCTCCATGGAAGATCCACGCCTCAAGCCCAAGATCGAGCAGTTCTTCCGCGAGGAGTCGGCCAAGAATGGCTACACGCCAGAGGTGGTGGCCACCGTCTGGAACACAATCGAGAGCTTCAGCAGCTTTGGTTTCTGCAAGGCCCACGGAGCCGCCTTCGCCATGCCCACCTATCAGAGCGCGTGGCTGAAGACCCACTACCCAACCGAGTTTGTTGCGGGGCTCTTCACCCACGATCCAGGCATGTATCCGCGACGCCTGCTGCTGGCCGAGGCTCGCAGGTTGGGCGTCAACGTATTGCCGCTGGACGTCAACAAATCCACCGACGAGTATCTGGTAGAAAAACTCCCCGATGGTGCGCTGGCGGTGCGTTTGGCACTCACCGAGCTGCAGTCCATCAGTGTCACCGAGATCAAGCGCATCATCAAGAACGCGCCATACACCGACCTAGGAGACTTCTACCTGCGCGCCGAGCCATCTAGGCGAACCCTCGAGAATCTAGCCCTGGTGGGCGCGCTAGACGCCATTTCGGGGGTTGCGGGTGCGCTCTCGTTGACATCGGTTGAACCGGAGGCCGCCAAGGCAACTCGAGGCGATGTGATGGCAAAGGTTAGGCAACTAAACGCGGCCAAGAAGCGACCCAAGATCGACCCCGAGCAGCCCATGCTGGACTTCATAGACCTAGCCGAGCCGCTTCCAACCGGAAACCCCGAGCCCAGCATCGAGAACAAGGTTCAAAACGAGCTGCGGTTGCTAAAACTGGATGTCAGCCAGCACGTGATCGAACTGTATCGACCCATGCTGGACGAGATGGGTGTGGTGCAAGCGAGCGAACTGGTTGGGCTGCGCAACAAGACCGAGGTATTGATTGCCGGAGTCAGAGTTGCCACCCAGACCCCTCCAATGAGGTCTGGCAAGCGCGTGGTGTTCGTCAGCATGGACGACGGCAGCGGTTGCGCTGATGCCACCTTCTTCGATGATGCCCAGGCGCGCTGTAGCCACGTGCTCTTCAACACTCGTCTCATGGTGATAGCCGGCAAGACCAGGCGCACGGGAGTTCGCGGGGTATCGGTGATGGCGGAAAACGCCTGGGACCTAAAAGAACTGCACAAGCAGTGGCTGCAAAAGCGCCAGACCCAAGCCGGTCAACTATCGGTGGCCAGCTAGGCGCTACTTTGCCAAAGCCGCCGAGATTGTCTTTAGGTGCTCGTGCGAGATGCTGTGCCCGCCACTGTGCAGCATAAGCTCAACGGTTGCACCGTACTGGCGAAACTCCTTCACCATGGCATCGGTCTTATCGGCCGGCGAGTAACCATCCTGTTTGCCATTGGCAATAAAGACGCGCTTGCCAGTGAGGTTTGGAATTGGCTTAGGCGGCTCAACAAAAGACTTGGTGGTGCCGAAGGCAACAATCCCCGCAAGCGCCTCAGGGTGTAGCAGCAACAACGAACCGGCAGCGTTGGCTCCATTGGAAAAACCAACGGCCCAGACGTTCGACTCATCGAAGCCATACTCAAAGGCGGCCGCGGCAATGAATTCGGCTAGTTCGTGGGCGTTGTTTCGGATACCCGCCTCGTCGAAGCGGCCATCTTCGTAGCGCAAAAAGAAGCGATTCATGCCGTCGGCAACTACCAAACCCCGCGGAGAGAGCAGATTGGCCTCTGGATCCAGCGATTTGCCCAGACTCAGCAGATCACGCTCGTCGGCACCGGTACCGTGCAGCAAAAGCAGAGTGCGCGCCGATGCAACATCCGAAGCCGGCTTCCAAACGTGCGGTCTGCGGGTGGTAGAGCCGATTGAACCGGCCAACTAGGCCACCTCAAACGAACGCTTGGAAAGGCCCATCCAGAAGCCATCGATCTTCTGCTCGGTTGGGGCCTCTGGGTTGGTGGCGGCACCGAGGGCAACGAAGAGCGGAGTGAAGTGCTCAACGGTTGGGTGGGCGTAAGGCATGCCAGGAGCCAAGGTCTTGTAGTTGATGAGCGAATCGATATCGCCGCGGTTTAGCATCTCCGCAGACCAAAGGTCGAACTCCTTAGACCAACCAGGAGCGGCGGCATCGATGCTGAAGTCACGTAGGAATGGCAAGCCGTGAGTCATGAAGCCAGAGCCAACGATGAGGATGCCCTCATCGCGAAGTGGGCGCAGTCGGCGACCAAGTTCGATCAACTTGACCGGGTCGTGAGTTGGAAGCGAAAGCTGAATCACCGGGATGTCGGCGTCTGGATACATGATCTTGATAGGCACCCAGGCACCGTGGTCTAGGCCACGCTTTGGGCTCTGGTGCAGCGGTTCGGTGGCAGGAAACACCGATGCCACCTTGGCACCAAGCCAGGCCGCGTCTGGGGTGGCGTACTTCTCGTTGTAGTAGCGAGGGGCAAAGCCACCGAAGTCGTAGATCAATGGAGTAGCGGCGTCAGTTGAGCTGATGGCAACCGGAGCATTCTCCCAGTGCGCCGAAACCACCAGGATTCCCTTTGGCTTCTCGATGGAGCCAGACCAGTCGCGCAGCTGCGACATCCATAGCTGGTCGTCTAGCAGTGGCGGTGCACCGTGCGAAAGATAAAGAGCCGGAAGGGTCATGGCTTACTCCAATCAGTGATTTCGATTTAAGTAAACCACACCTTGACTAAAAAGATTCCAGAATCGCTTCGGTACCCGAACAGCCACAACGATCGGCGCCTGCTTCAAGCAAATCAATCACCTGGTCGAGGGTGCGCACTCCCCCGGACGCCTTCACCTTGAGGCGATCGCCAACACACTCCTTCATCAGGCGGATGTTCTCCACGGTGGCGCCCTCAGAGGCAAATCCGGTGGAGGTCTTCACGAAGTCGGCTCCGGCCTCTTCGCTCAGCTGGCAGGCCTTGATGATCTGCTCGCGATTTAGGAGCGCGGTCTCAAAGATGACCTTGACGATGGAGGCCGGCTTTAAGCCGTGAGCGGCGTCGACAACCGCCTTGATGTCGGCCAAGACCACGTCGTACTGACCCTCCAGCAGAGCCGAGATGTTGATGACCATGTCAACCTCGTCGCAACCGGCGTTGATGGCCTCAGCGGTCTCAAACACCTTGGAGGCTGTGGTGGAGGTACCGTGCGGAAAACCGATGACGGTGCAGACCGGAACACCGCTGCCGGCCAGACTGGCTGCCGCCAACGGAACATCGATGGGCCTGATGCACACCGATGCGGTCTTCACCTTGGCTGCCAAAGCGCAGGCTTCGACAACCTCGCTGGAAAGGCTGTTTGGTTTCAAAACACTGTGGTCGATGGCGGCCGCAATTTGCGCCACGGTGTAGCCGCGATAGGTCTTAGACATGTTTTGAGTCTAGTTTTGTTTTGTGCGCTACACAGTCATGGTGAAACCGGGTTCTAAAAAGGGTCCTCTGGTGGAGGTTCAGCCCGATGGCAGCCTCACCGTCTTCATCAAGGAACGCGCGGTAGATGGTGCCGCCAACGAGGGTCTAATCCGGGTACTTGCCGACCACTTCGACCTGCGCAAACAAGACGTAACCATCGAATCCGGCTACACTTCACGCATCAAACGGGTGCAAATCTCAGATGGGAAATCATGAAAATCGCAATGGCAAACGACCACGCTGGTCTGGCACTCAAGCTTGAAATCAAGGATTGGCTGACGGCACAGGGCCACGAAGTGATTGATTTTGGCACTCACACCACCGAGGCTGCAGACCTGCCAGACTTCGTGTTCCCGGCCGCTCAGGCGCTATCCAATGGTGAGGTTGACCGTGCCATCCTCGTGGATGGTGTTGGCTATGGCAGCGCAATGATTGCCAACAAACTCCCCCGCGTCTTTGCCGCTGTCTGTCAGGATTCTTTCTGCGCCGAGTTGGCCAGATCACACTCGGACACCAACGCACTCTGCATCGGCGGCAAGATCATCGGTTCGGC
>JBDLVH010000011.1:0-9808 GCA_039804865.1 Actinomycetota bacterium | reverse complement strand
TCGAGCGGCAGGAAGTCTGCAGACCCTGCAGACAGAAGTCGCAGTGACCACAGGATGCTACGAAAGGCACCACAACCAGGTCGCCAACTTTGATGTTCTTTACGGCAGAGCCAATCTCTTCGACGATGCCGATGGTTTCGTGGCCCTTGGCAACGCGCTCGCGTCCGGCAGGGAAGTTGTAGTAGTCCCACAGATCGCTGCCACACACGCATGCCACAACGGTGCGAATGATGGCATCGGTTGGCTTGATGATGGTTGGGTAGCTAACTTCTTCAACGCGGACATCGCCGCTGCCGTAGAGGAATGTGGCCTTCATGCTGCTCCTAAATGTGGCGAGTGCCTAAAGACTAACCCCAATCGGTGGCCCCAACTAATTTCCCAGGGTGCCCTGCCGAGACGGGTATTGCCAGTAACTGTTTGGCAACGAAACCATTTCTGGCGTGGGAAGTTACCGCTCACAAGGTTGCCGTGGGTAGGGTTATTGCATGTCGCAAAAGAACGCCAACATGTATGACGTAGCAAAGCTGGCCGGGGTTTCCCACCAGACGGTTTCGCGCGTCATCAATGGCAGCGCAAGCATCAAACCTGAAACTCGCGACAAAGTGCTTGCGGCCATCGAAGAGTTGGGTTACCGTCCGAGTATGGCCGCTAGAGCACTGGCAACATCTAAGAGCAGAATGCTTGGTGTGCTGGTTTCTGACTCCGCCTTCTTTGGTCCATCCAGCATGACCCACGCCATGGAGGCCGAGGCTCGCGCCGCCGGCTACTTCGTTGTTGCAGTGGCGGTTGACGCCCAAGATGGCGCGGCAGTGCTCGACGCCATCGAGCACCTCAAAAAGCTTGGCGTGGACGGCATGATCATCATTGCCCCGCAGGAGTCAATCCTCGAGACCTATCGTCCGGTGTTGCTTGGTATGCCGCTGATCACCATTGATGCCACCGAGTCCACCGATGCATCGTCCGTTTCAATCGACAATATCGCCGGCGCCCGACTGGCCGTGGCTCACCTGGCCGAACTGGGTCACACCAAAATTGCCCACGTTTCTGGCCCTAACACCTGGTACGAAGCCAAGGCCCGCGCCAGGGGATACGAGCTTGAGCTCTCTTCCCGTGGTCTGCAGCGCCTGCCAATCCTGGAGGGCGACTGGAGTGCTCGCTCGGGATTCGAGGCTGGTCTAAAGCTCATCGCGGACTACCCCGAGGTCACTGCGGTATTTGCTGCCAACGACCAGACTGCCCTGGGGCTGCTCACTGCATTCGCCCAGAATGGCATCGATGTGCCGGCTCAAGTCAGCATCGTTGGCTTCGACAACCAGGATGAGACCGAGTTCTACAACCCGGCTCTCACCACGGTGGCGCAGGACTTTGCCGGGCTGGGTAAGCACGCCATGAAACTGCTACTGGATGCGGTTTCTGGCACTTCGCTGGCCACGCACGAGGACGTCGTTCCCAAGCTGGTGGTTCGCGCCTCCACCGCCTCGCCTAACAAATAGATAACTTCTTGGTCATTCCTGAGGGCAGTCCGCAAATGCCTCCAATGTTAGCGATAACATTTTGACTGTGAACACACCCTCGAATCCTCAGATCAAAGCCGACGACCGATTTGTCATTGGCGTGGACTACGGCACCCTTTCTGGCCGTGCATTAGTTGTGCGCGTCAGCGATGGCCTGGAGGTTTCCTCGGCCGTGCTGGACTACCCACACGCCGTGATGGACACCACTCTGGCAGCCACCGGCGCCGCCCTGCCTCCGGAGTGGGCGCTTCAAGATGCCGCAGATTACGTTGAGGTGCTGAAGGTTGCTGTGCCTGAGGCCGTGCGCCTCGCTGGAATCAACCCAAGCCAGGTGGTTGGCATCGCCACCGACTTCACCGCCTGCACCATTCTTCCCGCCTTCGCCGATGGCAGCGCCCTCAGTGAGCACGCCGAGTTTGCCAGCCGACCACACGCCTATGCCAAACTCTGGAAGCACCACGCCGCCCAGCCTCAGGCAGACCGCATCAACGAATTGGCACGCAGCACTCAGCAGTCTTGGTTGGCTCGCTACGGAGGCCAGATTTCGTCGGAGTGGGAGTTGGCCAAGGGCCTGCAGCTTTTTGAGGAAGACCGCACCGTTTACGACGCAATGGACCACTTTGTGGAGGCAGCCGATTGGATCGTCTGGCAGCTCTGCGGCACCTACGTGCGCAATGCTTGCACCGCCGGATACAAGGGAAACTTGCAGGATGGCCAGTATCCGCCAGAGTCTTACTTTGAGGCGCTCAGCCCTGGCTTCGGTCCTTTTGCCGAAACCAAGTTGAAGCACACCATCGGTGAACTGGGAGACCGCGCCGGTGGGCTAACCGCCGAGGCCGCCGCCTGGACCGGCCTGCCAGAGGGCATCGCCGTTGCGGTTGGAAATGTGGACGCACACGTTGCAGCTCCTGCAGCCAAGGCAACCCAGCCCGGCCAAATGGTGGCCATCATGGGCACCTCCACCTGTCACGTGATGAACGGCGAGATCCTTGCCGAGGTTCCTGGCATGTGTGGCGTGGTTGACGGCGGAATCGTCTCCGGTCTCTACGGCTACGAGGCCGGTCAGTCGGGCGTTGGCGACATCTTTGCCTGGTACGTAAACAACCAGGTGCCACAGCGCTGCTTCGATGCTGCCGCGGCAGCTGGCAAGAGCGTGCACCAGTACCTTACCGACCTGGCCGCCCAAGAGCCAATCGGTGGTCACGGGCTGGTTGCCCTCGATTGGCACAGCGGAAACCGCTCGGTGCTGGTTGACCACGAACTGAGCGGAACCGTTCTAGGTCTCACTCTCACCACCCGCCCCGAGCAGGTCTACCGCGCTCTCCTCGAGGCCACCGCCTTCGGTGCCAAGAAGATTGTGGATACCTTCAACGCCTCGGGCGTTCCGGTCACCGAATTCATCGTTGCCGGCGGACTTTTGAAGAACCAGTTCCTGATGCAGGTTTACAGCGATGTTTTGGGTCTGCCGCTTTCCACCGTGGCAAGCGAGCAGGGCCCCGCGCTTGGCTCGGCAATCCACGCGGCAGTTGCTGCGGGGGAGTACGAGTCGGTTCGCGCAGCCGCCGAGGTAATGGGCAAGGTGAACCGTGCGGTTTACCAGCCACGCCCAGAGGCAACCGCGGCCTATAACCGCCTCTACCAGGAGTACGAACTGCTGCACGACTACTTTGGTCGCGGTGCAAACAACGTAATGAAGCGTTTGAAGGCGCTTAAGCGAGAGGTGTCCATCGGTGAGTAGTTATCCAGAGCTCCGTCAGGAGCTATCCGACCTGCACCAGGCCCTGGTCAGCAACAATCTGGTGATCTGGACGGGCGGCAACGTATCGGCGCGCATTCCGGGCGAGGACAAGTTCCTGATCAAGCCAAGCGGTGTGCTCTACTCGCAGCTGGGCCCCGAAGACATGATTCTGTGCGACCTCGATGGCAACGTGCTGGAGGGCAAGCTGGCTCCTTCCAGCGACACAGCTGCCCACGCCTACGTCTACCGCAACATGCCTGAGGTTGGCGGTGTGGTTCACACCCACTCCAACTACGCCTCGGCTTGGGCTGCCGCCGCCAAGCCAATCCCTTGCATCCTCACCGCCATGGCCGACGAGTTCGGCGGCGACATCCCGCTTGGTCCGTTTGCCATCATCGGAGACGACAGCATTGGCCGCGGAATTGTGGAGACCCTCAAGGGCCACCGATCGCCGGCTGTGCTGATGAAGAACCACGGCGTATTCACCATCGGGGGCAGCGCCAAGGCAGCGGTGAAGGCCGCCGTCATGTGCGAGGACGTTGCCAAGAGCGCCTCGATTGCGTTGCAACTTGGCCCAGAGGTGCGAATCCCGCAGGACAAGATTGATGCCCTCTACAACCGCTACCAGAACGTTTACGGCCAGTAGGCCAAACCAAATCACAAATTTTGTCGCCAAGCGCGGCCAAACCATCGGAGAAAAAAATGGCAAAGAACACCGCACCAAAGGAAATCTGGTTCCTCACCGGAAGCCAGTCGCTTTACGGCGAAGAGACCCTGGCCCAGGTTGCCGCGCAGTCGCAGGCCGTTGCCAACGCCATCAAGGGCGGGCTTAGCGCTCCTGTGAATCTGGTCTGGAAGCCAGTTGTGAAGACCTCCGATGCCATCCGCCGCGTGATGTTGGATGCCAGCGCCGACGACAACTGCATCGGTGTAATCACCTGGATGCACACCTTCTCGCCAGCCAAGATGTGGATTGCCGGCCTAGATGCGCTGCAGAAGCCGCTGCTTCACCTGCACACTCAGGCCAACCAGTCGCTGCCTTGGGACACCATCGACATGGACTTCATGAACCTCAACCAGGCTGCGCACGGCGACCGCGAATACGCCCACATGGTTAGCCGCATGGCCATCGCCCGCAAGATTGTGGTTGGTGCACCCGAGAGCAAGGATGTTGCAGATCGCATCAGTGCCTGGAGCTGGGCCTGCATCGGTTGGAACACCTCGCAGAACCTAAAGCTTGCTCGCTTCGGCGACAACATGCGTTTTGTGGCCGTCACCGATGGCGACAAGGTTTCGGCTCAGATGCAGTTTGGAATGAGCATCGAGGCCTACGGAGTGAACACTCTGGTGGCCGCGGTTGCAGAAGTCACCGATGCTGCCGCCGAGGAGCTGGCCGCGCTTTACGAGCGCGAGTACGACGTGGTTCCAGAGCTGCGTGCCGGTGGCGCTCGACACGATTCTTTGGTTTACGCGGCCAAGCAGGAGATTGCACTTCGCAACCTGATGGAGGCCGGCGACTTCAACGGCTTCACCTCCGACTTCGAAGACCTGGGCGACCTGCGTCAGCTTCCTGGTTTGGCAGTTCAGCGTCTGATGGCTGATGGCTACGGCTTCGGTGGCGAAGGCGACTGGAAGACCTCGGCTCTTGGTGCAATCCTCAAGTCAATGACCCCTGCCGGTGGCGGTACCTCGTTTATGGAGGACTACACCTACCACTTTGGTCCAGGCCCAGCCAAGGTTCTCGGCGCTCACATGCTTGAGGTTTGCCCAACCATCACCAACGCCAAGCCGCGCATTGAAATCCATCCGCTAGGTATCGGTGGCAAGGAAGACCCAGTGCGCATGGTGTTCACCGCCAAGCCGGGCGAGGGTCGTCAGGTTTGCCTGGTAGACATGGGCGATCGCTTCCGCATGATTCAGGCAGAGGTAAAGATTGTGGAGCCAACCGAGGCGCTACCAAAGCTTCCGGTTGCCCGTGCGGTTTGGGAACCAAAGCCTAGCCTGGCCACCTCGGCCGAGGCTTGGATGCTTGCCGGCGGAAGCCACCACACCGTGCTCACCAACTCGGTTACCGCCGAGGCCATCGAGGACTTCGCTCGCATTGCGCGCGTTGAGCTTGTGGTCATCGATGAGGACACCACCCTGCGCGCGTTCCGCAAGGAGCTGCAGTGGAGTGCCGCCTACCACCGCTTGGCCGAAAGGCTCTAGCGCTTAGTGGCAACCTTGGTCAGCTTGGCCTGGGCTGGGTTGGCAAGAACCGCGCTGAATGGCAGCTCGGCTGCACCAACGATTACGGCTGTGGTACCCAGCTGGCTTGCCTTGATCAGCAGGCCGTCCTGGGCCGACTTTAGGCTGCTCTGACGGGTGGACTGAATCATGTGCTCGCCATCGAAGCGGAACAGGGTGCCCAGGAAGCCACCCAGAACCACCGATTGTGGGTTGAAGATTGTGGCTAGAACACCGATTGCTCGTCCCGTGTCGGCAATCTGCTGCATCAGCACCTTGTGAGCCTTAGGGTCCTTGTTCTTGATGATCTCAATCTCCAGCTCTTCATCGGTGGCGTTGTCGATCTTGAAGAGCTCAAGCAGGTCGTCGCGCTTTACCAGGGCCTCAAGAGTACCCTCCAGGCCGGAGTAGTCCTTGATCTTGGAACTGGAAATCTGAATGTGGCCAACCTCGCCGGCATATCCGGTGGCACCGCGCATCTGACGGCCGTTGACAACCACGCCACCGCCGATGCCGCCCGAGCCTGCGTGAATGTAGACCAGGTTGTTGGTTCCAATGCCGGCGCCAAACCTGCGCTCTGCCGTGCAGGCAGCGGTGGCATCGTTGTCTACCCAGGTGGGCAGTCCGGTTTGCTGGGCCAGCATGGCGGCAACCGGTTCTTCCACCCAGTTGAGGTGTGGGGCGTAGCGAACTACACCCTCCGAGACGCGAATCTGACCTGGCACAGCAATGCCAATGCCGGCGATTAGGGTTCCCGGTGCCAACTTGGATCGCAGGTTAGCGATGAGTTTGGCTGCAACCTGCAACGATTCGGCTGCGGTTGGTTGGATTTTGGTTGGATATCGCATGCGCTGCAAAACTTTGCCGTCGAAGCCAACCAGGCCAACGGTGGTGGCATCGATGTCCGGGTTCACCGAGAAGGCAACTACGTTTTGCGAGGGCGCGACAACCAGACTGGGGCGGCCAACGCCACCGCCAGTTACTGCTTCAGATTCCACGGCAAGGCCAAGTGAAACCAGTTCGCCAACCAGATCCGAGATGGTGGAACGGTTGAGGCCGGTAATAGAAGTTAGGTGTGATCGCGGAACCGAGCCGGCTTCGTGCAGCAGGCGGAGCACAGTGGAAAGGTTGTGCTGTCGTAGGTTTTCGCGGTTTTGGCCCAGCGTGGCACGTTCTTGCGTATTTGGGCTCATAACAATCTCCTAACAGCATCTTAATAGCCCCATTTTCGGGCTGTGCAGCTTCCAACTTATGGCCTATTGTTGTTCTAAACAACAAATGACACCGACTTTTAGGAAATTACATGTCTTTGACTCCAACTCCTGCTGACAAGTTCACGTTTGGCCTCTGGACCATTGGCTGGCGAGCTCAGGACCAGTTTGGTAGCGCCACCCGCGAGCCACTAGATGCGGTTGAGGCAATCCACAAGCTTGCCGAAATCGGTGCCTATGGCATGACCTTCCACGACGACGACCTATTTGCCTTCGAGAGCACCGATGCTCAGCGTCAGCACGAGATCGACCGTGCCAAGCAGGCTCTTGCCGACACCGGACTAAAGATCCCGATGGTCACCACTAACCTCTTCAGCCACCCTGTGTTCAAGGATGGCGCCTTCACCAGCAACGACCGCGAGGTTCGTCGCTTCGCGCTTCGCAAGGTGCTTCGCAACATCGATCTAGCCGCAGAGATGGGCGCCAACACCTTTGTTATGTGGGGTGGCCGCGAGGGTGCCGAGTACGACCACGCCAAGGACATCCGTGCAGCACTTGAGCGCTACCGCGAGGGCGTAAACCTGCTTAGCCAGTATGTAATCGACAAGGGTTACGACATTCGCTTTGCAATCGAGCCAAAGCCAAACGAGCCACGCGGTGACATCTTGCTTCCAACCGTTGGTCACGCCATGGCGTTCATCAACACCCTCGAGCACCCTGAGATGGTTGGTCTGAACCCAGAAACCGGACACGAGCAGATGGCCGGCCTCAACTTCACATCAGGCATCGCCCAGGCTCTGGACCACGGCAAGCTATTCCACATCGACCTCAACGGTCAGCGCGGCATCAAGTTTGACCAGGACCTGGTCTTTGGCCACGGCGACCTTTTCAACGCCTTCAGCCTGGTAGACCTTCTAGAGTTCGGTGGACCAAACGGTGGCCGTGCCTACGATGGTCCTCGTCACTTCGACTACAAGCCAAGCCGCACCGAAGACTACACCGGTGTTTGGGAGTCGGCTAAGGCCAACATGCGCACCTACCTGCTTCTAAAGGAGCGCGCAGCCGCCTTCAACGCAGACCCAGAGGTTCAGCAGGCAATCGCGGATTCCCGCGTGAAGCAGCTAAGTCAGCCAACCCTCAACGCCGGCGAGACCTACCAGGATCTGTTAGCCGACAAGAGCGCGTACGAGAACTTCGACGCAGACAGCTACTACAACGCCAAGGGCTTCAACTTTGTTCGTTTGAACCAACTGGCCCTCGAGCACCTGATGGGCGCTCGCTAATAAACCACCGATGGAGGCGTGTCGTTTTTTACGACACGCCTTTGTCTTTGGGTAAGTGATTGAAACCCACAGCTCAAGCAGCAACACTTCAAATAGCAACCAAACCAAACCACTAGGAATGAAATGCCACTCGTAGCAGGAATCGACTCTTCCACTCAGTCTTGCAAGCTAGTTATCAGGGATGCCGAAACCGGCGCTCTGGTTCGCAGCGGTCGGGCCTCGCACCCAAATGGCACCGAGGTAAACCCAGCGGCCTGGGTGAGCGCGCTTGCGCAGTCCATCGAGCAGGCTGGTGGGCTTGACGACGTGGCGGCTCTCTCCATCGGTGGCCAGCAGCACGGCATGGTGCTCTTGGATGCCGATGGCAGAGTGATTCGCGATGCCCTGCTTTGGAATGACACCCGAAGCGCCGAGCAGGCACAGTTGTTGATCGAGCACTTTGGTGCCCAATATCTTGCAGCCGAGACCGGTTCGATTCCGGTGGCATCATTCACAAGCACCAAGGTGCTGTGGGTGGCGCAAAACGAGCCTGAGAACGCAGCCAGGATTGCTGCTATCTGCCTGCCACACGACTACCTGACCTGGCGTCTAGCGGGCTATGGCCCGGCGGGAGAGAGCCAGTTTGGGCCTGACCTGAACGCACTAACCACCGATGAGTCCGATGCCAGTGGCACCGGCTACTACTCGGCCAAGCAGGGCGGCTACGTTGCCCCAATCATCGAGTGGATTCTGGGCCGGATGCCCATCCTTCCTCGAATCGTCGCTTCAAACGAGGCCGCCTATCCAGCCAACCCTCAGCGTGAAGTGTTCAAGGGTCTGCTGGGCGCCGGTGCCGGAGATAACGCAGCCGCCGGCTTCGGTGTTGGTGCAGACAATGGTGACGTGGTGGTTTCGCTCGGAACCAGTGGAACTGTGTTTGCAGTCACCGATGTTTCCACCGCCGACGAGACGGGAACCATCGCCGGTTTCGCCAGCGTATCTGGCAGCTTCCTGCCCCTCGTTTGCACACTGAACGCCGCACGCATTCTGGATAGTTTCTGCCGAGTGCTTGAGGTTGATCACCACGGCCTGGGCGAACTCGCTCTGCAGGCCGAGCCAGGTTCCGGGGGAGTTGTGCTGCTTCCGTACTTCGAGGGAGAGCGCACTCCAAACCTTCCGGATGCCAAGGCCTCCATTCACGGCTTGACGCTGCACAACAACACCCGCGCTAACCTAGCGCGAGCCGCTGTTGAGGGCATGCTCTGCGGTTTGGCCGACGGTCTGGCGGCTATGACTGCTGAGGGCGTCAAGTGCAGCCGTGTGATTTTGGTTGGCGGTGCGGCAGAGAACCCCGCAGTGCAGAAGATTGCAGCACAGGTGTTTGGCGTTGAGATTTGTGTTCCAAAGGCAGGTGAATACGTTGCTGATGGTGCCGCTCGTCAGGCTGCTTGGGCACTGCTTGGCACCGAGAAGAAGTGGCAAATTGCAACAGAAGCAAACGTGAAGGCTGATACCCAACCCGTAATTCTTCAGCAATATCACAGCGCATTTGAATCGATTCACTAGCCCGAGACCTCTCGAAGTAAACGCTTACATAATTTGAAGAACCCTGTATTTATGCGGGGTGTAGCCCCGTTGAATCGAAAATGGCAAAATAAGTTGTGCTAAACAACAAAATAATATTCGTGACCAAACCGTTATCGCGAAATGTTGATTTTCGTTTGGTG
This sequence comes from Actinomycetota bacterium, assembly GCA_039804865.1. Lineage (GTDB taxonomy): Bacteria > Actinomycetota > Actinomycetes > Actinomycetales > Microbacteriaceae > Rhodoluna. The sequence continues at coordinate 130 of JBDLVH010000011.1, read as the reverse complement.
GCTTCAAATTGCTGTGTCAGAGTGAACACAGCCTTCCGCTGCCCGATTTCCTTTTCGTCGGGTTTCGGATTGCCAAAATCAATGAAAGTTCAATGAGGAGAAACATGAAGAAAACTGCACTTATCGCTGC
>JBDLVH010000010.1:0-3037 GCA_039804865.1 Actinomycetota bacterium | reverse complement strand
AGCCGACCGGTAAACTCCCTATAGAAACAAAGGAGTTTTTGTATGCGCGTCATCATCGCCGGTGCCGGAATGGGTGGCCTTGTCACGGCCCTTGCCCTGCATAAAGCTGGCATCACCGATGTGGTCTGCCTCGAATCAGCCCAAGAAATCAAGCCCCTTGGCGTTGGCATCAACCTGCTACCCCACGCCGTCCGTGAACTCACCGAACTAGGCCTCGCCGAAGACCTCGAAGAACTCGGTGTGCGCACAGCAGACCTCACCTATGTGAACCAGTTTGGTTCCATCATCTGGAGCGAACCGCGCGGCATCGATGCCGGCTACGAATGGCCACAATACTCAATCCACCGCGGCTACTTCCAGGTACGCCTAGCCCAGCGAGTCCGCGAACGCCTCGGCGAGAACGCCATCATCACCGGAACCCGCGTGCTGAGCGAAGAAACTGTGGGCAACAAGGTTGTTGTTACCACCAATAACGGAACCTTCGAGGGTGACCTGCTGATTGCCGCCGATGGCATCAAGAGCACCATCCGTGCCAACTGGCTGCCAGACGAGGGCGACCCAATCTGGAATGGTGCAATCCTGTGGCGCGGAGTTAGCCGCGCCAAGCCATTCCTCACCCAGCGTTCGATGATCATGGCCGGCCACCGCGCCCACAAGTTTGTGGCCTACCCCATTGGCCCGGTTGAGGCCGATGGCCTGCAGGCAATCAACTGGATTGCCGAGCAGATTGACCCAACCATGACAGACCTGCAGCAGAACTGGAACCGAGCCGTTCCGGTCTCGCGCTTTGCAGGACTGTTTGAAACTTGGAACTGGGGCTGGCTAAACGTACACGACCTGATCACCCAGGCTGACGAGGTACTGGAGTACCCGCTATCCGACCGCGACCCGATCGACAGCTGGGTTCGTGGCCGCACCGTTCTGCTTGGCGACGCCGCCCACCCTGCCTACCCGGTTGGCTCCAACGGCACATCGCAGGCCGTTCTTGACGCCCGCGTGCTCACCTACGCTCTCTGCCACTATTCGGTGACCGACGCTCTCAAGTTCTATGAAGAGGAGCGCATCCCCAAGACCCGCGCCCTGCAGTTGGCCAACCGCGGCATGGGCCCTGAACTGGTGATGCAGCTAGCCCACGAACGCGCGCCACACGGCTTCAATGACATCAATGATGCAGTTCCTCAGGTGGAACTGGAAGAGATTGCCAACCACTACAAGAAGGTGGCCGGCTTTGACCCCGAGGGCCTAAGCGCTCGTGCCAGCTGGGATGCAACTTACACGGAAAGTCGCGGCTAATGAGAAATGAATCGAAGACTCCATTCGCAACGTTCCTCATCAACGTTGCCGACATCGCTGACTTGGGGCAGATTGCAATCGGTCACCGTCGCATGGTGCCCATCACCGGCGGAACCGTATCTGGGCAGATCGGCAAGGGCATTGTGCTGCCCGGCACCGACTGGCAGTGGATTCACGCCGACGGCACTGTGTCGCTGACCGCCCACTACACGCTGCAGCTAGACGGCGGTGACTTAGTGGAGGTTGAGTCCACCGGCATCCGACACACCGACGATGCCGGCAAGGTTTACTTCCGCACCGGCATTCGCATGACTGCCGGGGCCAGCCGCAAAAACATCAACCACAGACTGTTCTATTCGGTGGGCACTCGCCTACCCAACGAAGTGCAGCTGGACGTCTACGCGCTGGACTAGCAGCTTCTTTAGTCGTCGCCGCTTTCGTTTCCCCCAGCAAAGCTAATTGAACCGTTGGTTTTTGCCGCACCGGCTGAATCTTGCGTTTGGGTATTGCCACTCTGTCCCACGCCACTTGCAAACTGGCCAATGGTTACAGCCGACGCACCTGCAAAAATTCCAAGCATGCCAAGGGTCAAGAGAGCTTTGCGAAGAGGCTTACGCTTTTGAATCGACTTGCCCTTTGGGGTTGCCTCCACTTCAGCGCGTTCGTAAATGTACTGCACGCCTTGATCTTCATTGATTAGGTACTTGTTGCTGTTCATTTGGTGCTCCCTTCCGATTCATTTCTATCGGGGGTGGCTGAGTGCAATCTGTGCTGTCGCTGATGTGTTGCTGTGGTTTACCTGATAGTTGCCTGAGAGCGAAGGGAAGCTTACTCGAACTCGTCTGGGTCTAGGTTGCCCAGGATGCCGGCGTCAAACACTCCAGCCAGTTCAAGTTCGCTGGCGCGGATGGCCACCTGAAGCTCGCGGGTTGCCTCGCGCAGCGCGCGTTCTGGGTCGAGACCCTTGGCACGGGCATCAGCCACGATGGTAAGCAGCAGACCGCCAAGCACCTCTTCGTTGTCCATCGGTAGACCTGCATCGCTGTCACCCTCTGGGATCATGCCAATCTTCTGAGCCTTGCCAATCACCTTGTCGGCTAGGGCCAGGGCAGGAAGCGCCTGCGGAATGCCGTCCAGCACGCTCTCGCGCTCGGGCTTTTCCTTCTTCTTGTGCTCTTCCCAGTTGAGCATTACCTCGTCGCCGGTGTTGGCGGCATACTTCTCAAGTTCTTCGGGGGTGCCAAACACGTGAGGGTGACGGCCGCGCATCTTGTTGGCGCTTGCCAGGGCCACATCCTGGATGTCGAAGGCCTCGCCCAGGCTGCCGGTTGCGGCTAGGTCGCTGTGGAATATCACCTGGTACAGCACGTCGCCAAGTTCCTCGAGGATCTCGTCGCGGTTGCCGCTCTCCAGCGCATCGATGAGTTCGTAGGTCTCTTCCAGAAGGTACTTGGTGAGACTCTCGTGGGTCTGCTCGGCATCCCAAGGGCAGCCGCCAGGGGCACGCAGTTTGTGGGCAACGGCAATCAGGTAATCGAGGTTGGTCATGCCTCTATTGTTTCAGACGCCTGTTAACAACTAGGAATCGATGTCAGTGGCTTCAAGTATTTTTTGTAAATGGAACCGGCTAACCACAGTTACAGAATCGAATTTGCAGACCCCCATGCTTTTGCTGCCGGGCTAAAGAAATTGCCGAACCACGTTTCAGACGCCGTTCAGCTGGCAATTCGAGAGATCTTGACAA
>JBDLVH010000009.1:0-7129 GCA_039804865.1 Actinomycetota bacterium | reverse complement strand
GAACGGGTTAGACCGGCCGCTGGCTCGATTACGTAAGGGAACCAGCGCTCGCCCTTGGCCTGGTCGAAGTACGACAGGTCAGAGCCAGACTCGCGCGAGTGAGTCTTTAGGTCGAAGTCGGTGCGGTTAGCGATGCCCTCGAGCTCGCCAAACTCGCTACCCGAGAAACCAAACTTGTACTCGATGTCCACGGTGCGCTTGGAGTAGTGCGACAGCTTTTCCTTGGCGTGCTCGTAGAGGCGCAGGTTGTCTGGGTTGATGCCAAGATCGGTGTACCAGTTCATGCGCTGTTCGATCCAGTAGTCGTGCCACTGCTCATCGGTGCCAGGCTCGACGAAGAACTCCATCTCCATCTGCTCAAACTCGCGGGTTCGGAAGATGAAGTTTCCAGGAGTGATCTCGTTGCGGAAAGACTTACCAATCTGGCCGATGCCAAACGGTGGCTTCATGCGCGATGCACCTAGAACGTTGGCAAAGTTTACGAAGATGCCCTGAGCGGTCTCTGGGCGAAGGTAGTGCATGCCCTCTTCGGCAGCAACTGGGCCAAGGAAGGTCTGCAGCAGGCCGTTGAAGCTCTTTGGCTCGGTCCAGATGTCTTTCGAACCACAGTTAGGGCAGGCGATGTCTGCCATTGACTGAGGTGCGCGGCCCTTTTTCTCTTCGAAGGCCTCCTCCAGGTGGTCCTGACGGAAACGCTTGTGGCACGAGGTGCACTCGATGAGTGGGTCGACAAACTCGGCAACGTGGCCGGAAGCTTCCCAAACCTTGCGAGGAAGGATGACCGACGAGTCTAGGCCGACAACATCTTCACGGTTGTTTACCATGGTGCGCCACCACTGACGCTTGATGTTTTCCTTGAGCTCTACACCGAGTGGTCCGTAGTCCCAGGCGCTACGGCTGCCACCGTAGATTTCGCCGGCTTGGAAAACAAAGCCGCGGCGTTTAGCCAATGAGATAACTGCGTCTAGACGGTTTGGGGTGGCCAAGGTCAACTCCATGATTCTGGACACTGTTGGATGCGGTGCCCGCTCGAAGTTATAAGTTTACTTTGAGTTGGCCGATGGCAGGTCTTTTGCCCCACCGAAGCGGCGGTTTCGACCCAAGTAAATGTTGATTCCGTCCCACAGATCATTACGGCTGAAGTCGGGCCAAAGGGTGTCTAGGAATACGAACTCGGCGTAGGCGCTCTGCCAAAGCAGGAAGTTGCTTGCTCGCTGCTCGCCAGAGGAGCGCAGGAATAGGTCCACGTCTGGCAAATCGGCAGTTAGTAGGTGGCGCTGCACGGTCTTTTCGGTGATCGAACCCGGCTTGATCTTGCCAGCTGCTACATCTGCAGCTATCTGGTTGATGGCGTCGACGATTTCGATTCGGGAGCCGTAGTTGACACACATGGTGAGGGTGAGTGTGCTGTTGCCGGCGGTTAGACGCTCGGCCTCCTGCAACTCGTTGATTACCGAGAGCCAGAGCTTAGGCCTGCGTCCGGCCCAGCGAATCTTCACTCCCCAGGCGTCTAACTGGTCGCGGCGCCTGCGCAAAACCGCACGGTTGAATCCCATCAGGAAACGCACCTCATCGGGAGAGCGCTTCCAGTTTTCGGTGCTGAAGGCGTAGACGGTTAGGTGCTTGACACCGGCTTGAATGGCACCCGCAACAACATCAAGCAGTGCCGCCTCGCCGGCCTTGTGCCCCTCGACGCGCGGTAGGCCGCGCTGATTGGCCCAGCGGCCATTGCCGTCCATGACGATGGCCACGTGCTCAGGCACTTCGCCCGCAAATTCCGGGGCGACGCTTCCGGTGTAGTTCAGTGGCAGTAATTCGCTCATGCCCGCTCCACGTGATTCAGCGAACGCAGTCCGCGCTCGATATGCCATTGGGTGTATGCGGCAACGATACCGGATGCGTTGGCTCGGGAGCGTTCGCTGGCACCCTCGGCCACATCCCACTCCCCTGCCAACAGTGCACCGAGAAGCCTTGAGGTGTCGAGGTCAAGAGTTGCGGCACCCGGCGGCTTGCATTCCGGACAGACTACGCCACCGGTTTGCATCACAAAGGCCTGGTGTGGTCCAGGCTCGCCGCAGGAAACACAACTGTCAAAGTTTGGGGCCCATCCGGCCACGGACAGGGCGCGCAATAGGTAAGAGTCGAGCGTAAGCGAAGGATCGTGATCGGATCGGGAAAGCGAGCGGAGTGCCCCAACCAGCAACAGATACTGCTGCGTGGACGAAGATTCGGCGGTGAGTCGCTCGGCGGTTTCAACCATGGCGTGGGCGGCGGTGTAGGCGGCGTAGTCGGCCATTATCTCGCGACCATAAGCGCCGATGGTTTCAACCTGGCTGACCGTGTCGAGGTTGCGGCCCTCAAAGAGCTGGATGTCAACCACCATGAATGGTTCTAGGCGGGAGCCAAATTTGCTGGCGGTACGGCGCACGCCCTTGGCTACTGCGCGAACCTGGCCGTTTTGCCTGCTGAGCATGGTGACAATGCGGTCTGCCTCGCCCAGCTTGTGGGTGCGCAGCACAACTGCTTCGTCTCTGTACAGTGGCATTTTTCAAGTATCGCCCAGTAATTGCGTAAGCGGCGCTTGGACACGAGCCCAGGCGCCGCCGTACAACAACTAACCGCGAATGGCTCGGTTCACACCGGAGATAACGGCCTTGAGGGAAGCGGTTGCGATGTCGCCATCGATTCCAACACCCCAGATGGTCTTGCCGGCTACTTCAAGCTCCATGTACGCCGCAGCTTGGGCATCGCTACCGCTGGATAGCGTGTGCTCAACGTAGTCTAGAACGCGAACGGTGACGCCCAACTGCTCTAAGACATCGATGAAGGCGCTGATTGGACCGTTGCCGTTTCCGGTGCAGGTTACCTCAGCATCGCCGTTTCGAAGAACCACGTCCAGTTGCACAGCGCCGTCCATCTCACTGGCGGTACGCATGCGCTTCAGCTCGAAGCGACCCCACTTTAGCTCTGGCTTGTCGGCCGGGGCTGGAAGGTACTCGTCGGTGAAGATGTCCCAGAGACGCTCGCTGGTAACTTCGCCACCGGCTTCATCGGTGACGTTCTGCACCACACGCGAGAATTCGATCTGCAGCTTGCGCGGCAGGTCAAGGTTGTGGTCGGTCTTCAGTAGGTAGGCTACGCCGCCCTTGCCACTCTGGGAGTTCACGCGGATAACGGCCTCGTACGAGCGACCAACATCCTTAGGGTCGATTGGAAGGTAAGGAACGGCCCAGACAAGGTCATCGATGTTCTTGTCTTCTGCCGCCGCCTGCTTTTCCATGAGCTCGAAGCCCTTTTTGATGGCGTCTTGGTGGCTGCCGCTGAATGCGGTGTAGACCAGGTCACCGCCGTATGGCGAACGCTCGTGCACTGGAAGCTGGTTGCAGTACTCGACGGTGCGCTTGATCTCGTCGAGGTTGCCGAAGTTGATGTGTGGGTCGATTCCCTGGCTGAACAGGTTGAGGCCAAGGGTGACCAGGTCCACGTTTCCGGTGCGCTCGCCGTTACCAAAGAGGCAGCCCTCAATGCGGTCTGCTCCGGCAAGGTAGCCAAGCTCGGCGGCCGCTACCGCGGTGCCGCGGTCGTTGTGCGGGTGCAGGCTGAGCAGCACACTGTCGCGGTAAGCCAGGTTGCGGCTCATCCACTCGATGGAGTCGGCGTAGACGTTAGGAGTGGCCATCTCAACGGTTGCTGGAAGGTTGATAACCATCTTGCGGTCTGGAGTTGGCTTGATTACGTCTAGAACGGCGTTGCAAACCTCTACGGCGTACTCAAGCTCGGTGCCGGTGTAGCTCTCTGGAGAGTACTCGTAGTAGATCTTGGTCTCTGGAACGGTGTGCTCCAGGCTTAGACAGAGCTTGGCTGCGTGCAGCGCAATCTCCTTGATGCCGTCTTTGTCCTGGTTGAAGACCACACGACGCTGCAGCACCGAGGTGCTGTTGTAGAAGTGAATGATGGCCTGCTTGGCGCCACGAACCGATTCGTAGGTGCGCTGCACCAGGTGATCGCGGGCCTGGGTTAGCACCTGGATGATCACGTCATCTGGGATGTGGCCACCCTCGATGAGTTCGCGAACGAAGTCGAAGTCGGTCTGCGAGGCGCTAGGGAATCCAACCTCGATCTCCTTGTAGCCCATGTCAACCAGAAGCTTGAACATCTTGAGCTTGCGCTCTGGGCTCATTGGGTCGATTAGGGCCTGGTTGCCATCGCGAAGGTCTACCGCGCACCAGCGTGGAGCTTCGGTGATTACCTTGCTTGGCCAGGTGCGATCAGGCAGCGATACCTTGATCTGCTCGTGGAAGGGAATGTACTTATGAACTGGCATGCCCGATGGGCGCTGAGTGTTTTGCATTTGAGTGGTGTCCTCTTGGAAAGTTAAGGGGTTGGTAAGCCAACAACAAGCTCCGCAACGAGGAGGGCCTAGTTAGGCCTCGTTGCGGCTGCTAAGTAGTAGCAAGACGAACACGAGATTAGGTTAGCACTAGCCGGCGGAAACGGCTAGAAGCCTAGCTTTCCCAGCTGCTTTGGGTCGCGCTGCCAATCTGGTGCCACCTTTACACGGATGCTGAGGAACACCTTGGATCCCAGCAGGCGCTCGATTTCCGGACGCGACTTGGAACCGATGTCGCGAAGGCGTGAGCCACCCTTGCCGATGATGATTGACTTCTGGCTGTCGCGCTCCACAAACACGTTGGCGTGAACATCGATTAGCGGCTTGTCTGGGCGCTGGTTGATTTCATCGATGGTGACCGCCAGCGAGTGCGGAAGTTCGTCGTGGACGCCCTCCAGGGCTGCCTCACGGATCAGCTCACAGATGCGGTCTTCGACACTCTCATCGGTGATGGAATCCTCTGGGTAAAGCATTGGACCCTCTGGCATCAGGTCGATGAGGATCTTGGTCAGCACCTCAAGCTGGTCTTCGGCAACAGCCGAGACCGGAATGATGTGATCGAAATCGCGAAGCGTCGACACCGCAAGCAGCTGCTCGGCTAGCGCCTGGCGATCCACCAGCTCGCTCTTGGTGACAATCGCGATCTTCTTGGCACGCTTGAAGCGGTCCAACTGCTCATTGATGAACTTGTCTCCCGGACCAATCTTCTCGTTGGCTGGAACACAGAATCCGATAACGTCAACCTCACCCAGGGTGTTGTCAACCAGGTCGTTTAGACGTTCACCCAGCAGTGTGCGTGGACGGTGTAGTCCCGGGGTGTCCACCACGATGAGCTGGCCCTCTGGGCGGTGCACGATGCCGCGAATGGCGCGACGGGTGGTCTGCGGCTTTGCCGAGGTGATGGCGATCTTCTCGCCAACCAGAGCGTTGGTGAGCGTTGACTTGCCTACGTTAGGACGGCCAACAAATGAAACGAAACCTGACTTATGCACGTTCTTCCTTATTTTCGAGAGATTCAACCGCATCAGTTAGTTGCGTGGTTGGTGTTACTAACACCGAAATGATTCGCTTGCGACGAGCCTCGATGCGGTCGACGCTGAATTCGAGGCCGGAGTAAACAATCTTGTCGCCGTGGATGGCAAGGCGACCGAGTTCCTTGGCGATGAGGCCTCCAACACTATCGACATCCTCGTCTTCCAGCTCGATTCCATAGAGCTCGCCGAGTTCGAAGAGTGAGTATCGGGCGTTGACCAGGTAGGTCTTCTCTCCCACCTCACGCACATCGGCGATCTCGCGGTCGAACTCATCGCTGATTTCACCGACGATTTCCTCGATGACATCCTCCATGGTGGCTAGCCCGGCTACGCCGCCGTATTCATCCACAATGATGGCGATGTGGGTCTCAGACTCCTGCATGTCTTTCAGTAGATCATCAACCGGCTTGGATTCTGGGATAAAGATGGCCTTGCGCATGATGGACGAGGTTAGGTTGCTGAGTCGTTCTGGTCGCTCAAAGGCAACCCTGGAGGCATCCTTCAGGTAGAGCACGCCAAGAATCTCGTCAACCGACTTGCCCTCAACAGGCAGGCGCGAGTAGCCGGTGCGAAGAAACACCTTCATGGCGTCTGCAAGCGAATCCTCGGCACCGATGGTGGCTATGTCGATGCGCGGAACCATGATTTCGCGCGCGATGGTCTCGGTGAAATCCTCCACCGAGTCGATCAGTTCCTGCTCGTACTCTTCGTACTGCTCAATCTTTGGACCAGAAATAGGTGCAAACAACAGATTGACCTGTTTGATGACCGGTTCGAGTGACTGCATCAGCGACTGGCCTACTCGTCCATGTGCCAACCACTTGGCAATCAACTGAGCCACAAAAACCATGGCCAGCGAGACAACTAGGGCGATGATGATGTTTAGCCACCAAAACAAGCCCTTTGGCGCCAGCATCTGACCAACCACCAGGGCGAAAAGTGCGGTCAGCAAGACCCGCAGAAATCCCCATGATTCGGCCAGGTCGGCTTGCAGTGACCTACGAAGACCAGACTCGACGATGGTCACCGGAATGACGACCAACATCAGCAAAATGGCTACGAAAATCAAGCGGCTTCCTGCTCGTAAAACTCTTTAAGAATCTGATTTTGCAGACCGAACATTTCTTTTTCTTCGTCAGGTTCGGCGTGGTCGAAGCCAAGCAGGTGCAAAATACCGTGGGTGGTGAGCAGCAACATCTCATTGATGGCTGGGTGACCCGCCTTCTCGGCCTGTTCAGCAGCAAAATCGGGGCAGATCACGATGTCGCCCAAGATACCTTCTGGCGCAACGGAGAGGTTGTCGCCCGGTACCAACTCGTCCATCGGGAAAGACAACACATCGGTGGCACCCGGCTCATCCATGTGGCGAATGTGAAGCTCTTCCATGGTGGCCAGGTCTACAAAACGGATGTAAAGTTCGGTGTTTGGGTGCAGGCGCATGCGATCCATCGCAAACTCGGCAAGCTTCTGAATGCGGGTTTCGTCAACCGGGTACTCGGTCTCGTTGCTCATCTCGATGCTCATCGGTTGCCTCCGCGGTGTTTGGTTTGCTTATTGGCCAGCAGAGTTTCATCGAACTGGGCGTAGGCATCAACAATTTTAGATACCAGGTTGTGGCGCACCACATCGGCCGCCGAAAGGTAGGCGAAGTGCATGTCGTCAACGCCGGTGAGGATGCTCTCGGCGGTGCGAAGACCGCTAACTC
>JBDLVH010000008.1:0-8759 GCA_039804865.1 Actinomycetota bacterium | reverse complement strand
AATTGGTCCACCATCGGTGGCCTCTGGAGCAATGTGGCCGATGCACAGGCCGGTTGTGCCGCCTGAGAATCGTCCGTCAGTCAATAGTAGAACATCCTTGCCCAATCCCGCACCCTTAATTGCTGCGGTGATGGCAAGCATCTCGCGCATGCCAGGGCCACCCTTAGGGCCTTCGTAGCGAATAACCACTACGTCGCCGGCCTTGATCTTGCCCTCGGTGAGTGCCTCCATGGCACCTGCCTCGCGGTCGAAGACGCGTGCTGGACCGGTGAATTCCTCAAGGTCGAAGCCTGCGGTCTTAACAACTGCACCCTTAGGAGCCATGGTGCCCTTTAGAACTGCAAGGCCACCGGTCTTGTGGATTGGGTTGTTCATGGCACGGATGATCTTGCCATCTGGGTCTGGTGGGTTGATGCCCTCTAGGTTCTCGGCAAGGGTCTTGCCGGTTACGGTTAGCGCGTCGCCGTGAAGCAGGCCTGCGTCAAGCAGAGCCTTCATCATTACCGGTACGCCACCGATGCGGTCTACGTCTGCCATAACAAACTGACCGAATGGCTTTAGGTCGCCTAGGTGTGGAACCTTGTCGGCGATCTTGTTGAAGTCTTCTAGCTGAAGGTCAACCTCGGCCTCGCGAGCGATGGCAAGAAGGTGAAGCACAGCGTTGGTGGAACCACCGAAGGCACAGGTAACCGCGATGGCGTTCTCGAAGGCCTTCTTGGTAAGAATCTGACGAGCGGTGATGCCCTTGGCGATGAGGTTAACTACTGCCTCACCCGAGCGGTGAGCCCAGTTGTCGCGGCGGCGGTCTGCCGAACCAGGCGAAGCCGAGCCAGGAAGGCTCATGCCAAGTGCCTCAGCAGCAGCGGCCATGGTGTTAGCGGTGTACATACCGCCACAGGCACCTTCACCTGGGCAAATTGCGCGCTCGATGGCGTCTAGGTCTTCAAGGCTCATCTTGCCGGCCTTGCAGGCACCAACGGCCTCAAAGGCATCGATGATGGTCACCTGCTTTTCAGTGCCGTCCGAAAGCTTTACCCAGCCCGGAGCGATGGAACCGGCGTATAGGAACACCGATGCCAGGTCTAGACGAGCGGCAGCCATCAGCATGCCAGGAAGCGACTTGTCGCAACCGGCCAGCAGCACCGAACCGTCGAGGCGCTCGGCCTGCATAACGGTCTCTACGGAGTCTGCAATAACCTCGCGGGAAACCAGCGAGAAGTGCATGCCCTCGTGGCCCATCGAGATGCCATCCGAAACCGAGATGGTTCCAAACTCAAGTGGGTAGCCGTTAGCGGCGTGAACACCCTGCTTGGCTGCATCGGCCAGACGGTCTAGCGACAGGTTGCAAGGGGTCACCTCGTTCCAAGAACTGGCAACACCGATCTGCGGCTTGACCCAGTCCTCATCGCCCATACCAACTGCGCGGAGCATTCCGCGAGCGGCTGCGCGCTCAATTCCATCGGTGACAACGTGACTACGAGGCTTCATATTGCTAGGCATTGTTAAAGTCTAAACCTTAAAACTGTTGAATTTGGGCGGGGAAGAGCGGTGCGTTCCGCCATCTGCGCGCAAGGTTGCCGCTCTAAGATGAGGGAATGCGTCGTAGCCGAATTTATAAGAGTGGCCTTCTGGTGTCCGGTGAAATCGACATCCCCTATTTGGTGGGGCTGAAAAAGCGTAAAGACACCGCGGTTTGGATGGACTTAGTCAACCCAAGCATCGAGGAAATGCGCGAACTTGCCATTGCCCTCGGCCTGCACGAACTGGCCGTAGAAGACGCCTTTGTGGGCAAGCAGCGCCCCAAACTGGAGCACTACGACACCCACCTCTTCATCAACGCCTACGCGGCCAAGGTTGACGAAAAGACCAAGGAGCTCACCACTCAGGAGCTCTCAATCTTTGTCACCGATAACGCACTGATCACCGTGCGCGACGACGAGTCCTTTGACATCAGCCAGCTGACTCAGCGCTGGGATGATTCTCAGGCGCTGGCCGGTCACGGTGTTTCGTTCTTGCTCTGGGGCACCCTAGACGTGATCGTGGACGGCTACTTTGACGTCATCGGCAAGTTAGACAACGAGGTGGAAGACCTTGAGGATCTGCTGTTCGACGACGATGACGACAACAACCGCGCCATCCAGAAGCGCAGCTACGAGCTTCGCAAGTCGCTGGTTACCCTTCGTCGAGTTGCAATCCCGATGCGCGAGGTACTGAACCCAATCGTGAAGCGTGACGCCCAGGTGATCAGCAACAAGATGGTTCCCTACTACCAGGACATTTACGACCACGTGATGCGCGTAGCCGACTGGACCGATTCACTTCGAGACCTGGTGACCACCCTGCTGGAAACCAACCTCACCATCCAGGGCAACAAGATGAACCTGATTATGAAGAAGGTCACCTCCTGGGCGGCCATCATTGCCGTACCAACCGCAATCACGGGTTGGTTTGGTCAGAACATTCCGTTTGTTGGCTTTGGAAATGAGACAGGTCTCTACCTGTCGGTGAGCCTCATCGTTATTGTTTCGGGAGCGCTCTACTGGGCGTTCCGTCGCAATGACTGGCTCTAGCCCGCCGGCTCGGCAACCAACCCTCTCTCTTGTCAGTAATCTTGAAGCCATGACGGCAATGCAGCTTGGAACGGGTTTAGCGCAGTACACAGCTGCCGCCGAGGCCGCCTGCAATCAGGTAATCGCTCAGTACTCAACCAGTTTTGGCTGGGCAACCCGACTGCTGTCGCGCGAGATTCGCCAGCCGGTAAGAAACATTTACGCCCTGGTTAGGGTTGCCGATGAGATTGTGGATGGCGCTGCCGCCCAGGCCAAGGCTGCCGGTGGTGCAATTGATCCCGCGAGCGCCCTCGATGAGTATGAGGCAGCGGTCTATCGTGCACTGGAAGACGGCTTTGCCACCGATCTGGTGATTCACGCTTTTGCCAGCACCGCCCGCGACTGCGGCTTTGGCCGCGACCTCATCCAGCCATTCTTTGCATCGATGCGCGCCGACCTAACCCAGACGGTTCATGACCAGGCTTCGCTGGAGCAGTACATCTACGGCAGTGCCGAGGTGGTTGGCCTGATGTGCCTGGCCGCGTTCATTCGCCACGGTGGAGTGCACTACCAAACCGAGCAGAAGTTGGCGCTGGCCACCGGCGCCCGTGCCCTGGGTTCAGCCTTCCAGAAGGTCAACTTCCTGCGCGATCTGGCGGCCGACTTCAACACTCTGGGCCGCAGTTACTTCCCCGGCATCACCGCAGCCAACTTCACCGATGCGCAACGCGATGTGCTGGTGGCAGACATCGATGGCGAGCTGGCCATTGCCGCCAAGGAACTGCCTAACCTGCCGGCGGGATGTGCGAAGGCAGTATCGGCTGCACTTTTACTCTTTGCCGAGTTGAACCACAAGATTTCCAAGACCCCGGCGGCTCGCCTAGCCACCACACGAATTCGGGTCTCCAACCCTCGCAAGTTGATCCTGGTGGCACGGGCCTATCTGGGAGCTGGACTCAAATGACCAAAAAGGCAGTAGTAATCGGCGGCGGAATCGGTGGTTTGGCTACCGCAGCCCTGCTTGCCAAGTCGGGCATGAAAGTGCAGCTCTTCGAGGCCAACGAACAGGTTGGCGGTCGTGCCTCGGTTTGGGAGAGCGACGGCTTCCGATTCGACCTTGGCCCATCGTGGTATCTGATGCCCGAGGCATTCGACCAGTTCTTCAAGCTGATGGGCACCACGGCTGCACAGCAACTAGATCTGGTGCAGCTAGACCCGGCTTACCAAACTCGTTTTGAGGGCACCGATGACGTGCTGCGCGTTCGAGCCAGTGCCGCCCAAAACCGAGAACTCTTTGAGTCTTTGGAACCCGGAGCCGGCGCCAGCCTGCAGCGCTACCTAGACAGCGCCGAGGACACCTACCGCCTGGCCGTAGACAAGTTCCTGTACACCAACTTCACCAACCTCAAGCCGTTTACCAACACCGAGGTGGCCAAGCGCGCCGGCGGATTCATCAAGCACCTACTCACCTCGCTGGACAGCTTCGCTGGTTCGCACGTGAAGGACACTCGCCTGCGCAAGATTCTCAACTTCCCGGCGGTTTTCTTGGGGGCCTCGCCTTATTCCACGCCAAGCATGTATCACCTGATGACCCACGTGGATATGAACGTTGGCGTCTTCTACCCTCAGGGCGGTTTCGGCAAGATCATCGATGCCATTGCAAACCTGGCCAGACAGCACGGCGTTGAGATTCACACCAACTCACCGGTGACCCAGATTCTGGTTGACTCCGCTGGCCGGGCTTCGGGTGTGCGCGTAGGCGCCACCGAGGTAAAGGCAGATCTGGTGATTGCCAACGCCGACCTGCACCACGTTGAGACTCAGCTGCTGGAAGCCAAGAACCAGACCCTGCCAGCTTCGTGGTGGCGCAAGCGTCAACCAGGCCCAAGCGCGCTTCTCGTTTATCTGGGCATCAAGGGAAAACTACCTCAGCTTGATCACCACACACTTCTTTACACCGAAGACTGGAAGAACAACTTCAAGAAGGTGTTCAAGCAGGCCGATGGCAAGAGTGAGTTCCCAGATCCAGCCTCGCTTTACATCTGCAAGCCAAGTGCCACCGATTCGACCGTTGCCCCTGAAGGCTACGAGAACGTGTTTGTCTTGGTGCCGATTGCACCAGACCCAAGCCTCGGTTCGGGCGGCGTAAACGGTTCGGGTGATGCAGGGCTAGAGGCCGCAGCAGATCACGTGATCCAGCAGATTGCGGCCTGGTGCAACGTGCCAGATTTGGCAGAGCGAATCGTGGTTCGCAAGACCATGGGCCCACAGGACTTTGTCACTCGCTACAACGCCTGGAGTGGAACCGCCCTCGGCATGGCCCACACCCTCAAGCAGAGCGCATTCTTCCGCCCCAAGAACGTCAGCTCCAAGGTGAAGAACCTTTTCTACGTTGGCCACAACACGGTTCCAGGCATCGGTCTACCCATGTGTCTAATTGGTGCCGAGCTGGTCTACAAGCGTCTCACCGAGGATGGCTCCGCCGGGCCTATTTCTAACGAATTACAGCCACTAACCGACGCCGCCTGGACTGGCCTGAAGTGACCCTGCACGGCCTGTATTTCTTTGCGCTGTTGGTGAGCATCGGAGGCATGCTCACTCTCGATTTGAAGTACAAGCTGGCCCTGCGCCCGCAACCCCGCCGAACCCTGCTCACCCTGCTGGTTGGCGTTGCCCTTTTCATCGGCTGGGATCTGATCGGTGTGGCCAATGGCGTTTTCTTCGAGGGTGATTCCGGGCTGCTGCTTGGAATCGACCTGGCGCCGAACCTGCCACTTGAAGAGGTTTTCTTCTTGGTGTTGCTGAACTACACCGTGCTACTTGGTTACCTGGCGCTTGAGCGCTGGCGCCTATTTAGGCCGGGGGCATCCGAATGAACTACACCTATTTGGCCGTCGTGCTATTTGTATTGATCCCGGTCTTCATCATCTGTGGCAGGGCATCGCGCAAGCTAGCCAAGTCCACCATTCTGTTTCTGACCGGCGGCACCCTGCTGCTTAGCCTCATCTTTGACAACCTGATCGTTGGTCTCAACATCGTTGGCTACGACCCAAGCAAGTTGCTTGGGCTTCGAGTTCCGCTTGCACCGATCGAAGACTTCGCTTACAGCGCGGTTGCCGCAATCATGATTCCGGTGCTCTGGCAGCAGTTTGGAAAGAAGCGAGGCAGCGATGAGTGAGCCCAAGGTAACTTTTGCTTCGCTAACCGGTCAGCTCTTTTGGGCTTCACGGCCAATCTCCTGGATCAACACGGCCTATCCGTTTGCCATGGCCTACTGGTTGGCCACCCGCCAACTGGATGCCACCTTCATCATTGGCACTCTTTTCTTCCTGATCCCCTACAACCTGCTGATGTACGGCATCAACGATGTCTTCGACTACGAGAGCGACCTACGCAACCCGCGAAAGGGCGGTATCGAGGGTTCGGTTTTGCACCCAAACTGGCATCGCCCAACCTTGCTGGTTTCGTTCCTTTTGCCCATTCCGTTTTTGGCATACCTGTTTTGGGTTGGGTCGCTTAATTCCGGGCTCTGGCTGGCCCTTTTCGTATTCACGGTGATTGCGTATTCCGCCAAGGGAATGCGCTTCAAAGAGATTCCGCTTTTAGACTCAATCACCAGCGCCAGCCACTTTGTTGGCCCGATGATTGTTGGCCTCGCCATCGCCGGAGTCAACCTCTACGAGCCGAACGCGCTGCTGCTTATCGGTGCATTCACACTTTGGGGCATGGCCTCTCACGCCTTTGGCGCGGTTCAGGATATTGCAGCCGACCGCGAGGGCAAAATCTCCTCCATCGCAACTGCATTCGGCGCCAAAGGCACCTCGCGTTTTGCACTCTGGTGCTACGCGCTGGCGGGGCTGCTGTTGCTGCCGGCACAGTGGCCCACACCACTTGTTGCAATCGCCGCACTGCCCTACCTGTTTGTGGTTTGGCCCTTCCGAAACCTCTCTGACGCCGATTGCGAACAGGCCAACAGGGGTTGGCGCCGATTCATTTGGCTCAACTTCTTTGCCGGCTTCCTGGTGACCATGGTCATCATCTACGCGGCAATCTCGCCTCGCTAGGCGCGCTCGGTCCAGCCGATCAGGTAGCGCGAATCGAAGGTGCGCGAGCACTTCGAGCATGAAGATGGCCTAGTTGGCTTGCGGTAGCGGTAGTACTTGTGACCGTTGGGACATTGGCCCTGCCAGCGAGCATGCTCCTCGTCAACCTCTTTGCCGCTGATGCGCTCGTTGCGGTAGCCAAGATCGGTTGCGATGCGCAGCCACTGGGCATCGTGGCCGTGCTTCATGCCCGCAAGCGCATGCGCAATCTCGTGGTACATCACCTGTCGGCTCTGATCCACCGGGTGGATGGCAGACATGTGGCGGCTGAGGCTGATGCGTTGATTGGTGTGATCGCACAGACCGGCTCGACGCTTGCCCGAATCGAAGGCGAAACTCCAGCGCTGAGTATCTAGACTCTCCCCCATCAGGCGGTCTGCCATTGCCCCGATGAAATCCAGCTTGGTGATTGCCATGCGCTGGAATCGGTGGCCAGCTTGCGTGAACTGTCGACCGAGCTGAAATCCCAGATTGCTAAAAACGCGGCTGGCTCGCGCGTTGTCGGCCAAAACCGAAAGTGTCACCTTGCCGAGCCCAAGCTGATCGAATGCAAAGGTGAGCACAGAATCGAGGGTGTCGGTGCCGATGCCGCGATCCAGCCAACGGGTTGCGGCCAGTCGAATGGTCAGGGCCATCGAGTTTCGTTCGACATCGAAATCGCCCAGGCTAACCTCGCCGGCAAACTCGCCAGATTCGTTATCGAGGATGGCCCAGTTGCAGTTCTCGGTTTGAGTGCGGCAGCCCTGCAGCCACAGGTGCAACTGCTGGGCGCTCATCGGTTTGGCGGAACCCATGGCCGCGGAGATCTCCGAGTCCTGGATCATGTCCAGCATGTCTTCATGCCAGTGTTCACTTAGTGCCCGAAGACTTACCTGACCCGCATCGAGGGCCACGGAGGTTGGAAAGGGAAACACTGCCACGGATTCAACTTTAAGGTGCACGACCCGAAATAAAGATTTAACAAAGATTCGCGCATTTAGGGTTGCAATGACGCCAAACCGGCATTTTGTAGACCGATGTTCCAATAAATTACATGCATGGCACAAAACACTTCAGCTTCGGCTACCACTATTGAAATCCACGACGTCGCTCCGATTCCGGCAAGCGACCGTCACGGCAAGGCATGGCACCTCTTCACTGTCTGGTCGTCCCCAAACCTAGAGTTCGCAACCGTATTCGTCGGTGCTCTTGGCGTTCTATTCTTCGGTCTAGACCTTCCTCAGGCCATCCTGGCTGTTGTGGTTGGTAACGGCCTTGCCGCAATCACCCACGGTATTTTCAGCACCATGGGTCCTGAAGCCGGTCTGCCTCAGATGGTTCTTGGCCGCACCGCTTTCGGTAAGTGGGGAAACCTAATTCCTGCTGGTCTGTCCACCCTGGTGGCAGGTATCGGTTGGTTCGCAGTTAACTCGGTTTCGGGTGCACTGGCCCTAAACGCGCTAACCAACATTCCAGTTGCCGGTTCGCTTGGCATCGTTGTTGTAGCTCAGATTCTGATCGCCTTCATTGGCCACAACCTCATCCAGGTTTGGGAGCGCTACACCTCGTACGGTCTGGCAGTTGTCTGGATCATCGTTACCTTCATGATTCTGTTCGGTGGTCACAAGGCCGGCTTCCACGCCAGCAGCTTCAACATCGGTGGTTTCACCCTTGCAGCTGGTGCCGCATACGGTTACACCGCTGGTTGGACCCCATTCGCCAGCGACTACACCCGCTACTTACCTGCCAACGTAAGCAAGCGCGCGCTTGGTCTTTCGGCTGGTCTTGGTAACTTCTTCAGCACCTCGATTCTGATGATTGTTGGTGCGGTTGCATTCGCTGCCATCGGCATCCAGGACAACCCAACCAAGGGCTTCACCGAGCTACTGGGCAACGGCTACATCGCTTCGCTCACCCTGCTGGCTATTGCTGTTGGTTCGGTTTCGGCAAACGTTCTTAACGTTTACTCGGGCGCAATGTCGTTCCTTGCAATGGGCTTCAAGCTTGGCTTCAAGACCCGCCGCGCAATCATGGTGGCACTAGCCGGCATCATCGGCGGAATCGTTGCTTACGACGCAGCAGTACTCGACGCAAAGGGCCTTGGCTCGCACCTAGAGGGCTTCCTTCT
>JBDLVH010000007.1:0-18224 GCA_039804865.1 Actinomycetota bacterium | reverse complement strand
TCCGGGAGCCTTTTTCTAAATACATGTTTACTCGAAGCTGATGAGCACGGTTCCGGCAGGAACGGTCTCGCCCACGGCAGCGCCGATGGAGGCGACCTTGCCGGCCTTGTGCGAGGTAAGTGGCTGTTCCATCTTCATGGCCTCGAGAACCACAACTAGTTCGCCTTCGGAAACTTCCTGGCCAACCTCAACGGCAATCTTGACCACGGTGGACTGCATCGGGGCCTTGATGTCGTTGCCATTGCCGCCGGCAGCAATCGAGGCACCCTTCTTGCGCTTGGCGCTGGCAGGAGCCGAAGCACCTGCGGCACCAACACCGCTGAACAGGCTGGCAGGCAGCGAAACCTCTACGCGCTTGCCGCCAACTTCAACCACAACGCTGTTGCGCTCGGCAGGCACCGAACCCTCGTCTCCCTCGGCAACGTGGGCTGGGATGTCGTTGTTCCATTCGGTTTCGATCCAGCGGGTGTAAACGCCAAACTTGCCGTCGGCACCGATGAAGGCTGGCTCGTTAACAATCTTGCGGTGGAACGGAAGCACGGTTGGCAGACCCTCGACGACCATCTCGCCAAGAGCGCGACGGCTGCGGGCTAGGGCCTCCTCGCGGGTGGCGCCGGTGACGATTAGCTTGGCAACCATCGAGTCGAAGGAGCCGGAGATCTCGTCTCCGGTCTCAACACCGGCATCAACGCGAACGCCAGGGCCTGAAGGGGCCTTGAAGAGCTTGACTGGGCCAGGAGCTGGCATGAAGTTGCGGCCGGCGTCTTCGCCGTTGATACGGAACTCGAAGGAGTGACCCTTGACGATTGGGTCGCCGTATTCCAGCTTGCCGCCCTCGGCCAGGCGGAACTGCTCGCGAACTAGGTCTAGGCCGGTTACCTCTTCGGATACTGGGTGCTCTACCTGAAGGCGGGTGTTTACCTCGAGGAACGAGATGGTGCCGTCCTGGGCAACCAGGAATTCACAGGTTCCGGCACCCTGGTAGCCAACCTCCTTGAGGATGGCCTTGGAAGACTCGTAAAGACGCTTGATCTGGTCTTCGGTGAGGAATGGGGCCGGAGCCTCTTCAACCAGCTTCTGGTGGCGACGCTGCAGTGAGCAGTCGCGGGTAGAAACCACCACAACGTTGCCGTAGGCATCGGCCAGGCACTGTGTCTCAACGTGACGTGGCTTCTCCAGGTACTTCTCAACGAAGCACTCGCCGCGACCGAAGGCTGCAATTGCCTCGCGGGTAGCGCTCTCGAATAGCTCGGCTACCTCGTCCTTGTTGTAGGCAACCTTGATACCGCGGCCACCGCCACCATAGGCGGCCTTGATGGCAACCGGCACACCGTGCTGGGCCACGAAGTCTAGGACCTCAGCGGCATCCTTCACAGGGTTTAGGGTTCCGGCGGCCAGCGGTGCGCCAACCTTCTCGGCTACGTGACGGGCCGAAACTTTGTCGCCCAGCATCTCAATCGCCTTAGGCGATGGGCCAATCCAAATGAGGCCGGCAGCGATAACCGCGCGGGCAAAGTCGGCGTTTTCGGCAAGGAAGCCGTAGCCAGGGTGAACGGCGTCGGCGCCGCTCTGGGCGGCAACAGCCAAAATCTTTTCGATGACCAGGTAGGTCTCGGCGCTTGACTTGCCGTCTAGCGCGTAGGCCTCGTCGGCCATCTTCGAGTGCAGGGCATCGCGGTCTTGGTCGGCGTAAACAGCCACGCTTGCAATGCCAGAGTCCTTTGCTGCGCGAATGATGCGAACCGCGATTTCGCCGCGGTTGGCAACCAGGACCTTGGTGATTTTCTTTGCAGAATTCATAGGTAATAGCCTACCCAGCGGCAGCCTAAATGGGCCGGCAATCCCGCCTAATCAGGGCAATTAATGGTTGCGAAATGATTACTTATTCCAGAGCGAGTGGTACTCGCCGCCCAGTTCGATGACCAGTTCACGCAGCACCGGAAGGCTGAGTCCAACCACGGTGTGGGGGTCACCCTCGATGCGGCTGACAAAGGCTCCACCCAGACCATCGATGGTGAAGGCTCCGGCCACCTTCAGCGGTTCGCCGGTTGCCACGTAGGCCTCAATCTCGGTGTCGCTGAGGTTGGCAAAGTGCACCACCGAGTGGCTGGCGCGGCCGATGGCCCGCGGGTTGGCTGGGTCTCGGTTGTCAATCAGCCAGTGACCAGAGAAGAGTTTGCCGCTGCGGCCACGCAGGTTCTTCCAGCGGGCGAGGGCCACCTCGGGGTGATGGGGCTTTCCCAGCGATTCGCCCTCAAACTCCAGCGAGGAATCGCAGCCAAGCACAAAGTTGCCGGCGGCCTCAGGGCGGTTCAAGACCGCTTCGGCCTTGGCGCGGGCCAGCAGGGTCACCATGTCATCGGTGTTCTTGATGAGACCGGCCGCCGTGGCAACCGCCGTAACCTCGTCTTCGTCCACCATCGGTGGGATTGTGACGGGTTCGATGCCGCCATTGCGCAGCAAGACCAGACGAGCGGGAGAGGTGGAAGCCAAAACGAGGTGTGCCATGTCTCTAGGGTATGGAACACTTAGTAGGTGGACAAATCAATCAACTGGACCGGTCAGCAACTTACTCTTCGAATCGAAAAGGTTGCTCATGGCGGCATCTTTGTGGCCCGCCACGAGGGCAGGGTGGTGTTTGTCTCGCACGTTTTGCCTGGCGAACTGGTGAAGGCAGTGGTCTTCGAGGACCGCGGCGGTTCGTTCTGCCGCGCCGAGCCAATGGAGATTCTGGAGCCTTCGGAGGACCGCGTTCCTCATTTCTGGAAGGAAGCCGAGGAGGGCAAGGCCGGTGGCGCCGAGTTTGGTCACATCAAGTTGGCTCGCCAGCGCGAGCTGAAGGCCGACGTCATCGAAGAATCTTTGGAGCGCATGTCCGGCATCAAGCTGCGCCCAGTGGTTGAGGCTGTTGAGGGCGACGACGAGGCCAATGGCCTGGGTTACCGCACCCGCGTTCAGCTGCACGTAGACCAGTCGGGCGAGCCAGGCCCATACCGCGAGCGCAGCCACGAGGTTGTTCCGGTTAGGAAGTTGCCGCTGGCCGTAGAAGAAATCAACGACATGGGTCTGCACCTGCGCAACTGGCAGGACGTATCCAAGATCGAAATTGCCGCCTCCAGCTCCGGTCAGCTGCAGTACATGGTGGACAAGAAGCTCAAGGGCGATGCTCGCCTAATCGAGCGCGTTGCCAACCGCACCTTCCGTATTTCGGGTGGTGGCTTCTGGCAGGTCCACAAGGGTGGCGCCAAGGTGCTCACCGATTGCGTGAACGAGATGGTTGCCGAGGTTGGAATCGACCTGAACGCGCCAAATCTAGACCTCTACGGCGGTGTTGGCCTGTTTGCTGGCGCACTGGCTGCCCGCTTCGCCAACCGCCTAAAGATCACCACGGTGGAGTCTGTAAAGGGCGCCACCGAAGACGCCAAGCTAAACCTGGCAGACCTACCTGCAGTGCGTGCGGTTTTGGCTCCGGTGGAGCGATTCGTTGCCGAGCAGGTTTCCGAGGCAAAGGCTGGCCGCGTTGACTACACCGAGGCCACCGTGGTTATCGACCCACCGCGTGCCGGTGCCGGTGCCAAGGTGATCAAGGCGCTAACAACTATGGCCCCAAAGCACATCGTTTACGTTGCCTGCGACCCGGTTGCCCTGGCCCGAGACCTCAAGCAGTTGCTTGCCGAGGGCTACGAACTTAAGAAGCTTCGCGCGTTTGACCTTTTCCCACACACCCACCACGTGGAAGCAGTAGCCTCTTTGGTACGAACCAAATAGGTTCGTAGAAGGCAACAAAATTGAGCAACGCATCGGGTTCAATCTGGCTGGCACAGCGTCCAACCACTTTTGCTGCCCGGCGCGTAGATCAGCTTTTGGGCCGAGGTTATTCGCTGCTCATGCTGCTCTCGGCAGCCGAGATGACAATCAATGCCATGGAGCAATCCGCCTATCTAAAAGCGGCATTCTTCTGGCCCAGCCTGTTTGCCGTCCTCGGTAGCATCGCGGGCATGGCCATCAGTCACTGGTTCTTCAGTGGCAGCCACATCTGGTACGTGCTGCATCTGCTCACCGTTGCCGCCACACTCATTCTCTGGCCCTATCAAATAGCAAGCCTGCACGCGCTGCCGCACGATTACACACCTTGGGTTTGGTGGACGCTGGGTACCGCGGTTCTATCCGGCGGCATGGGCCTCACCCGTTCGCTCGGCATCGATTCCATCGTGGCCGTACCCATTTACTTTGGAATCCTGCGCCTGAGTGCCTTCGGTGGCCATGCTCCTATGATGCGCATGGTCCAGGACGTGGTTTACACCATGTTGTTCGCAGCTACCATGTCAACTCTGGTGGCATTCTTACGCTACTCCGCGGCTGATCGAGATAAGGCTGGTGAAGAAGCTCAGCTTTTGGCTGCCAAGGACGCGGCCACCGATGCCGTGGAGCGCGAGCGACTTCGTCTGGGTTCGATCGTGCACAACCAGGTGCTTTCCGCACTTGCCTTGGCAGTAGACGCGCACTCGCCCCAGCAGCGTGAAGCCGCAGTAGATGCAGCGAAGGCCGCCATCCACCGACTCACCGACTATCCAAGTGAACTGGACAACATGGACGGCAGCGTTTCGGTGCCGGCGCTCTTCACCGCGCTTGGCGACCTGGTTGCCCGTCAGGCCCCAAGCATCGAGATCAGCAGCAAGATTGAGGGAGACCTGCAGGTGCCCAACGATGTTTCGGTTGCAATCACCGAGGCCACGCTGCAGGCAATCAGCAACTCGCTTATCCACGCAGGTGGGCCACAGGTGGCCCGCGAGGTAAAGCTTCGCGCCACAGCTGATGAGGTCAAGGTTGTCATCGCCGATAAGGGCAAGGGCTTCCGACCAGGCCGAGTTCCAAAGAGCCGCCTTGGCATCCGAATCATGATCTATCGCCGCATGGAATCGGTTGGCGGCGTTGCCCACATCGACTCGCATCCGGGTGATGGCTGTCGCGTGATTTTGGAGTGGTCGCCAAATGCCTAGCTATCTCAAGTGGGCCCTGATCATCCTCGGGCTGTTGTTTGCCACCAACCACCTGGTTTTGGGTGTGATGTGGCTCAACACCTATACGGCCTGGCAGCCAGTTGTCATTGCCTTCGTGCTCTACATCGTTTCGGTTTTGGCCAGCTTGCTCTACACCACACGCCTTGCGCTGCCACGCTGGCAGGCCTGGGCCAACCTGGCCATCTCGGTGGCCGTTCCGCTGTTGGTGCTTAGCGTTTTCCCAATCGCCGAGGCATCGCCAAACGGTACCTACCAAACCTGGTTCGTAGCCGGCATCAGCACTCTGCTCGCCATCACGGCCATTCGTGGCAGTGCCTTCATCGCCTGGTCTGGCACGGCGGCAATGTGGGTTGAGGTAATCGCCTGGGGTGGTGTTCGTCAGATCACCACCGTTGGGCTAATCGGTGGAGTAATGCTGGTGGGTGCTGCCCACGCACTTGGTGCCGGACTGCAGAAAATCGGGCAGCAAGCCGAACAGTATCGTGCCCAGGCCAATGCCACTTCGCAGCGCACTGCCCGCATCACCTTTGGCCGTGCCGAACGCGACCGCCTGCTGCAGAGCACGTTGCTCACCGGCTTGCCGTTGCTGGAGAGAATCGTCAGCCAGGACGGGAAGCTCACCGATGAAGACCGTGCTGAGGCATTGCTGCTAAATGCTCGACTGCGCGATGAGATCCAAGGTCAGTCTTTGCTAAACGATGGCGTGCGAGTTGCCGCCCGCGACGCCCGCAAGCGCAACATCGTTGTGAACCTCTTGGATGAGGGCGGCCTGATCAATGCCACTCCAGAGCAGATCGAAGATATTCAGACCACCATTGCCCAGAGCATCAGGGGTGTGGTTGCCGGCACCATCACAGTGCGTGCTCCGCGCGGTGAGGACTACATGGTGAGCATCACCGCCACCAGGCCCGAGGCTGCCGGCCCAGACCTTTGGCTGCGCCTGCCCTAAAGACCTGGGTGGCCTAGAGGCCCGTTTTGTTCTAAAGGCCTGTGTTGTCTTAGAGACTCAGTGCGTAGCGCAGGGTGTCCAAGGTTAGACCACCCAGATTTAGTGCCTTCTTGTGCCAGCCCTTGATGTCAAAGTTTTCCCCGGCGGCAGCTGCAGCCTCGTCGCGCAGCTGCTCCCAGATGCGCTGGCCAACCTTGTAACTTGGTGCCTGGCCAGGCCAGCCAAAGTAGCGGTTCACCTCAAACTTCACGAACTCTGGGCTCATGTTCACGTTCTGGCTCATGAAGTTGTAGGCGTAGTCGAAGTTCCAGCTGCCGGTGCCATCCAGGCGTGGCTTGCCCAGGTGCACACCGATATCCAGCACCACACGGGCGGCTCGCATTCGCTGACCATCCAACATGCCAAGGCGGTCGCCCGGGTCATCTAAGAAGCCCAGGTCTGCCATTAGGCGCTCGGCATACAGGGCCCAGCCCTCGCCATGGCCGCTGGTCCAGGATGCCAGGCGACGCCACGAGTTGAGCTCATCGCGGTTGAAGGTCTGCTGCGCCACCTGCAGGTGGTGACCGGGAACACCCTCGTGATACACGGTGGTGGTTTCGCGCCAGGTGTCGAATTCGGTGACACCGGCAGGCACGCTCCACCACATGCGACCCGGACGACTGAAGTCATCGCTAGGGCCGGTGTAGTAGATGCCGCCGGTTTGGGTGGGTGCAATCATGCACTCCAGCTGGCGCAGGGGAGGAGCGATATCGAAGTGGGTCTTGCCCAGTTCCTCGATGGCGCGGTCGCTCAGTTGCTGCATCCAGGTGCGCAGAGCATCGGTGCCATGGAGCTTTCGGCTTGGGTCGGAATCCAGGTGTGCAATTGCTTCAAGAACGGTGGCTCCCGGCTTGATCTGCTGGGCAACCGCTTCTTGTTCGGCGGTCACTCTGGCCAACTCTTGAATGCCCCACTCATAGGTTTCATCCAGGTCTAGCTTGGAACCCACAAAGGCTTCGCTCAGCAGTGCGTAACGCTCGCGCCCGATGGCGTCATCCAGCCGAGCTGCCGGCAGTAGTTCGCCGGCTAGGAAATCACCCAGCACCTTGTAACCAGCGGTGGCCACCTCGGCAGCGGACGCCAACTCGGTCAGCAGCGCCTCAGAAAGCTGCCCTGCCTCAGGCTTGGCATCGCGGGCAAACTCGATGAAGAAGCCGTCGGCGGCGGTGATTTCGGCAACCTGCTCGACTACCTCAAGTACCTGGCGACGAGCCGGGGTGTCGGCTGCGGCAATGCCGTCGCGCAGGCACTCGATGTATCCGGCGACGGCGGCTGGAACGGCACGCATGCGCTTTGCTAGGTTCTGCCAGTCGGTTTCGGTGGCGGTGGGGGAGATGTCGAAGACCTCGCGAATGCCCTGGGCGGGTGAGGCAATCACATTGAGGTCGCAGCGCCAGAGGTTAGCCTCAAAGGTCTTGATCTCTAGTTCGAGTGTGTTGCGCAGCGCCGCCAGGGTCACCAAATCGGTGTCGTCAACTGGCTTGGCTGCGGCCAATTCGGCAAGCACCGATTTGGCGTGGGCGGCACTTTCGGCGTGCGACTTAGGCGATTCGTCATCCAGCTGATCGGCGCCGTAGGGACGGCCGATGTAGGTGGCAAAACTGGGGCTCTGCTGGGCCATCCAATCTAGGTGACGGTCTGCAATTTGATCGATGGCCGAAGATTGGCGCGGCATGCGGCTCCAGGGTTTTTAGTTGAGCCCGCGACGATAGCTGGCCTGCCACTGACCGTGACCAGGCACAACCGAACCGCGCAGGGTGTTGATGTTTTGGTGCCAGCTAGAGGCCGGTGAAACGGCACGGCTGGTCTTGGCCTGCTCGGCCGCCGAGGCAGCCGCCGCAGCCTGAAGCACCGAAACCACCACTGCGAGTTCTTCCGCGGTGGGATTGCCAGCGACCACCTTCAGGTGTTCGGTTGGATCAATCGGCTTGGTCATCGGTGCTTTCTTGGCGGGCTAGGGTTTGGTTTGCGTTTGTTGGCGCGGGTTTAAAGCGGAATGTTGCCGTGCTTCTTTGGTGGCACGTTGGCGCGCTTGGTGCGAAGTGCACGAAGAGCCTTGACCACTGCGGCACGGGTGGCCGAAGGCTCGATGATGCCGTCTAGCTCACCGCGCTCGGCGGCCAAGAACGGGCTGGCAACGTTGTAGGTGTACTCGGCGGCAAGCTGGGCACGAACTGCTGCCACGTCGGCGCCAGACGCCTCTGCTTCCTTGATCTTGTCGCGGAAGAGGATGTTGACGGCACCCTGGCCACCCATAACCGCAATTTCGGCGGTTGGCCAAGCCAGGTTGATGTCGGCTCCAAGCTGCTTCGAACCCATCACGATGTAGGCGCCTCCGTAAGCCTTGCGGGTGATTACAGTTACCAGTGGCACGGTTGCCTCCGCGTAGGCGTAGAGCAACTTGGCTCCACGACGAATAACGCCGGCCCACTCCTGGTCGGTACCTGGAAGGTAGCCCGGTACGTCTACCAGGGTGAGGATTGGGATGCTGAAGGCATCGCAGAAACGCATGAATCGGGCAGCCTTTTCGCCGGCCTCGATGTTCAGGGTTCCCGCCATCTGCTGTGGCTGGTTGGCAATCACGCCAACGCTGCGGCCATCGATGCGAGCGAAGCCCACGATGATGTTTGGTGCGTAAAGTGGCTGCACCTCGAGGAATTCGCCGTCGTCCACCAAAGACTCGATGATGGTGACCATGTTGTATGGCTGGTTTGGCGAGTCGGGGATGATGGTGTCCAGTACGCGGTCTGCATCGGTCACCGAGAGGTCTTCGGCCGCGGCAAATACCGGAGCCTCAGCCAAGTTGTTGGCTGGCAGGTAGCTCAGCAGCGAACGCGCGTAGTCGATGGCATCGTCTTCATCGGAGGCCAGGTAGTGAGCCACGCCCGAGGTCTTGTTGTGGGTTAGTGCGCCACCAAGCTCCTCCATGCCAACGTCTTCGCCGGTCACGGTCTTGATGACGTCTGGGCCGGTGACAAACATGTTGGAGGTCTTGTCCACCATGATCACGAAGTCGGTTAGGGCAGGCGAGTAAACGGCACCACCGGCGGCAGGGCCCATGATGATGGAGATCTGCGGGATGACACCAGAGGCCATGGTGTTGCGCTTGAAGATTTCGCCGTACTTGCCAAGGGCGATAACGCCCTCCTGGATGCGAGCACCGCCCGAGTCGAGCATGCCGATAACCGGCACACCGGTGGCGATTGCAAGGTCCATTACCTTGATGATCTTGTTGCCGGCAGCCTCGCCAAGTGAACCACCGAAGATGGTGAAGTCCTGAGAGTAAATGGCAACCTGACGGCCACCGATGGTGCCGACACCGGTGACTACCGAGTCGCCGTATGGGCGGGCCTTGTCCATACCGAAGGCGGTGGAGCGGTGACGAACAAACTCGTCCAGCTCTTCGAACGAACCTGGATCAAGCAGCATCTCGATGCGCTCGCGAGCGGTCTTCTTGCCCTTGGCGTGCTGCTTTACTACGGCGGCCTCACCACTTGCGTGGACGGCCTCGTGGTAGCGGCGACGCAGATCTTCTAGCTTGCCCGCGGTTGTGGACAGATCTGGGGTTTGATTCTCAGCAGTCAAGGTGCACTCCAGCTTCGTTATTCTGTCTCAAACTCTAATGCAGCCCCCGCCGTTTCGGGCTTCAAACGCTAGTCTGCAATCATGGAATTTCCGCACAGTGGCAAGCTTGCCGGCCGATTGATCTGGTTGGAGCAGGCCTCCAGCACCAACTCGCAGCTCATCGATATTGCTCGGAGTGAGCAGCTGCCAGACTTCACCGTGATGGCCACAGCCAACCAGGTGTCGGGTCGCGGTCGTGCCGGACGCAGTTGGGAAGCGCCGTCGGATGCATCTCTGGCCATCAGTGTTTTGCTCCGCCCTGCCCTGGCCGGTGCAAATGGCATGAGCGGCCTGGGCTGGTTGCCACTGCTGGGCGGACTAGCAATGAGCGAGACGGTTGCGCGACTGCTGGAAAACTCAACGCCAGGTATGGCCAAACCGGTGCTCGGCGTGAAGTGGCCCAACGATATTTTGGTTGATGAACTGAAGATCTCGGGAGTGCTCAGCGAGTTGGTTACTGCTTCGGCCACCGAGGCAATCGTGGTGGTGGGCGCCGGCATCAACCTCACCCAAACTGCGGCTCAACTGCCGGTACCCACAGCAACCTCGCTGGCGCTGGCCGGTGCCAACCTGCCGGAAGACTTGGCCCAACGCTTCGACCTGGTGCTCTCCACCTATCTGGAGCGCCTCAACTTTTGGTACCAGCGGTTTGTTGCTGCCGCCCTCGATCCGGTGGCTAGCGGCTTGCGCCAGGCGGTCATCGATAACTGTGTTTCGCTGGGTCGGCAGGTTCGCGCCATTCTTCCGGGCGACACCGAATTGGTGGGCAAGGCGCTCACCATCGATGATGCCGGCCGAATTGTGCTCTCGGTGAATGGGCTGGCCAACCCCGTGGCGGCTGGAGATATCGTTCACTTACGCCACAATTGAAAAGTGAGTTTTGAAGCTGAGATCCTGCTGGCACGTTTGCGTGCTCGATCCAGCAAACTTCTCGGCCCAACCCTGCTGCTTGGTTTGGCGGCGTTTCTGCTCAGTTTCCTGAGCCCAAAGACCACCGAGCCCTGGCAGGCAATCGTGGTGGATGCAATCTGTGGCTTGATTGCACTGTTCGGTTTTGTGTTCCCCACCGTGCGCTATCTCACCGCCTGGACCGACATCACCAGCTCGCGGGTGGTTACCCGCAGTGGCCTATTCGGCCAGCATTTCCGCGAGGTATCGCTTTCAGATGTGCAGCGGGTTGAGCTCACCGGCGGACTAATCAATCTTCACGTTCTCGGGCAAGAACCGCTCGAAATCAAGTCTTTACCCAAGGCAAAACTGGTGGCTCAAGAAATCAGCCAGCTAACTGCCAAGTCTTCTCTAGGAGCAAAATGAGCGAACTGCGCGTAGGCGTTATCGGTGGCGGCCAGCTGGCCCGAATGATGACCCCGCCTGCCATCAATCTGGGAATCACCCTTAAGGTTTTGGCCGAGGCCGAGGGTTCCAGTGCCGCACTGGCAACCACCTTGGTGGGCGATTACAACCAGGTAGAAGTGGTGGCTGAGTTTGCCAAGACCGTGGATGTCATCACCTTCGATCACGAGCACGTGCCACTGGCAGTTTTGGAGGCCCTCGAGGCCAATGGAGTCAGCGTTCAGCCGCCAAGCAGGGCCCTAGCGTTCGCTCAGAACAAGCTGCGCATGCGCGAGCGCCTCAGCCAGTTGAACCTGCCGATGCCGGACTGGGCTGAGATCCACGACGCCGATTCGCTGGATTCGTTCATCGAGGCCCACGGGGGAGTGGCCATTCTCAAGACCCCGATTGGCGGCTACGACGGCAAGGGCGTGCGCGTGGTTTCTAGCTCTGCCGATGCAGCAGACTGGCTGAGCGCGGAGGGTCTAACCAAGGTTGGCGGCCACCTGCTGGTTGAGGAAAAGGTTGCGTTCGTTCGCGAACTGGCCCAGCTGAGCGCCCGCAACCCAAGCGGAGAGTTCTTGGCCTGGCCACTGGTTCAGACCGTGCAGGCAAACGGCGTTTGCTCTGAGGTGCTGGCTCCGGCTCCAAACGCCAGCGAAGGCACCCTCGAACAGGCCGCGGTAATCGCTCAGGCGGTTTCGGAGGGCCTTGGCGTCACGGGTGTGCTGGCGGTTGAGATGTTCGAGACCGCCGATGGCCGCCTGCTCATCAACGAGTTGGCGATGCGCCCTCATAACAGCGGCCACTTCAGCATCGAGGGCAGCGTAACCAGTCAGTTTGAGCAGCACCTGCGTGCTGTTCTAGACCTGCCGCTGGGCTCTACCCTGCCAACTAACGCCCACGCCGTGATGGTTAACCTGCTTGGTGTAGACGACCAAAACGACTTCTTGCCGCACTACGCCCAGGCCCAGTCGGCTCACCCTGAGGTGAAGATTCACACCTACGGCAAGGGCGCCCGAGCCGGCCGCAAGATGGGTCACGTCACCGTGGTTTCGGGCAACGCCGAATGGGCTTTGGAAGAGGCTCGTCAGGCCGCCAAGGTTCTTACGCAGCAGGCCTAACCCTAAAGGGGGCTTAAGCCCAGGCCAACACGGGCCGCTTGCCCGCTATTTTGGCGTCTGCTTCGTAAAATTAGAGCGAAACCAGCTGCTGAAGGAGCAACACATGGCAAACCCAATTGTCGGCGTAGTTATGGGCTCCGATTCCGACTGGAACGTGATGCAAGACGCTGTTGCCGTGCTGAAAGAATTTGGCATCGAGTGTGAGGTTGAGGTGCTCAGCGCCCACCGCACCCCAGAGCGCATGATCGAGTGGGGCAAGGCTGCCGCCGGTCGTGGCCTCAAGGTTGTAATTGCCGGTGCCGGTGGCGCCGCCCACCTTCCTGGCATGCTGGCCAGCGTCACCACTCTTCCGGTAGTTGGTGTTCCAGTTCCTTTGGCCCGCCTCGATGGCATGGATTCGCTGCTCAGCATCGTGCAGATGCCTGCCGGCATTCCGGTGGCAACTGTTTCCATCGGTGGCGCTCGCAACGCAGGAATTTTGGCTGCCCGCATCATCGGTGCCTTTGACGCCGACCTCAGTGCCAAGTTGGCTGCATTTGCCCAAAACCTGCAAGACCAGGTTGCCGAGAAAAACCTCAAGCTGAAGGCGCAGCTCTAAGCGCAGCCCATGTCTAGCACTAGCCCGTTTCGCAACATAGATCGAGCCACCTCCGGCCACATGCTCAAGCGTGCCGCCTGGCTCATCGCCCTCACGCTTCTCATTCCCGGTTCGGCTCAGTTGATTGCCGGAAACCGCAAGGTTGGTCGCGTTGGCATCGTGGCAACTCTCACCTACTGGGCGCTTTTTGTGGTGGCCGCCGTTCTGTTTTTCGTAAACCGTTCGTGGTTGTTCCTGGTGGTTACCGCACCTTTCGCCGATGCCTTGATTGCAGGATTCCTGGTTCTCTACGCCGTTATGTTTGCGCTTTTGGCGCTGGACACCCTGCGTCTACTTCGTCTAATTCGCCTGCCGCAGAAGGCGCGCTTGGTCACCCTCCTCGCCATCCTTGGAGTTGGAGTTTTGGGAACCAGCACCATCGGCTATGCCGGCAACCTTGCCGGAGTTCAGTCCAACCTGATGGGTGGGCTATTCACCCAGCAGGGCTTCACCCAGGCTTCTAACGGTCGCTACAACATTCTGCTGATGGGTGGCGACGCCGCCCGCGACCGCCTGGGTCTTCGCCCAGACTCGATGAGTGTGCTCAGCATCGATGCCGTGACCGGCCAGACCGTAAACATCGGTATTCCGCGCAACCTGCAGCGAGCACCATTCGTGGCCGGTTCGCCAATGGCGGCCATCTGGCCTGACGGCTACAACTGCGGCGATGTCTGTCTGATCAACGCAATCTACAAAGACACCACCGATAACCACGCTTCGCTGTACCCAGACGCAGTGGCCCACGGTTCCAACCCGGGCATCGAGGCCACCCGTGAGGCAATCGAGGGCGTAACCGGACTCAAGATTCAGTCTTACGTGCTGGTAGACATGGCTGGCTTCAAGAAACTAATCGATGCCCTCGGCGGCATCACCATCGATGTGCAGTCCCGCCAGCCAATCGGTGGCCAGGAAGACTGGAACGGCCAGCCAATCAACGTGAAGGGTTGGATTGAGGTTGGCGTGCAGCACATGGACGGCAAGACCGCCGTTGAGTATGCCCGTGCCCGTCACGGCTCGAGCGACTACGACCGTATGAAGCGTCAGCGCCAAGTTGAAGACGCCATGCTGGCCCAGTTGGATCCGGCTACCGTTCTTACCCACTTCAAGGACATCGCTGGAGCCGGCAAGCAGTTGCTGCAGACCGATATTCCTAACGGCATGATCGGTACCTACATCGATCTGGCAATCAAGGCCAAGAAGCTTGGAATCCAGAAACTAGAGCTGGTTCCGCCAACCATCGATGTAGTTCACCCGAATTTCCCAGCCATTCGTGCCATGGTACAGAAGGCATTTACCCAGGCCGCTGTCGCAAAATAGTGCTACGGCAATCCCGAAAGGAAGCCAAATGAAGTCACTAAAGATCGCCGCGATATTGCTAGCTAGCACCGCGTTGGCTGGCTGCTCGTTGCTTTATCCGCACTGGGGTGCCACCACCTTCCCAACCGATGGCCCGTCCAGCAGTTCCAGCAGCTCGGCCTCGGCGCAGCCGACCCCAACCGGTTCGGCTTCGCCAACCGCAACCGTGCAGCCAATCCAGAAGGCCATCGTCAACATTTTGCAGTCAAACCTGGATGCCACCGCCGGTGTGGTTGACGTGGTTGCGCAGGTCACCAATGTGGCCGAGAACGGCGGCCAGTGCACCCTAACCGTGACCTCTGGTTCAACCAGCAAGACGCAGACCGTGCGTGCCGAGAGCAACGTGGACACCACCCAGTGCTACCCAATGGAAATCCAGACCGCTGGCCTCGCCTCGGGCACTTTGCTGGCCACGGTCACCTATCGTTCGGCAGGTTACATCGGCAGTGCATCGGTGACGCTGAGTAAGTAAATGTCAAAAAACCGACCGACTCGATTCTGGGCCTTCGTCACTTCGGTGGCGTTGGCCCTTTCGGGCCTTGTCGGTTTAAGCATCACCGTGCAGCAGCAGACCCCGGCCAAGGCGCTCAGCGGGTCTTCGTTCGATCCGGGACTCATCATCGGCGACAGCGTCTTCTACGACTTTGGCGCCACCGATGCCCCCAGCCTGCAGGCTTTCATGGACCAGCAGGTTCCAAACTGCAAGAGCACCTTGCCGCGAAACCCAAGCCCGGGCGACTTCACCTGTCTGCGCTATTACCGCACCGATATTCCGGCGGTGGCAGCCGACCCAAGCCGTTGCGACGCCATCCCAGCCACTCCAAACCAAACCGTGGCCCAGATGCTGGTCATCATCGGTCGTGCCTGCAATATCAATCCGCGCGTTTTGCTCGTCACCCTGCAAAAAGAGCAGGGACTGGTAACCAGCACCAACCCGTTCTGGCCCGACTCCAGCGGCAACCCAAGTTCTACCAAGCCGGCGGATTATCGCTACCAAATTGCCATGGGATTTAACTGCCCCGATAGCGGTCCGTGCAGCACCTTCGGATTCTTCTATCAGGTTTATAAGGCCGCCAGCCAGTTCCACTGGTATGGAAACCCGGCCGGTTCGTTCACCTATCTAAAGGTGGGCCGAGACGTAAGTGTCTCGTATCAGGCCAACAAGGCCAGCTGCGGCAAGCGCACCTTCACCCTGAAGAGTCAGGCAACTGCGGCCCTCTACTACTACACGCCTTACACCCCAAACCAAGCTGCGCTGTCCAACCTCTACGGTTCTGGTGACAGCTGCAGCGCCTACGGAAACCGCAATTTCTGGCGCTACTACTGGGACTGGTTTGGCTCGCCGGTTGGCGGTGGCTTCCTGCTGCAGTCTTCCACCAGCGACGTCTACCTGATTACCCCAGACCCTGCCTCGGGCAACTACGTCAAGCACCGCGTGGTGGACCCAACCTTGGTGAAGGCGTACGCGCCACTTGGCCCAATCGGACGCATCTCACAGGACTACCTAGATTCGTTTGCCACCAGCACCGACATGAATCGCCTGGTCAAGTCGGCTACCGGCGGGTACTTCTTTGTAGACGGTGGCCGCAAGTACGTGGTCAGCTCCTGCGACCAGGCTGCCAACTATGGCCTCAGCTGTTCCACCGCGGTGCAGCTCTCGGCTAATCAGCTAAACGCAATGCCGTCCTCCGGCACCATCAGCGCTTTTGTGCCGGATGTTGCCGGACAGGCACTTGGCGGCCCTAGCTATCTGATCACCGCCGGTGTTAAGCACGAGATCCTCGATGCTGCATCCGTCACCGCGGCGGGCATCAACCTTCCCGCAAGTTCACCGGTGGGTATCGCCGCATTCAGCTACCTGCCTTGGGGCACCCCAATCGCCAAAGACGGCGAACTGTTCACCAACCGCACCACCGGAACCGACGCCACAATCATGGACGGCAAGTACTACGCCATCGATGCCAAGACCAGCGCCGACATGGACTTTAGGCAGTGGTTCACGCCAACCATCGGAACGCTTTCGGCCCAGAGCCTTGCCACCATCGATTCGGGTGTAGCCATCCAAAGCATCGTGCAAGACGCCGCCGGT
The DNA here is from genome assembly GCA_039804865.1 of Actinomycetota bacterium. Taxonomy (GTDB): domain Bacteria; phylum Actinomycetota; class Actinomycetes; order Actinomycetales; family Microbacteriaceae; genus Rhodoluna. Next base: position 2,053 of record JBDLVH010000007.1, on the reverse strand, counting down.
AAGCGCTTTGTGCTTACCCCACTTGGTCGCCGTGCCGTGGTTGGCGAAAATGCGCTGATGATTGCGCCGGCTCAGCTGCCAGATTCGGTGCTGAAGCGCATTCCGCTGCTAACCAACGATCTGACTTTGCCGTTCTTGGCCAAGTCGTCAACCGGCAAGAGCACCTATTACATCGCCGGCCAGAGCAAGCGAACCACGTTCAACGCCTCCGCCGTTGTGAAGCTCTCCGCGCTCACGACCGATCCATCGGTGCAGATTTTGCCCGAAAGCGCCCTAGATCTAATCGCTTCGGGCTCCAGCATCTTTGCCCCGGCTACTGCACTGCTAGACAGCTATGGCCACATCTTTGTCACCGATGATCTAGCCGGTTACCGCCAGATTGCCACTCAGGCACTGGCCACCGAGTTGGGCTTCACCAAGCAGTTAAAGGTGACCAAGGCGGAGCTCAGCGACTACAGCTCAGTTGGCTCGATGAGCTACCGAATCATCTGTGGCACCCAGCAGTACCTAGCCGTAAATGGAACCTGGCAGCCAATCAACGATGCCTATGCCGCCGCCTATCCTGGCAAGCCGGTGCAGCTAGCAGACAACACCTGCGCCTACCTCAAGAAGGGCACCACTCAGCTGGGTCGTTTTGTCACTTCGCCACTCAAGTTCATCTATTTGATGAGTGCGGGTAAGCGTCGTCTGGTTAGCGCAAAGCAGTACGAAGAGTTGCGCGGCACCACACCTGCCAGCTTCAAGATTGATGCCACAATGACCACGATTTTGCCGCTGGGCGTGGCTATGTCGGCCAACTACAAGACTCCGCTTGAGAACCCAAATGATTCGTTGCCGACCCCAACCGCAACGCCTACCGCAACTCCGGTTCCAACTCCATCGGCCACAGTTACCGCAACTCCAAAGCCTGCAGTTACCCCAACCGCGACGCCCAAGCCAACCGCATCGGTTACCGCAACGCCAAAGCCTTCCAGCACAACCACCCCAACGCCAACCCCAACGGCTACGGTCAAGACTTACACAGTGGTTTCGGGTGACACGCTCACCAAGGTTGCTCTCAAATTCGGCGTAACCATTGCAGCAATCAAGACCGCAAACGCCCTAACCAGCGATGTGATTCAGCTGGGGCAGAAACTGATTATTCCTTAGCCGACTTGGGCTCTGAGGACTTAGGTGCCAGGGACTTCAAACGCAGGCGAAGTCGCTTCGGGCTCTTACCGCGGGGCTCCAAAAACTCCGCCGGTTCATTTACCTTCACGGCAAAAATAACCACCAAGACCCAGCCCAGTTCCACAATCATGCGGCTCTCGGTGAGGTTCTGCATCAGCAACGAAACAAAGACCAGCAGCGGCCAAAGGTACAGCGGGCTGGTGTGGCGAACGGCCAAGCGCCAAAGCTTGATGAAGGTAAATGCCAACAGTGCCACCAACAGCAGGAGGCCAAAAATGCCCAGCTGCAACCAAACGTCCAGGTAGCTGTTGTGAGCCTCGTAATAGGTGACGTTGTCGCGAACGATTAGGCCTTCGTATGGCTTTACGCCCGGCATCCAATAGCTGATCCAGCCCCAACCCTGAAGTGGGCGCTGGGATATGAGGCCCATTACGGCCTTCCAAATATCGGTGCGTCCGGTCATGTCTGGGCTCTTGCCAATCAGGGTGAAAAGCTCCTGGCGGTAAACCAAAATGAAGAACACCATGATGCCAAAGCCGGTCCAAGCCAGGCGGTAGTAGCGGTGTCTGGTCTCGCGATCATGGCCCTCTGCGATGAGCGCCACCACGCCAACGGCGATGGCGCAGGCCATGGCAAAACCGATGCTTGCCGAGCGGGTTAGAGCCAAGCAGCCAAGCGAAAGCAAGAGACTCAAAACGTTGAAGGTGCGGCTGTACTTTCTGATTGCCAGCTGCACCAGGAACAGGAAGAATCCAAGCATCGCAACGTAAGCCAATAGGTTGGCGTTGCCCACGATGCCCTGAATGCGCACACCCTTGAGTAGGGTGCCCTGGGTCCAGTAGTAGGCGCCCGATGGCGGTACCGATCCGGTGTAATTCTTGAA
>JBDLVH010000006.1:0-3621 GCA_039804865.1 Actinomycetota bacterium | reverse complement strand
GTTCTCTCAGGATTCGAAGGCATCCTATTCTCTAGGTTGCTCTAAACTTATACGCGGAGGTCTGTCCGAGCGGCCGATGGAGCTGGTCTTGAAAACCAGTGAGCAGCAATGCTTCGTGGGTTCGAATCCCACGGCCTCCGCCATTTTTTCAGAGGATTCCCTTGACCGAAAAAGCGCAAACCAAGAAGCGGGCGCATCCGCGTCACGGGGTCTTGGCCGAGCGCAGCAGGTCGGTCTCCTGGTTGGGCATCGCCTGGCGCAGCCTGGCTGTGCTTGTTGCCTCGGCCCTCGTGGTTGCAACCTACTCGGCAGTTTCAATCGGTGGGCAGCTTAAGAACGGTGGCATCCAGCTTTTGGATGGCAACGGACATGCCATTGCCGCACCAGCCAACTTCAACGGTCCAATCAACATGCTCTTGGTTGGCTCCGATACCCGCGCCGGTCAGGGCGGCGGCTTTGGCCACGTAACCAGCAACCTGGCAGACGTCATCATCCTGCTTCACGTATCGGCAGACCGCAAGAACGCGGTCGCCCTCAGCTTCCCACGCGACCTAATGGTTCCTTGGCCTGCCTGCCCAAGCACCACCGGTGGCTCAGGTTATCTGCCGCAGTCGCTTGGCCAGATCAATGCCACCATTTCAAACGGCGGGCCTGGCTGCACCCTGCTTACCGTTGAGAGCATCACCGGCCTAACCATTCCATACCTGGCAATGATCAACTTCAAGGGTGTAATCGAGATGTCCAACGCGGTTGGCGGTGTCACCGTCTGTGTGGCCAACCCAATCCACGACACCTACACCCACCTAGATCTTGCCGCCGGTGTCCACACGCTTCAGGGTGTGCAGGCGCTGCAGTTCCTGCGCACTCGTCACGGAATCGGCGATGGCTCAGACCTCAGTCGCATCAGCAATCAGCAGGTCTTTATGTCTTCGCTGTTCCGCAAGATCAAGAGCCAAGGTGTGCTCACCAACCCCATCTATCTCTACAGCCTGGCCAATGCAGCTGCCCGCAACATGACCCTCAGCAGCAACATGACCGACCTCAATGTCTTGGTGGGCCTGGCCGGTGCACTCAAGGGGGTCTCGCCAGACAAAATGACCTTCCTGCAGGCGCCATCGATGGGTGGCTTGCCGGCACCTAACCAGGGCCGAGTGCAGCTGATTGCAGACCAGGCCAAGATTTTGTTTGACAAGCTAAAGGCCGATGAACCGCTGGTTCTGGCAAAGAGCAACCCTGGTGCAGGTGCGCAGAGTGCTAGTACGGCTAGCCCAACGGCCACGGCTTCTGCCAGCCCAAGCGCCAGCACTACCACCTTGCCAGATTGGGTTCGCGGCACCAAGGGCTCCAGCAGCACCTGCTCTAACTAGAGCCCAGCTGGGCTAGATACTCAACAGCCGTTAGTCGGCTAGGTCAACCACCACAGGCACGTGGTCACTCGCGCCCTCACCCTTGCGCTCGTCGCGCACAATTTCGGCGGCGGTTACCCGCTCGGCGAAGGCCTCAGAACCCAGGATGAAGTCGATTCGCATTCCCTCATCGCGCGGGAAACGCAGCTGCTGGTAGTCCCAGTAGGTGTACTTCTGTGGGCTGCGCTCACGCACCACATCGGCGAAGCCAATCTGCTCGAAGGCCTCAAAGGCCTCGCGCTCCGGCACCGAAACGTGGGTGGCGCCGGCAAAATCGTGGATGTCCCAGACGTCGGTGTCTAGGGGAGCGATGTTGAAATCACCCATCAGCGCGAGTGGCAGGTCTGGTTCGTGCTCAAGCCATTCGGCACTGGCCGCGGCCAACCGATCTAGCCACTCCAGCTTGTAGCTGTAGTGCGGATCATCCAGGCTGCGACCGTTCGGAATGTATAGGCTCCAGAGGCGCACGCCGTTGAAGGTGGCACCGATGGCCCGGGCTTCCTGTTCCACCGGCTTATCTGGCTTGCCAAATCCTGGCATGTCGGCAAAGCCGATCTCCACGTCTTCGGCGGGGATGCGGCTGGCGAAGGCAACGCCATTCCACTGGTTGAGCCCGTGCATCGTGATGCTGTAGCCCAGTTCTTCAAAGGCAGCCACCGGAAATTGCTCGGGCTTGCACTTGATCTCCTGCATGGCAAGCACGTCGATATCGGCTCGCTGCAGGTAGTCGGTTACGCGCCCAACACGGGTACGAATGCTGTTTACGTTCCAGGTGGCAATGCGCATTCCTTAAACTTAAAGCATGACCTTTACCTCTGCCGCCAAGCCACGTCTCGTTCAGCTCATCAAAGACCTTGCAGTAGTGCACGGTCGGGTGACTCTTTCCAGTGGCATCGAAGCCGACTACTACGTAGACCTTCGCCGTGCCACCCTTCACCACGAGGCTGCTCCGCTGATTGGTCAGGTAATGCTAGACCTGCTAGACCAGGCCGGAATCACCGACTTCGAGGCAATCGGTGGACTAACCATGGGAGCCGACCCGGTTGCCACCGCGGTGCTGCACCAGGGTGCCGCACGTGGCCGCGCCATCGATGCCTTCGTGGTTCGCAAGGCCGCCAAGGCCCACGGCATGGGTCGTCAGGTTGAGGGCCCAGACGTAAAGGGCAAGCGCGTTGTAGTTGTTGAAGACACCTCAACTACCGGTGGCTCACCGCTCACCGCAGCCGAGGCTCTCGAGGCCGCCGGCGCCATCATCGTTGCGGTTGCAACCGTGGTAGACCGCAACACCGGTGCGCAGCAGGTTATCGAGGCCAAGGGCTACAAGTACCTCAGCGCCGTGAGCCTGGAAGACCTAGAACTGGCTTAAGTTTTGCGTGTCCTACTGGCGGCCTAAGGTTGCTGGGATAGCGTTTTGCCATATGTTCAGTTCATCGCGTGGCATTCGCATCATCACCCTGGTTCTTGCTGTCAACCTTGTGGGCGGCTGTGCCAGCGCAGCGGTTAACAACGCAAGCAACAACCCGGGAACCGGCACCTCCAGCAGTGCAACCCCGGCGGTAACCTACGACACCGCGCCGCTAACCGGTGTGCAGTACCAAACCGGCAGCAACAAGTTCTTGGCCGGGCCGGTTGTAATGGGCAAGATCGACAACTCGCCAGAGGCTCGTCCGCAGCTGGCGCTGAGCAAGACCGACATCGTCATTGATGAAATGGTTGAGGGCGGCCTAACTCGCTTCCTCGCAATCTGGCACTCGCAGATGCCTGCAGAATTTGGCCCGATTCGCTCGGTGCGCCCGATGGACCCAGACCTGGCTACCGCATTCGGTGGCGTTATCTCCTACTCGGGTGGCCAGAAGCCATTCGTATTGGCCATGAAGGCCACCGGCATTTACAACGCTGACGAAACCAGCGAGGTTGGCAAGGGCACCATGGAGCGCGTTACAAATCGCGTCGCCCCGCACAACCTGTTTGTGAAGGCCCAGAACATGCAGACCGCACACCTATCGCTTGGCGCACCTCAGCCAGCCTTCAGCTTTGCCACCGATGCGGCTTCGTCGTCTGCCGGTGCCAGCGGCAAGGCCGTGCTGGACGTAAAGGCGCAGTTCCCGGCTGCCACCGCACTCTGGACCTGGAACGGCAGCGCCTTTGCCCGCACCCAGGACGGCAAGGCCCTCACCGATGCCCTCGACGGCAAGCAGCTGACCGCGCAAAACGT
>JBDLVH010000005.1:0-20689 GCA_039804865.1 Actinomycetota bacterium | reverse complement strand
AGCAAGGCTCACGCCGACGACGAGTCGGTGGCCCTTTCAGAGATCCGCACCTGCGAGGAAGCACTTCGTAAGTGGCTGACCGCATAGGCGCAAACTTCGCCAACCTTCGCAACAGCCCACTGGCGCTTCGTGCGGTTGCGCTCTGGGGTAGAAGCTGGCTTACCCGCGTATTGGTGGTTTGGTCGGCAACCCGCCTCGTGGCCACACTGCTGTTCCTCTGGGCTGCCAGCACCCAGGGCCCAAGCCCCTGGTCTCCTGGTGGAAAACCACAGTACTTCGACTTCCTAAACATCTGGGACGTGGAGTGGTACCACCGAATCTTCGACTTCGGTATCGGTCACGTGCCTGGTTACGCAGTGCATCTGCCAACCTTCGCCGATGGCAGCGTGCAGCAAAACTCGTGGGCCTTCATGCCCGGATTCCCGCTGCTGATCCGCGGTCTCACCTTCCTCACCGGCGGCCTTGTGCCCTGGAAGGTGCTGGCCCCAACCGCCAGCCTCGTGCTTTCATTTGCGCTTGCGGTGATGATCTACAAGCTGTTCCGTCTCAAATTCGACGAGGGTGTTTCGCTCTGGGGCCTGACCCTCTTTGGCTTCTGGGCCACCAGCCCGGTGCTTCAGGTTGGCTATGCCGAAACCCTGGGCCTGCTGTTTCTAACCGGCGGCCTCTACTATCTGTTGCAACACCGCTACCTGATGGCCGTTCCCTGGTTGGTGGGCCTCAGCGTAACCAGACCGGGCATGGTCAGCTTTGCCGCCATGCTATTTGGTATGTGGATTGTGCGCTGGTTCAAGCACCGAAGTGGCAATGTCTTCTTCACCACCACCGAACGCTGGCAGTTGGGCGGGCTGGCTATTTTCAGCGGCGTGCTGGGCCTGGCTTGGCCAATCTTCGCCTGGATCATCACCGGTCGCATGGATGCCTACACGGCCACCGAACTGGCCTGGCGCTACAGCGGTGCCAACGCGCATCTGATTTTGATGGATGGTTGGTTCGGCATCGGCAGCCTGTTGCTGGGCCCACAGTGGGGCTGGGTCTTCGTGCTCTTTGCGGTCACTCTCGCAGTTTGGGTGCAGTTCTCCAAGTCGGTGCGCCAGCTGGGCAACGAGCTGCGTCTCTGGAACGGTGCCTACTTCCTTTACCTTCTACTGGTGTTCAACCCGCAGAGCTCCACCTTCCGCATCTTGATGCCAGCATTCCCGCTTATGGCCGCATTGGCCTTCAAGACCCGCAACCTCAGTGCCACCAGCAAGTGGTTTGTGCTGGTGTTCATGACCATCACTCAGATGGTTTGGCTGGCGCTCTGCTGGGTCTATGTAAACCCGGATTACACCCCTCCCTAAGGCCCTGTCAGGGGATATCCACCGTAAGTAAAGCCAATGTTTACTTATTCGTTATCAAAGACAAACAATATAGAGCGATTTTCGGTTTTTACACTGTTGCACTCTGGTTTAATTGAAGACGGGTCGCTTTTGGCCCAGTTACAAGGAGCTATACCAATGGCAGCAATGAAGCCGCGAGGCACCGATGGCCCAATGGAAGCAGAACGCGAACCACGCGGACTGATTGTCCTGAAGGTACCGGTTGACGGTGGGGGTCGCCTAGTCTTCTCAATGAACGACGATGAGGCCAAGAAGCTTTTCGAAACCCTTCAGGGCGTAGTGAGACTCTAAGTCCCAAGAATTCAAATCGGGTCAGATTCTAGAATCTGACCCGATTTTGTATTTAAGGCTGGTTACTCTTCGTGAGCGATGCGGCTGGCAATCAGCAGGCCGTCGCCAACCGGCGAAAGCGCGGTTACAAAGCTCTCCTGGTTCTTGAAGAAGCGCAGCACATCTCGGTAGATGGCGGTTGCTTCGTCGCGCATGGCTGGGTCTGGCACTCGGTCGCGCCATAGGGCGTGAGCAACGGCCACAACGCCACCTGGACGAAGCAGGCGGGCAGCCTCGCGCAGCTGGTCCTCAAGGGTGTCGCGATCGGCATCCAGGAAAACGAGGTCGTAGGCGGCATCGGCCATGTTGCTCATGACATCGATGGCACGGCCCGCAATAACGCGGGTCTGGCTCTGCTTGATGCCAGCTTCGGTGAAGGCAACCTTTGCGGCCACCTGGTGCTCTGGCTCAACATCGATGGTGGCGAGGATTGCACCCGGTGCGCCGGCCAGCAACCAAAGGCCGCTTACGCCAGTTCCGGTGCCGGCCTCAACGATGGCCTTGGCGCCAGAAGCGCTAGCCAAAACTGCGAGGTGGCTACCCACCGATGGGGTTACGCACTCCACGCCAAGCTCTTCGGCGCGCATTCGGGCGCGAGCAATTGGTTCCGACTCGATGACGAACTCTTCGGTGTATTTCCAGCTGCTGATTTTGTCTACCATGATGCTCCCGCTTGGCGCGTTTTGGCGCTCTGCGCCCAGTGTAATCCCGCAGGCCGCCATTCTTCGGGAGGAGAGGGGTAACCTTTAAGGGTGTTTGGCATTGACAGCGAAAAGCTAGTGATCCTCGCGGTAATCACCGCGGTGGTGCTTGGCCCGCAGCGCCTGCCCGAATACGCTCGCAAGCTTGCCGAATGGATTCGATCCTTCCGCAATTTCGCCGATAAGACTCAGGCGCAGTTGAGTGAAGAGCTTGGCGAAGACGTGGATTGGCGCAAGCTTGACCCACGCCAATACGATCCACGTCGAATCATTCGCGAGGCCCTGCTTGAGGATGTCTCGGCTGTTCGTGGCCACACTGCGGCGGTTGCTGCGGCGGCTAAGTCAGAGGTTGCGGCTGTGGCCGCCCCCATCGTTGCGCTTGCTGCGGGTGAGGCTGCGCCTTACGACCACGAGGCCACCTAGCCACAAAAGTGGCCACTTCGGCTGGTAATTGGCGCGGTTAGAGTCGGCGCAAAATCTTACTTAGAACAACCAACAGCTTTGCGGCTCGCTGGTAGTCGGCTCCGCGCATCGGAAGTTTGAGCAGTCCCTGGGCAACACCAATCGCCTTCGGTTCGGTGAAGCGCAGCAGTCCGTAGTCGCCGTTGCGGCGGCCCATTCCAGAGTGCTTCACGCCACCCATCGGTGAGTCCATCGATGCAAAGCTGGCGCGGAATCCCTCATTGATGTTGACGCTTCCAGCCTGCAGGCGCTTGGCCACCTGAAGGGCCTCGCGAACCGGTCCAACCACCGAGGCGTTTAGACCAAACTCGGTATCGTTTGCCAGGGCCACGGCCTCATCGATGCTCTGGTAGCCGTACACCTGAATCACCGGACCAAAGACCTCGTTGCGATCCAGGTTGGCGGTGGCAGGAATATCGGTGACGATTGCAGGCTGAATGAAGAACGGCCCGGTTTCTGGCAGCGTTTTACCACCGATGAGACGGGCGCCCTTTTCCACTGCATCGGTCAGCATGCCACTAACGCGCTTCAGCTGGTTCTCGCTTGCCAGCGATCCGATGTCGGTGGTGAAGTTGGCATCGCGGCCAATCTGCAGCTTGTCCACGGTTGCAGAAAGCAGTTCGATGAAGGCCTCGCGCTTTTCGGCCGGCACGTAAACGCGTTCGATGGCAACGCAGAGCTGACCGGTATTGCCAACTGCTCCGGCCACGGCGATGCGGGCGGCCTTCTTCAGGTTTGCTTTAGGCAGCACAACCAGCGGGTTCTTGCCGCCAAGTTCTAGCGAGTACCCAATCAGTCTGGCTGCGGCGCGCTTGGCCACCTCGCGGCCGGTAGCGGTGCTGCCGGTGAACGCCACATAGTCCACGGCGTCGGTCACGGCGTTACCAACCTGGGCACCGTCGCCAACCACAATGGTCCAGGCGTGCTCCGGCAGACCGGCTTCAATCGCCAGTTTGCGCAGGTAGAGCGCGGTCAGCGCCGTCTGGTTATCAATCTTGTGAATCACCGAATTACCGGCAACCAGCGCCGGAAGCACATCAAGGCCGGTAAGGGCCAGCGGGTAGTTCCATGGCGTGATGACTCCCACAAGCCCAACCGGTGGAAAATCTACGTAGTTGATGACCATGGTTGGCGCACCCGAGCGTACCCGCTTCATGCCCAGCACCTTTGGCGCAACCTTGCCATAGTGTCTGGCCGAGTTGAGGGCACCGGCAAAGTCTTCGAACGCCGAACTGCGCGACTTGCCGGTCTCAAACTGCAGCAGGTCTAGCAGCTGGGTCTGGTGCTTGATAATCAGGTCGTGCAGCCCAAGCAGGATTCCGGCGCGCTCGCGAACCGGGGTCTGGGCCCAGGCTTGCAGCTGGCTTCGGGCTGCCGTGGCTGCCGCCAACACCTCGTCGCGGGTGAATACCGGCAGCAGATGGCTTGGCTTGCCGGTGCCCGGATTGATGACGGTTACGCTTTGGTCGTGTTGCCCAAGGCCCTGAAGTAGCTGTTCGATTCCGGTTTCACTCACAGGTTTATCCTAAGTCGCTTGCCGGCAAGCCCCACTGGGTCTACGGCCATCTGCTGGGCCACTGCGGCAAGCGCCACGGCGGCAACATCGGTTGGCTTTCCAACAACGATGGGAACACCCGCATCGCTGCCCTCGCGCAGCGGAATGCTGATTGGAATCTGGCCCAAAACCGGCACGGGGGAGTTTTGCAGCTGCGATAGTCGGTTGGCTACCGCAATGCCGCCACCCGAGCCAAAGAGTTCGAGGCGAGTGCCGTCCGGCTGCTCCAGCCAAGACATGTTCTCGATGACGCCAAACACACTCTGTCCGGTCTGCAGGCCAACCGATCCGCTGCGCTCGGCAACCTCGGCGGCTGCAACCTGCGGAGTGGTGACCACAATGGTCTTGGCGGTGGGAAGTAGCTGGCCCAGGCTGATGGCAATATCGCCGGTGCCTGGCGGCAGGTCTACCAACAGAATGTCCAGGTCGCCCCAGAAGACGTCGGTGAGGAATTGCTCCACTGCTCGGTGCAGCATCGGTCCGCGCCAGGCCACCGGCTTGTTGCCGTCCAAGAACATGCCAATCGAAATGACCTTCACGCCAAAGGCCACCGGCGGCAGAATCATCTCGTCGATGCGGGTGGGCTTCACGGTGTTGCCCGCAGTGGCCGAGCCATCTTCCGAAGGGATGTTGAGGCCAAGCTGACCCGGAATGCTGAAGCCAAAGATGTCGGCATCGATGAGGCCAACGCGCTTGCCTGCAGCAGCCAGCGCCACGGCCAGGTTGGCGGTCACCGATGACTTGCCAACGCCACCCTTGCCGCTGCCAACCAGGTAGACGCGGGTGAGGGTGTCGGCGCCAAATGGGTTTGTCTTTACTGGCTTGCCGGCTCGAAGTTTTTCCTTCAGAGCGGTGCGCTCTTCGGTGTTCATCACGGTCATGTTTACCTGGGTGCTGCTAACACCCGCAACCGCAGCCAGGGCAGCTGCAACGTCAGATTCGATGCGCTGGGCAGCAGGGCAACCCACAACAGTCAACTTGATGGTGGCGTGCGCAATGCCATCGGCCAGTGCCACATCGCCAACCATGCCCAGTTCGGTGATTGGAAGGCGAAGCTCGGGGTCGATCACCGAGGCGAGGGCTGAGAAGAGGTCGAGATTTGCAGGCACGACTTTAAGCCTAGAGGTCTGCGAGAATAGGGGAGTGTCGAATACTCCAAACAGCCGCAATCGCAAGAACCGAATCCAGCAGCTTTCGGTTCCTAATGGTCAGACCATTGCTGAGTTCACCGATTATGCCGCTGCGGTCGACTGCGTCGACCAGTTGATTCGTCACGATTTTCCAGCCCCGATGGTGGCCATCGTTGGTTCAGACCTGCGCACAGTAGAGCGAGTTCGCGGCAAGCTGTCTTACGGTCGCGTAGCGCTGCAGGGTCTGATCACCGGCTCCTGGCTAGGACTGCTGATTTCCATTCTGGTGCCGGTTCCTGCCAGCACCGGATCCACTCCTGCCGTCCAGTTCTCAACCGGTGCGGCAATCATGCTTGGCGCCGGCGTGGGCATGCTCATCAACATTCTGCGCTTTGCCTTCACCCGCAACCGCCACGAGTTCTCAAGCAGTTCGGCTGTGGTTGCTGCCAAGTACGAGGTTGTAGTTCCGCATCCGATGGTGGATCAGGCCAACCGCGCCATCGAAGAGCACCGCCAAAACTGTCTATAAGCGAGAAGCGGGAAAACGCGACAGCGGATTTTCGCTTTGAGCCGCCGACCTTTCGGCGGAAATTGCTAGTTGCCCTGCAACCCAGCCATCCACTGCTCAATCGCAAGCGCGCTTCTGGGTAGCGCGGCAGTCAGGTTCTCCACACCTGTTTCGGTAACCAAGACGTCATCCTCAATGCGCACACCGATGCCGCGGAAGCGCTCCGGAGCCAGCAAGTCATCGGAGTGGAAGTAAAGACCCGGTTCGATGGTGAAGACCATCCCAGGTGCCAACTCTGCATCCAGATACATTTCTTTGCGCGCCTGCGAGCAGTCGTGCACGTCTAGACCCAGGTGGTGGCTGGTGCCGTGCACCATCCAACGGCGGTGGAACTGGTTTTCGGGGTCAAGCGAATCGGCCACGCTGACACCCTCAGGCAAGATGCCCCACTCAAAGCACTTGGCGGCGATGACCTTCATTGCCTCGGCGTGCAAATCACGGAACTTGACTCCAGGCTTGGCGATGGCGAAAACGGCGTCGGCTGCCTCGCGCACCGCCTCGTACACCTCGCGCTGATCCGAGCTGAAGTGGCCATTTACTGGCAGGGTACGGGTGACGTCGGCGGTGTAGAGCGAATCCATTTCCACGCCGGCATCCACCAAAATCAGTTGGCCGTCTATCACAGGGCCATCGTTGATGATCCAGTGCAGAGTGTTGGCGTGATCGCCAGCTGCCGCAATGGTGTCGTAGCCCAGGTCATTTCCAAGCTCGCGGGCTTTGGCATAGAAGGCGGTTTCAACCAGGCGCTCGCCGCGGTGATGACCGATGGCGGTAGGCAGCGTGCGCACGATGTTCTCGAAACCCGCAATCGAAGCCGCCACGGCCTCGCGCATCTGCTCAATCTCGAAGGCATCCTTGATCAGGCGCAACTCCGAAACGGCCTCGGCCAGCTTGGCATCGTCTGCTTCGCCACCAACTTCAAGTGCACCCTCGGCAGCGGTGTAATCGGCCAGATCTCGGGTTGGAATACCCAGTCTCGACGAAACCTCTTGAAGTCCTGGGCGGTTGCCAACCCAAAACTCACCGATGGCAGCATTTGCGAAGAACTCATCGGTGCCACGGCCCGCGGTTGGCATCAGATAAACGGCCTCGGCCGCGATCCTGCCTTCTGGGGTGGTTTGAATCACAAGAATCGAACCGGGAACGGTGTCGCTGCCCCAGGCGGTTAGGTGCGAGAAGGCAGAGTGGGCGCGGAAGCGGTAGTCGGTGTCGTTGCTGCGCACCTTTGGTGACCCGGCATGAACCACAAGCGTGGCAGCCGGAAACTGGGCGGCAAGCGCCGAACGACGAGCCTGGGCGTACCGGGCAGCTTCATAGTTGCCCAGCGCTGCCTGAGGCTTCTCGGCCCAGTTTTCACCCATGTAGGTCAAGAACTTGGCGCTATGTGGAGTGCGACTGCGATTGCTGTTGCGGTCTTCCGGCTTCTGCTCGTCTTCCATAGGAAAAGACTAGGCGGTGAACTCAGCCAACTTTGCCAATGCTGCGGCCTTGGCGGTGGCTGCATCGGTGCCCGAAAGCGCTGCTGCTGCTACCGCTCGTGCCTGATCCATGGTTACACCGGCGAGGGCGTTGGAAACCACGTTGACCTGCGAAGGCGAGGCGCTCACCGAAGTGATGCCCAAACCGGCCAAGACAACTGCAAAAGCTGGGTCCGAAGCAGACTCGCCACAGACGCCCACCGAAACACCGGCGGCAGCGCCATCGGTGCCGATCTTGGAGAGCATGCGAATGAGGCCTGGCTGCCAAGGGTTTAGCAGGGCGCCCAGGGCTGGGTTCATGCGGTCAGCGGCAAACAGGTACTGCGAAAGGTCGTTGGTGCCAATCGAAACGAAGTCGACAACACCCTGAAGGCGGTCTACCTGCATCGAGATGGCAGGAGTCTCAATCATGATGCCCACCTTGAACTTGCCGATGGAGCGGGCCAGCTCGGCAAACTCGGCGGCCTCGGCCACGGTGGCAATCATCGGAGCCATCACCCAAACCTCGCGGCCGGTGTGAGCGCGAGCGAACTCTAGGCTCTGCAGCTGGTCCACGATGAACTGGCGGTGCTCGGTGATGAGGCGGTAACCGCGAACACCCAGCGATGGGTTTTCTTCGTGCGGCATGTTGAGGAATGGCACTGGCTTGTCGCTGCCGGCATCGATGGTGCGAACCACGATTGGGCCTTCAGGAGCCGCGGCCAAAACCTCGGCGTAGCTGGCCGACTGCTGCTCCACCGATGGCTGGCTGGCTGCCGATAGGTAGAGAAGTTCGGTGCGGAATAGGCCAACACCGTTGGCCTTGGTTGCGGCGGCCACCTTGGCATCGGCTGCGGTACCGATGTTGGAGCGAACTGGAATGATTGGCTCGGCGTCGGTCTCAATAAAGGTGAGCGCAGCGGTGGCATCAGAAACCTGGCCATCGAGAACCACGCGGTCGCCCACTGGGTCTACCAGAACGCGAGTGCCGTTGGTGAGGCTGAAGGCATCAGGAACCGAAACTACAGCCGCAATAGAACGGGCGCGGCAGATGATGGCGGTGTGGGAGGTTGGGCCACCAGCACGGGTGACAACACCAACCACGGCCGGGGTGAACTGAGCGGTATCTGCCGGCGAGAAGTCTTCGCCAACCAAAACGATCTGGCCGGTCTGAGGCAGTTCGAGGCCCACCGAGATGCCGGCGAGATTGGCCTGCACACGACGAGAGAGGTCCTGCAGGTCGGCTACGCGCTCCTCGAAGGCTGGGTCGCCCGAGAGTAGCTCGCCAAATTCGTTGACGGCCTGGCCAATGGCACCGGCAGCGTCTGAACCCTCAGCCAGGTAACCCTCGGCTACCTCAAACAGCTCGTCGTCTTCCAGCAGCATCTTTAGTGCCTCGAAGATTTCACCGGTGGTCTCATCTGCCTTAGCGGCAAGTTCATCCAGGTTGCTGGAAACGGCACCGATGGCGGCCTTGAGGCGGATAGCCTCGGCCTCGGCTCCGATGGTGGACTTACCCCAGGCCGGAAGCGGCTGAGCAGGGGCAACTACGTGGACGGTGCCAACGGCGGCCTTTAGGCCAACGCCTAGGCCCTTCAGTTCTTGAGCCATAAACGTGGTTCCTTAACCCTTTAGGAATTCCTGCATCTGAACGGCTAGGCCGTTAGCGGTGGACTCGTCATCGGTGTGTACCTTGACGATGATCTTGTCGCCGGTCTTTACCTTCATTGCCATCAGTCGAAGTGCAGAGTTGGCCTTGGCTTCTTCGCCATTGTTCTCTACGAACACTTCAAGACCAGACTCCTTTACCAGCTTGGCAATCTGGCCAGCCGGACGAGCGTGCATGCCGATTGGATCTAGAACTTCAATTTCAACGGTGAAAACGGACATGAGCCCCAACTTCCTAATTAATAAAACGCCCTCGGCGCCTATTGAAATAAGCGTTTTTGAAAGCGTATACAACCCCAAAAACCTGCTTAACAAGGTTATCTCGCCCAGGCTTTTGAATAATTACGATTCGGCACATTAACCGATAAAACACGCCGAATTTGCTTAGTAATGCCACATGTTTGTGTAAGTTATGTGTTATCCGAAGCATATTCGCGTATGCAGAAAGAAAGTGAAATGCAGGGTTGCAGTGCACTCTCTGAAAGCGGTTGCGGACATACAAGTCCTGTGGCAACCGCGGTTCGGCCATCCCATACCCCAAAAGGGCGTAGCAGTATTCAACAAGGACGCCCAGTTTTTGGCGCGTCGCTAGCAACAAGGAAGTAAACAGTGAGCGTACCTATCACCATCCCTGAGATCGTCGTAGTGGACACCAAGTCCACCACCAAAGAACAGGTCACCAAGGAATTGGCTGAGAAGCTTGAAAAAGTTGGCCGCCTCAAGAACGTAAAGAAGTACCTGAAGGCCGTTGCTGCCCGCGAGGAGCACTTCCCAACCGGTATCGAGGGCGGCATTGCCATTCCTCACGCACAGAGCGAGTACGTTCTCGTTCCTTCCGTTGCCGTTGCAACCAGCAAGGCTGGAATCGACTTCGGTGCCGACGACGGCCCAAGTCACCTAATCTTCCTGATCGCAGCCCCAGGCGGCGGCGACAGCACTCACCTTGAAATCTTGGGCTCGCTTGCCCGCAAGGTAATGCAGGACGAGTTCCGCGAGGAACTGCTGGCACAGACTGAGGGCGCAGCAATCGCCGAAATCGTAACCCGAGAGGTACAGAACTAATGAAGATCGTTGCAGTCACCAGTTGCATTACCGGAATCGCACACACTTACATGGCAGCCGAGTCGCTTGAGCGCGCCGGCAAGAAGCTTGGACACGAAGTAATCGTTGAGACCCAGGGCTCGGCAGGTAGCAACCCGCTGAAGCAGGATGTCATCGATGCGGCAGACGCCGTAATCTTCGCTGTCGATCTAGAGGTAAAGGGCCGCGACCGCTTCAATGGCAAGCCTTACATCCAGGTGGGTGTGGCAAAGGCCATCAACGGTTCGACCGGACTTATTAACCAGGTCCTCGAAGCAGCTGCTAACGGCACCGCTGCGAAGGTAGGAGAGGGCGCACCAGCCAAAAGCGAAACCGCTGCTCCTGCAAAGGCACAGGCACCAAAGGAAAAGAAGTCGGGAGGTTTCCTCGGAGGCCTCTTCGGTAAAAAGTAACAAAAGCAGTATCGTCCCAATAAATTAACCCCAACTGGTAGTCAGTGATGATTACCACCCAAAAAGGAGAACACAGTGTCTAACGCAAGCACTGGTACCCGCATCCGCCAATGGCTGATGACTGGTGTATCCCACATGATTCCACTGGTAGCTGCCGGTGGTATCCTCATCGCCCTAGGCTTCCTACTCGGAACCGCCGTTATGGGTACCGATTCCACCGTTGGTGGTATCCGTGTGTACGACGCTTACCTGTCGCACGCCTACACCGCCTACAACGCAGACCACACCATCGCTGCAGGTGCAACCCTTAACTTCTTCAGCCCTGGTGCTTGGGCCTTCGTTATCTTCTGGATCGGAAAGGCTGCTTTCAGCTTCTTCGTTCCAGTGATGGCAGGTTACATTGCTTACGCAATCGCTGACCGTCCAGGTCTTGCTCCTGGTCTAGTTGCAGGTGCTCTTGCAACTGGTCTAGACGGCAACCCACTTGGCACCAAGACCGGCTTCCTAGGTGCAATCCTTGGTGGCTTCCTTGCTGGTGGTATCGCACTATGGATCAGCCGCTGGAAGGTTGCTGGCTGGATTCGTCCACTAATGCCAGTAGTCGTTATTCCACTACTTTCGTCGATCGTTGTTGGCGTTGTTATGGTGTTCGTTCTTCAGGGCCCAATCTCGGCACTGATGACCTCGCTCCAGGACGGCCTAACCAGCATGGGTACCGGCTCGATGGCTGTTCTAGGTATCGTTCTTGGTCTGATGATGGCATTCGACATGGGTGGTCCAGTTAACAAGGTTGCTTACACCTTCGCTGTTACCGGTCTAACCGCTGCGGCAACCGTTGCAGGTCACGACAACCGTCTGACCATCATGGCAATCGTTATGGCTGCTGGTATGACTCCTCCTCTGGGTCTTGCACTTGCAACCGTTATCCGCAAGAAGCTCTTCACCGAGTCGGAGCGCGAAAACGGTAAGGCAGCTTGGCTGCTTGGTGCATCGTTCATCTCGGAAGGTGCGATTCCATTCGCAGCTGCTGACCCAATCCGCGTTATCCCAAGCATCATGCTTGGTTCGGCCGTTACCGGTGCACTTGTTGGTGTATTCCAGAACGACCTACGCGCACCTCACGGTGGTATCTTCGTGTTCCCACTAGTTTCTAGCCCATTCACCTACATCCTCGCCATCCTTATCGGTACCGTTGTTACTGCTGTTGCAGTCATCGTTGCCAAGGGCATCGGCGGCGGCACCGTAGTAGAGGAATAAACCCCTCGCCAGGCAACTGGTAAAGCTATAAACGCTAAGTAGAGAACCCCGGTCTTCGGACCGGGGTTCTTTCTTATCTGGCCCGCCCGTTTTCAATTACGCTTGGGTTATGGCCATCCCTAAACTCCGCAGCGATTTGCGCATCGACATGCACACCCATTCGCTGCGCTCTGATGGCAGGGGAGAGCCCACCCAGGTGATGCATGAGGCCGCCGCCGCTGGCCTAGACGTTGTTGCCCTAACCGACCACGACACCGTTGCCGGTTGGCAGGAGGGTCACGACGTTGCCGTTCAGCTAGGCCTTGGATTCATTCCCGGCATCGAGCTGACCACCAGGGCGCAGGGTCAAGGCGATAGTCGCTTTACCGTTCACTTACTTGCCTATTTGCCAGACCCAAACCACCAGGAGTTGCGTGCGGTGCTTGCCGAGTCGGTTGCGTCTCGCCTGGTGCGGCTGCAGCAGATCACCGAACTGCTAGCCGACGACTATGACATCAGCTGGGACAACGTGTTAGAGGTTCTTGCCGACGGCAAGGTGGCTGGGCGCCCAGCGGTGGCCGACGCCATGATTCGCAGAGGCATCTTCGATGCCCGCGAGCCCTTCTTCGACATCGTCAAACCTGGCGCCAAATACTATGTGCCAAATCGCGGAGTGCCTGACACCCTCACCGCAATCGACCTGGTTCGACGTGCTGGAGGCGTGCCAGTGATTGCCCATCCGATGGCGCGCGGTCGCGGTCCCAAGCCTGGTGAAGCAATGCCCCGTGAGCACTTCCTTGGTTTGATTGAGGCTGGTCTGGCGGGATTTGAAACCGGGCACCGCGATGTCTCTCCTCACGTTGCAGATTGGTTGGGTGGATTGGCCGAAGAGTTCGACCTCCTTGTTACCGGTTCAAGCGACTACCACGGCACCGGCAAGCCCAACCGGCTTGGTGAAAACACCACAAGTTCACAGGCGCTAAGCAGCATTTTGAACCAGGCCAAGTCATTGCAATCTGGGGCTGCCACCATTCCGTGGCACCTGCCTGCATCGATGGTGTCAAACTAGAACCATGGCAAATCAATTTGCGCTGGGTGTTCAGCTGGGCAATAAGTTCTCGCCCTGGGTTCGCGGACTAAGCATGGCCGCAGTTATGGGCGCAATCGGTTCGGTTGTTGGCGCACTTGGAATCTTTGGTACGGCCACCTCGTTGGCACACCCAGAAACCATCTCTCAGGCTAGCCCACCGATGCTCTTGGCCACCGTGGCAGGACTTTTCCTCTATGGCGTTGGCTTAGTTTGGTTCACCGTTTCACTCATGATGTTTGGCTGGCGTTCGGCGCAGTTTGTGCGAGACCGCGGGGCCTTTTTGAAGTGGTCTCCAGCCTGGGGAATCTGGGGCTGGTTTGTTCCAATCCTCACTCTGTTTGTTCCGTACATGGTTTTGCGGGATGTGATCCTTGGCAGTGAGTCGAAGGATATTGCAGCCCATCGACGTTCTTTGCTCTGGTTCTGGATCTGGTGGCAGGTGATTTCAGCCCTAATCAACGTGGCCATGGAGTACATCACCGCCGACGACCAGTCGCACGCGTTCACCGGATGGTCTTTGTTTGCCAGCGTGATGGCGTTCCAGCTGGTTCCTTTCATGATGGGCCGTTCACTCTTTGTGAAGGTGGATCAAGACCTCAAGGCGCTGTTGGTTTTGAAGCCCGAAAGCAGCGACGCAAACTAGTCGGAGTCTTCTTCCTCGGTTTCGCTGTCTTCAAAAATCTGGTGGGCGTGCACGTAGACCGGGTAGTACTTGAATACAGGCCAATCACCCGCGAACTCGTCTAGTTCAACGAGGTGAAAGTTTCTGAGTGGGTCGTGATATACGTACCTGCTCTCCCATGCGTCTGCGGCTTCGTTCTCGCAGTATGACTGGTATCCCAAAGGCGGCGGGCTTATGTTTTGCCCAAGTTCGGTGATGCTCCACGAGCCGAAGCCAATTTTGAAGGCGGTACGAACCTCGTCTTCGTATGCGTAGAAGCTATAGCAAAAAGTTGGATCTGAGTCGTGCCGAATTTGCTTGCAGTAGGTGCGGGCTAGCAACGGTTGAAGTGCCGCCTCGGTTTCTGCCCGAACAGTAAAGTGCTGAGTGAACTGAGGTTCTCGCAGGATTTCTACGAAACCGGCATCGGTGATGAGCAACATGGCGCAAGTTTGCGTCACCGCACCGACATTTATGGTTGTCGAATATTTGCTTGAGCCTGTAAGAATGAGCAGGTGAGCAAACTAAAGGTAGATTCGGCAAAACAGGCTGCCGCGTTTGTGCGCCAGGTACTGGCCACCCCCTTCTCGGTGATTCAAAAGCCGCAGACCATCACCAGCCTCAAGTCCGCCGATACTGTGCACCAGTTTCGCGTCGCGGTACGCACCCTTCGCACCCTGCTCAAGTCTTTCCGTAAGTACTTTGTAGACCAGCCTTCCGTCGACGAAATGGATGCGGCACTGGCCAGCATCGATGCCAGCCTGCAGTCGGTGCGAGACGCCGACGTGATGGTGGACTGGATGCTGACACTTTGGACCGATGCCCAAGCCGAGCCAGTTGATGCGCTGCAGCCGCTACTTGAGGAAGTGAAGGCCAAGCAGATTGAAGACCGTCGCAGGCTTGCCACCAGCCTGCGCTCTGCAAAGGTGCGCGCCCAGTTGAACCAGATTGCCGGCCTCATCGTTGCCGGTGAGCTAGACACCGATGCGCTTGGCAACTTCAAGAACCGCCTTGCTACCCAAAACCTTCGTCGCTACAAGGAAATTTCGCGCGAGATGCGTGCTTCTGGCTTGAAGAAGCGACCAGCTTCCGAACTGCATGCCCTGCGAATCCAAGCCAAGGAAGCGCGCTACCTGGCAGCTGCCAGCGATGGCGTAAAGGGTTTGAAGTTGGCTTCAGAAGCGGCCGAGTATGGCAAGTTGCAGGACATTCTTGGCGCACACAACGATCTATCAGTGTTGAACATCTGGCTGAAGATGAGCGCAGCGGCAAACGTGGAGCATGAAAAGCCAGTGGCAATCCTGCAGGATGCGCTTGCCGATGCGCAGCGTCAACAACTCAAGCAGCTGAAAAAGTTGCGCTCAAACTACAAGAAGTAGCAGCGCCCCTCTAAGTGGCAGGGCGCGGTGGAGGCTACTTGCCGTATTCTTCGGTGGTGACCAGCTTCTTGGTGTGGCCGCCGTCTGCCTGGTAAACCCGGTTCTCCAAGGTGGTGGCATCGCCCCAGCCAGGGTTTCCGGTCTTCACAAACGAAACCCAAGCCGCGTGCATGTCGTCGGCAACGGCCTGATTTGGCTCTGGCCCGAATACCACCGCTACGTGAGGGTCGCTTAGGCAGTCGAAAGCGAAAGGCAGCTCGAGGCAGTGCCCCGCGCGGCCGCTAACCGAAGATGGATAGTCAAATAGGAACGAGTAGGTCTTTGCTGGGCGAACGCGCAACACATCTCGAATGCCACGCATAAACAGGATGTTAGTGATGGCCAGGCCGAGTGGATCGTTGTGCTCTGCCTCATAGGCGTAGCGCAGGTCCTGCTCGTATTTGCCTGGCGTGATCATGTTTTTGACCACGGCGCGGCCCACCTCCTCTGGCTGGGCAACAGCCTTCGGCATCATGAACTCTTCGCTGGTGGCACCGATCAGGATTGGCACATCCGGGTTCAGGGTGACTAGCGCCTCAAACACATCGGTTGGCTGGGTTGCAGCATCCAAAACCGGAGCGAAGTCGATGGCCAGAACGTCGTCCTTCAGGGTCTGAGCAATCGCGCCACCTAGGCCAGGAACCGGCACACCCGAGTGTTCGGTGTTGTAGGCCGCGGTTTCCAGCTGCGCATCAATCAGCTTGTCTTCACTGATAGACATCCAGCCGGCCTTGGTGTTTGGCACTCCGGCAATCTTGGCCATGCGCTCGGCCTCAAGCCTGGCGGTTGCCACAGTTCGGGCGGCTGGTGCAGGGGAGTGAGGGATTGCCTGCATGAACAGGCCACGAGCTGCCGGCATCGAGAGCAGGCAGAGAACTGCGCCGCCACCAGCCGACTGGCCCGAGATAGTCACGTGCTTAGGGTCGCCGCCGAAGGCTGCGATGTTGTCGCGAACCCATTCGAGGGCCATGACCATGTCAAGAAGTCCGCGGTTGTTTGGGGCATCCTCGATTAGACCGAAGCCCTTGAATCCCAGGCGGTAGGAGATGGTGACCAGGATCACGCCATCGCGGTTGAAGGCCTCGCCGTGGAACCAACTTCCAACGTGGCTACCGGCCACAAAACCGCCACCGTGGATGTAGAAGAGCACAGGCAGGTTGTCGCCCGGCTTGGCACCCTTAGGTGCGAAAATGTTGAGGTTGAGGATGTCCTCGCCAGGAATCACAGGCTCTGGGATGGTTGTGACCACACCGAATGGGCGGCGCTGCGGGGTGGCACCAAACTCCTGGGCCTTGAAAACGCCCTCGAAAGGCTTGGCTTTTACCGGTGCCTCAAACTCCAAGTCGCCAACCGGTGCCTGAGCGTATGGAATGCCCAGGTAGCGAGCCTGGTCTCCAACGTAGCTGCCTTCTATGGTTCCGGCGGCGGTGGTTGCGATTGGGTTTGGCATCGGTGTCTCCTGAATGCGTGTGCGAGCGCCCGACATGGGTGCGGGGAAATCGATTCTATTCTCACATACCATTCAGGCGTAAGGTATTCATTTTTGTCACGGAAAGACAACGATGGCCGAACCCATTGGGTCCGGCCATCGGTTTGAATAGTTTTGGTTAGCCCTGTTCGCCACCGCCGCGGGTGCGGCGACGCTGGCGGTTGCGGTTGCCCGCACTTGGAGTCTTGTGGTCGTGGCCGCCGTGGGTTTCCTTAGGCGCGCTGTCGTCGCCGGCTGGACGCGAAGCCGCGTCGTTGGTGCCTGCCGCGTGTGGCTTGTGGCCGCCGCGGGTGCGGTCTCGGTCGCCACGCTGACGACCCGCACCCGACTGGCCCTCGCGAGAGTGACCGCCGGCGCGGCCGGTGTTGGCGCGTGCGCCATCGGTGGCAGACTTTGGCGATGCAGGCTTCAGGCGACCCTTGGTGCCCTCTGGAATCTCCAGATCGGCAAAGAGGTGCTTGCTGCTGCTGTAGGTCTCCTGCGGGTCTGGCTGGCCAAACTCAAGGGCGGTGTTGATGTGACCCCAGCGGTTTAGGTCTTCCCAGTCCACAAAGGTGACGGCAACACCGGTACGACCGGCGCGACCGGTACGGCCAACGCGGTGCAGGTAGGCCTTCTCGTCTTCTGGAACCGAGTAGTTGATCACGTGGGTGACGTCATCTACGTCGATACCACGGGCGGCAACTTCGGTGGCAACCAGGATGTCCTTCTTGCCGGCACGGAATGCTGCCATCGAGCGCTCACGCGCCTCCTGGGTCATGTCGCCGTGAAGTGCGGTGGCGTTGAAGCCGCGGTCCACAAGCTCCTCGGAAACCTTGCTGGCGGCACGCTTGGTCTTCACAAAGATCACGGTCTTGCCGCGACCATTTGCCTGCAGAATGCGGCCGACAACCTCATCCTTGTCCATGTTGTGGGTGCGGTAAACAAACTGCTTGATGTCTGCCTTGGTGTGGCCCTCATCTGGGTCGTTTACACGGATGTGTACGGCACGGTTCTGGTACTTGCGGGCCATGGTGACAATGGCACCCGGCATGGTTGCCGAGAACAGCATGGTCTGGCGTTCTGCCGGGGTGTAGGCAAACAGACGCTCGATGTCTGGCAGGAAGCCAAGGTCCAACATTTCGTCGGCCTCATCGAGGACCATGATCTCAATCTTGCTGAGGTCAAGCTTGCGCTGCTTGCTTAGGTCGATTAGACGGCCTGGGGTTCCAACCAAAATCTGGGCTCCAGCCTCGATCTCGGCAATCTGACCCTCGTAGCTCTTGCCACCATAGATGGCGGCAACGGTGGTGGAACGGTTGGCGGTTGCAATCGCCAGGTCCTCGGCAACCTGAACGCAAAGTTCACGGGTTGGCACCACGATTAGAGCCTTGGCACCAGGTTCTGGGTTAGCACCGAGGCGCTGCACCATTGGTAGTCCAAAGCCGAAGGTCTTACCGGTTCCGGTCTTTGCCTGGCCAATGATGTCCTGGCCGCTAAGCGCGGTTGGGATGCATGATTCCTGGATTGGGAACGGGTGAGTGATTCCCTTGGCGGTTAGTGCATCAACGATATCGGTGTCGATACCAAGGTCTTGGAAAGTGATTTGTTCTTTTGATTCGCTCATGAAAGGGGCAGCGCTCCTTGCGCTGGCGCGCCGGTTTTTAGTCGCGCGGCGCGAATGTGTACAACCAAAGTCTAGCGTTCGGGGATATTCGGTGTCTTTTGCAAGGTAATGGGTATTCTTGAATACGTGTTCGAGTGGCTATCAGGTATGCGAAAGCGCGCGCCAAAGTTGGTGTTGCCAACCCGCGAGGAGCGCACCCGTAACCAGGGTGAGGTTAACCTCAAGCCGTTCACTCCCGAAGCAAAAGTATTCTTGGGGCAGCTGGCCTATCTAGAGCTAAGTGCCTTCGAAATCATGACCGCCGAAATTAAGTTGGCGCCAACCACTGCGGCCAAGGCCCAGCTCTCCGAGGCGGCAACCAAGAGCTTCGACAAGTACCGTGCCCTAAGCCGCAAGCTGGCTGCCTTGGGCGTAGACCCAACCGACGCCATGGACCCATTCACCGAACGCATCGATCTTTTCCAAAGCCGCACCTCCGGCCTCGACTGGTACGAGACTGTGTTGAAGCTTTACCTATCGCTGGGCCTGCTCGAAGACTTCTACCGCAAGCTTGCTGTGGGCTTGCCACTGCAACTTCGCGCCGATGTTGAAAAGGTGCTCACCGATAAGACCATCGAGCGTTTTGCCAAGAAGGTTTTGGTCGACGCAATGGCCAAGGATCAGATGCTGGGTTCGCGCCTTGCGCTTTGGGGTCGCCGAATTATGGGCGATGTGCTGCTTGAGATGCGTGCTGCGGTTCCGGCTGCAAAGTTGGAAGACCTCGAGCCGCTGATCGGCGAGCTAAACGGCCCACACTCCCTGCGCATGGATGCGCTTGGCTTGGCTGCCTAGCAAAACCATGTTCAACCACGCGGCTGGATAGGGCAAAAATAAAAGCTGCCGCGGTGTTCACCGCAGCAGCTTTCGTTTTAGAAAACCTAGTTCTTGGAGCCTAGTGCGCTGTCTACAAAGTTCAGCTTGCCGGCTTCGCGAAGGTTCGCGTAGCGGGACAGAGTCAGTGCCATACCAACCGGCATCAAAACCATGGTGATTGCCCAGATCCAGCCATCGGTGTCTGGCATGCCAGCCCAGGTAAGAATGCTCCAAACCATTGCACCGAAGACGAGCGAAAGCGCGCCCGGAACAAGTACACCGGAGCGGCTAGCCTGCTGGCTGATGTATGGAACTACCGCGGTAAGTAGAGCGGCGTAGATGACTAGAAACGCAACTTCAATAAGTGGCTGCCACATTATGCGATGAACCCTACCCGGCGCGATTCCTCGGCGCCAATCTCAACATATGCAAGGGCTTCGGCCGGAACCACAAACAAACGACCCTTGTCGTCGGTTAGTTTGATGGTTTTCGCGCCAGCGGTGAGAGCGGCATCAACTGCTGCCTCGATTTCACTGGCGGTTGCGTTCGACTCGAACGAAAGCTCACGGGCTGAGTTGCGAATACCCACGCGAATTTCCATGGTTGGCCTTCCTTGTTTACCCTCTAGATTACTTGAGTTGCGGCGGGCAAATGCGCGTTCCGCTCACGGCGTTCACATAAATGTCGGTGCCCACCGATAGTTTGATTTCATGACAACTTCCCGCTTCATTCCCACGCCCTCATTGCATGACGCATCGGTGTTTGAGGCAATGTCCAGTGGTGTTGGTCAGCGTCAGGCAATGGCGCTCCCAGCTTCGGCTTCGGCCAGCGTTCAGTTGGTATTTGGCGCGCCTGGATCGGGCAAGACCAGTGCCCTTGTCGGCCGTTTTATTGCCATGGTTGAAGCTGGCATCCCAGCAGAGCAAATCTTGGTTCTTTCGGCCACGCGTGAAGCCGCCGCTCACCTGCGAGACCAGCTACTGGTAGATCTAGCCGCCGTTGCCGGCACTCAGGGGCAAGAGCTTCCAACCTATGCGGTAGAGGGCCCTCTGGCTCGCACCACCGCCTCGGTGGCATTCGCCATCGTCAAGCACCACGCGGTGCAGGCTGGGCTCAAGTCTCCCGAGCTAATCTCTGGCGCCGAGCAAGATGCCATTTTTGTTCAGCTGCTGGCGCAACACGAGGCCAGCGGTGATGTCGCACTTTGGCCAAAACACATCACCAAGCTAAGCCGGGGGCTTTCGGGCTTCCGAGCAGAGCTTCGCGACTTAATCGCGGCTTGCCAAGAACTGGGTATCGATGCCGCAGGGCTTGCTGCCCTTGGCAAAGATAAGCAGCCCGAATGGCTGGCTGTTTCTAGTATTTTCAGCCTGTACGAGAACCTGCTGGCCCAGCCAGATTTCCAACACCGGTTCGATTCCCCTTCAATGGTCAACCGCGCCATCCAATTGCTTTCAACCGAAGAGTCTGGCCTCGCCCAGTATCGTGCGGTGTTGGTGGATGACGCCCAAGAGCTAACCCCAAGTGCCGCCCGCTTTATTCAGGCGCTTTTGTCCAGTGGTTCGGTGCTGGTGCTCTTTGGCGATCCAGA
>JBDLVH010000004.1:0-17391 GCA_039804865.1 Actinomycetota bacterium | reverse complement strand
TTCAGGGTTAGGTTTACACGCTTCTGAATGATGCCGTTGATGGAGACGGTTCCCACACCGTTCACAGCGGAAAGCATTGGAGTGGCAACATCGCTGATGGTCTTGCTCAGTGCCTCGTTGTTGCCGGTGTTGGACGAGACGCCAAGGGCGACAACCGGAATACTGTCTAGCGAGCCCGAGATGACCTGTGGGGTAACTCCGGCTGGAAGTCCGCTAAGACCGGTCACGGCAGCGTTGAGGCGCTCTTTCACCTGTGCGGTGGTGGTTCCGTAAACAAACGAAACGCGCACAATGCTCATGTTGGCCTGCGAGGTAGTGCCGGTGGAGCTCTCGCCATCCAAACCGCGCACAGCGGTCTCGATTGGCTTGCTCACCTGGGTGTCTACAACGCTTGGTGAGGCACCCGGATACACGGTCACGATGGCGGCCTGAGGCACCTCGATCGAAGGGAATAGTTCCTGGCGCAGCGACGATAGCGAGATGACACCAAATACGGCGATGATTACCGTAATGAGCGCTACAACCGAACGGTTGGCAAGTGAGAGCCGAGCTAGACGATGCAAAATTACTCCTGATTATGGGGTGTATTCAAAGTCTAACTAGAACGGGTTTCTATTAGGTTTCGATGAGAAATGTTAGGCCTCCAATCTCGCCGATGGCAGACTAGGGGCATGGCTGAGTTGGCGTTGGTATTGCTCTTGGGGTTGGTTGGACCGCTCCTTGCACTTCCACGCCGATTCGCAGTACCGGTTGCGCTTGGCGAGCTCCTCATCGGTGCTTGCTTTGGTGCTTCTGGACTAAAGGTCTTGGATGCCAGCAGCCCTAACCTGCAGCTGCTCACTCAGATTGGCTTTGCACTGGTGATGATGATCGCAGCCAGTCACATCGATCTTTCGAGATTCCGCGATTCGAGATTTATTGGCAAGGCGTTTTTGGGCGTAGTTTTGACGGCTATCACGGGATCGCTCCTATCGTTTGGCATAGCCAACGTTGTTGGCTTACCAAGTCACTGGGCACTCTTCGCGGTTCTGCTTACTTCCAGTTCTGCCGCGGTTGTTTTGCCAGCATTCTCCGGTGTGAAGCCAAATAAGGACCTCAGCCTGTTTCTCACTCAGGTTGCGCTTGCAGACCTGCTCAGTATTGTTGCCTTGCCGCTAGCGGTAAGCCCGCAAAGGATTCGTGAGGTCGCCACCGGAGCGGTCTTGGTTGCCGGTGCTTCGGTGTTTATCTGGGCTCTACTGCGCTGGTTAGACCGAACCGGCCGCTGGAAGCGCATGCGACAGCTATCCGCCGAGCGCGGTTTCGGGCTCGAGTTGCGGGTGAGCCTGATTCTCTTGCTTACCCTGATTTGGCTGGCTCAATCCTTCTCGGTGACCATCCTCATATCTGGTTTTGGCCTTGGCTTAGCAATCGCGGCCAATGGTGTGCCGCACCGCCTTGCAAAGCAGCTCTTTGCTGTTTCCGAGGGTCTATTTGCCCCGGTGTTCTTTGTGCTACTTGGGGCTGGAATTGACCTTTCGGCACTTTGGAGCACACCCAGTTTGGTGCGCCTGGCTCTAATGCTGGGCTTTGGTGCAATCTTCGTCCACCTAGTTTCCATGCTCCTCGGAACCAGGCTCAGTTTTGCCATTGCTAGCAGCGCACAGTTGGGCGTTCCTGCGGCGGCGGTTAATCTGGGCCTAGCGGCACACGTCATCGATGGCGGTGAAGCTGCTTCCATCATGGCCGGTGCGGTGATCACACTTGTGGCAACGGCCTTCACTTCGGCAATGCAAAACGGGCCGGCTCCGAAGAACCGACCCGCTTAGAGAACTTGGCTTTTAGGCCAACTCGAACTGGCCACCCTCAATTTGACCCTGACGGCGGTACATGTCCAACTTGGCACGGGTGTCCGCGATGTCCAGGTTGCGCATGGTTAACTGACCGATGCGGTCGGTTGGACCAAAGGCGGCATCCTCGGTGCGCTCCATCGACAATTTCTCTGGGTGGTACGA
The DNA here is from genome assembly GCA_039804865.1 of Actinomycetota bacterium. Taxonomy (GTDB): domain Bacteria; phylum Actinomycetota; class Actinomycetes; order Actinomycetales; family Microbacteriaceae; genus Rhodoluna. Next base: position 15,397 of record JBDLVH010000004.1, on the reverse strand, counting down.
GAAGCCCTCACCCTGAGTGTTGACGATGGTGTAGTCGTCGCCGCGGCGAAGACGAAGAGTAACAGTGCCGTTTACTGCCGAGGCAACCCACTTGGTGAGAGATTCGCGCAGCATCAGGGTCTGTGGGTCTAGCCAGCGGCCTTCGTACAACAGGCGGCCCATGCGGCGACCCTCGGCGTGGTAGTTGGCAATGGTGTCTTCGTTGTGAATGGCCGAAACTAGGCGCTCGTAGGCAATGAAAAGCAACGCCATTCCAGGAGCCTCGTAGATTCCACGGCTCTTGGCCTCGATGATTCGGTTCTCGATCTGGTCGCTCATGCCCAGACCGTGGCGGCCACCAATCTCGTTGGCCTTGTACATGAGGTCAACGGCCGACGCGAAGTCCTGGCCATTGATGGCAACCGGACGACCCTGACGGAAGGTGATCGAAACGTCTTCGCTGTCGATGCGAACGCTTGGGTCCCAGAACTTGACACCCATGATTGGCTCTACGTTTTCGTAGGAGGCGTCGAGGAACTCGAGGGTTTTAGCCTCGTGGGTTGCACCCAGCATGTTGGCATCGGTGCTGTAGGCCTTTTCGGCGCTGGCACGGTAAGGCAGGTTGCGCTCTACAAGCCACTCGCTCATCTCTTGACGGCCGCCCAGTTCGGTAACGAACTGGTTGTCCAGCCAAGGCTTGTAGACGCGTAGGTTTGGGTTGGCCAGCAGGCCGTAGCGGTAGAAGCGCTCGATGTCGTTGCCCTTATAGGTGGAGCCATCGCCCCAAATCTCAACGCCGTCTTCGCGCATGGCACGAACCAGCAGGGTTCCGGTTACAACGCGGCCCAGGGGAGTGGTGTTGAAGTATGCCTTGCCACCAGTGCGCAGGTGGAAAGCGCCACATGCAATCGCTGCAAGGGCTTCTTCAACCAGCGAAACACGGCAGTCGACTAGGCGACCAGCTTCGGCACCGTACTCAAGGGCACGGGCCGGAATGGTGTCGACGTCGGTCTCATCAGGCTGACCGAGGTGGGCGGTATAAGCGAAAGGAATTGCGCCTTTTTCGCGCATCCAGGCAACGGCCACCGAGGTATCAAGACCACCGGAAAACGCGATGCCAACTTTTTCGCCGACAGGAAGGGAAGCTAGTACTTTAGACACCCTGCAAGTTTACTTGGCATTAAAGGCCAACGCCCAGTTCACCGACTAGCGAACTGGGCGAAGGAAAGCGGATTTAGCCGAGGAGGGACTTCATCTGCTTGTAAATAACGTTGGCTGCCATCACCGGGTTTAGCCGCGATAGGCGATCCATCATGGTGGCATCCGAGCCAATGGTGATGCGTGGCTTGTTCTGCTCAATGGCGTCAATCATTTTGGCTGCGGCAACCGGTGCTTCGGTCATCTTGAACTTACTGGCCGCCTCGTCGCCACCGGCTGGCATGGCCATCCCGGAGTTGACGCTGATGTTGGTGTTGATTGCACCTGGGAAGGCAACGGTTACACCCACCTTGGTGTCCATAAGTTCTGAGCGAAGACCCTCGGTCAGCAGCTTGATTGCAGCCTTAGATGCACCGTAAAGACTCTGACCCGGCACCGGCGCGTAGGCACCCATCGATGAGACATTGAGGATGTGCGCCTCTGGGCGAGCTAGTAGTCCAGGTAGGAATGCTTTGACTAGCATCAGTGGGCCAAAGAAGTTGACGTTCATAACCTTGTTGGCCTGCTCCATGGTGAGGTCCTTGACGTGCACGAACGGCTGGATGATTCCCGCATTGTTGATCAGCGCGTCCACTGGTCCAAGCTTTGCCTCCACCTGGGCTGGCAAGGCTGCCACTCCTGCGGCATCGGTTACGTCTAGGACGAAAGCCTCAACGGTGCCACCGGCAATCTTCCTGGTTTCTTCGAGCGTCTCTGCTCGGAAATCTACGGCCGCAACCTTGGCGCCCTTCTGAACCAGTTCGATGGTCAACTGGCGACCCATGCCGCTTCCGGCACCGGTGACAACTACTACTTTTCCTTGAACCTTCATGGTGTTCCCCTCATTGTGTGGTTAATGCTCAATCTACTCTTCACAGGTGACGCAAATAGAACATTCTTCTATCCAAAAAGTTAGGTGATGTTAACCAAAGAGGAGGGGCAAACCTTGCGGCCTGCCCCTCCTCGGTGGATGTAACTAGTGAGCAGCTAGGTTAGCCGCAATGATGCGTGGGGTGAATGTCCAAAGGTTTGGGTTCTTTGGGTCGATGGTTAGCTGAACCCAGTGGTTGAAGCCCGAACCGAAGGTCTGAACGCGGGTGAAGTATTCCACCAAGTTTCCCTTGTCCTTCTGAACTAGCTTGCCAGCGGTCTCGTTCATTGGCATGTCCACCTGGTACCAGTGCTGGTCACCGTTCTGAAGCAGAACTGGCTTCTTGAACTTTAGGGTGTTGGTCAGCAGCGCCTGCTTGGTGGCATCGAATGCCTGGGTGTACTCGTTGTTTGGAGCAGCGGCGCCCGAGGCGAAGCCTTCCCAGTCCATGTCAGCCTGAACGGTAACGATGACGCCGTTCGAGCCGTCGGCGATTGCCTTCTCAAAGCCCTTGTTGATCCAGGCCACGTTGGCTGCGTCGCGTGCTGCGAACTCGGTTGCGTCGCCATCCTTGGCGGTGTCGTTGTAGGTCTTGTACTTGTCCGAGGTAACAGGAGCGTTGTTTGCCGAGCCTGGAACGTGAGGAAGGATAAAGGTGATCTTCTTGTACGTGAACATCTGCATCTCTGGGTAGTTTGCGTCGTGAGTGATCACGGTGTTGGCTAGTGCGCCCTTGCCAAGCGAGATGTAGCTCTTGTCGGTGTTCTGGAAGAAGGTCTTGCGAACCAGTGCCAGGCGGTCTAGAGGGTCGAAAGCACCCTTCACAGCGCGGTCGCAGTCAACCCACTCGTTGTCACCAACGCTGTAGAAGACCGGCTTGTTGAAGGTGTCGAAGAACTGACCCTTGATACGGCTGTAGGCAGCATCGGTGCACATGTCACCCTTACCGCTCATGGTGTCGCCATCGAATAGCGAGAACTCAGACGACGATGCGTTGATTGCATTGACAACGTTTGGGGTCTGGGCAACACCAGCTGCGTCGTATGGCATATCACCGATTAGGGCGATGTCAAACTTGTTTGGGTCTGCAACCGGCTTGGCAGTTACGGTCACGGTTGCGCGAGGGCTTGGCTTCTTGGTTGCAGCAGATGCCGGAGCGGTAGCTACTAGAAGGGCGATGGTGGCAGTTACGGCAGCTGCTGTTAGCGCAGCGCGTGCGATGAATTTAGTTTCCATGCCGTCCATGTTTTTGAAGCGGTGTGAACTGGCTGTGAACCGAACTTGTTTCTAAAGCAAACTCTCAGTTAAGGGTTCTATTTCAACATCATCCAGGTGGCCACGCACAGACCGAAGCCCGAAACCACCCAGCGCAGAATCACCGGGTTGGCACGGCGCACAATATTTGGCCCAAGTCGGCCACCGATGGCAAAACCAAGTGCAAGTGGAATTGCCATTAGCCAGTTGACCTGACCGGAGAAAAGGAAAATCAGGACACCCATCGTGTTGGCCAGGAATAACAGCACATTCTTGAGTGCGCTGCCCACCTTCAAGTCCACACCAAGGATCAGCATGGTCGCAGCCATGGTGATGGTGCCGGCACCTGCTCCAAAGTAGCCGCAGTAGATGCCCACCAAAAGCATGATCAACATCAGTGGCCAAAGCCGTTTGGGTGCCTCGTGTGTTGCGGTGCGCTTGGGAATCAAAATGGCGAACGAGGCTAGGGCAATCAGTACCGAGGCAATCTTCTGAAACGAGGCTCCAGGCGTCTGCAGAAGCAGAATGGCACCAATGGTTCCGCCTATCAGCATCGATGGCGCCAGTCGCTTCAGAATCTGCTTGTGCGAACGCCACTCTGGGTAGGAGGCATGAATGGAGCTAAAGCTCATGGCGGAAAGCGAGATTGAGTTTGTAACGTTAGCCGAAACGGGACTTACCCCAATCAGGAGTAGCGCCGGGAAACTGAAGATGCTTGCCAGGCCGGCAACGGCCCCACTGATGCCAGCAGCAATTCCCGCAAGCATCAGAAACAGAAAAATGGGGAGCGTCATTTACCGTTTAGCCAATCGATTCGCCTGAGTAAACTTGAGAGGTTGAGTTGCTCAAAATGCCTTCGTAGCTCAGTGGATAGAGCAGGAGCCTTCTAATCTCTTGGTCGCAGGTTCGATTCCTGCCGAGGGCGCTCGTTGTCCGCACAAGTTTCTCCAGTTGCGCAAGGCCCGAAGGCTCACTCGCCTGTTGGCGAGTTCGGGTTCGATTCCTGCCGAGGGCGCTTTCATTTAGTGCCCCTAAAAGTTCTCCGTTGAGGTTAGGCAAGTAGTTCCCTCAGCTTCTTGACTAGGGCTTGCTGGCTCGCCTGCATTTCCGAGCCGCCTCTCAAGAACGACGTGGTGTAGCCAAAGCCGATTCGCTCGTCGAGACTTGCCCAGCCCGCCTGCCCGCCAAAGCCGTTGTGACCAAAGCCCCTGCCGCCCGGCATTTCGAAGTGCGGTGGCGAAGGGAGCATAAATCCGTTACCCCAAACCGCGTATGGGCCTGGTTCATGCCAGACATTCTCCCCGAATGATGCCGGCCGGGTTGCAACTGTCAACGCTTCCTCGCCAACCAGTCGGATGCCATCAGTGTTGGTTACGGTTGCCGAGTAAATCTTGGCCAATCCGTAGGCATTAGTTACGCCGCCAGCCCCGCCTAGCTCAACTGACAGAGTCTCTAAGTCGCTAAAGCCACCGGCTGCTGTTGGGTCTGTTGGAAGTGCTCCGCCCAGCGTCATCGCTTGGGCGCTCCAGAACTGGTCACTGCCGTACGGCGCTTCGCTGGGCACAAATTCCTGGTTGGTAATGAGTTTTGCTACTCGAGGGTATTGATCCGCCGGCATGCCAATCCACATGTCAACACCGAGTGGCTTGGTCACATGTTCCTGCAAATACTCGTTGGCGCTTAGCCCGGTCACATTGCTGATGAGTTTGCCAACCAGGTGTCCGAAAGTGAGTGCGTGGTAACCAAAGTTTGAGTCGGGAGCCCAGAGCGGTTCTTGCTTGGCGAGTTCATCTACAACTGATGTGCCATCTAAAAGTTCTGCGCGCGTCATGTTTCGGCGAGTGGCGCTTAGCCCAGCACGGTGTTGTAAAAGCGTTTTGACCTTGATGGCGCCTTTGCCACCCTGTGCGAATTCGGGCCAATAGTGCGCGACAGGAAGCTCGAGGTCTAGGAGCCCCTGCTCGATTAGCTGGGTCGCCAGGATGGTGACTATGCCTTTGGTGCACGAGAAGACAGTGGAAACGGTGTCCACGGCCCATGGTTTACCCGCATTTGCCTCGCCCTGCCAGACATTTACAACGGCTTCTCCATTGCGGAAGACCGCGAGAGAGGATCCACCCGCTGGAGTTTCTCGGCCCTGGGCTTCGAAAAGTGTTACGAGGGGTTCGAAGCGGGCTTCGAATGTGCCCTTCACTAGTTCCATGACTTTGGCTGGTCTGAAATGATCTCTACATCTACAGGGTCAGATTCCGGAAGGCCAGCCAGAATCTCGAGGTCCAGCTCGCTCAGCGAGAAATTCAGAGCGGCCAGATGATCATCAATCGACTCGATGCGGGTAACGCCCGGCATGGGAACGACATTTGGCGAAAGCGAACGCAACCAGGCATTGGCAACGGTGAAAGTGCTCACATTGTGCAGCGCGGCCACCTCGGACAGCACCTCAAAGGCCTTTGTGCCTTGTTCCTTAGGGCGGGCCCCCTTCATCGGTGTCCAAGGCAAGAACGCCAGATCTAGGTCTTGGCAAACGTCAAGCACATCCAGATCGTGGCGGTAGGCCGGGTTCAACTGGTTCTGCACCGATACCAGACCACCATCGGCAGGGCCACCAATGGTGTCGTAAACAGCCTTCAGCTGGGCAGCGTTGTAGTTGGAAACGCCGATGTTGCGCACCAGTCCGCTGGCCTTCACTGCCGCCAGTCCGCTCAGGGCTTCGGCAAACGTGCGCGATGGGTCAAGGCGGTGATGCTGCCAAACCGGAATAACGTCTACGTGAAGTCGGGCTGCCGATGCCGCCGCGGCGCTAACCAGGTACTCGGCGCTGGCATTGCGACCCCAGATTTCGCCGGCGGCGCGGGTGATGCCACCCTTGGTTGCCAGGATTAGCTCAGCCTTCTGCTGTACGGTTCCGGCCCAGGTTGCCACAGCCTCGGCCAGCAATACCTCGTTGTGGCCGAAGTCTTCGAAACTTGGTGCGTAGATGTCTGAAGTGTCGAAGATGCGAACACCCATATCCATGGCGTGGTGCAGTGCACCGATGAAGGTGATGCGGGCAACGGTGTTCTCCACGATGGGGGATCCCGGCCAAGAGGCGTTCATGAAACCAAAGCCAAGTTTCACGGGCTGGCTCAGAAGTGGATTCTTGCTTGAAGTTGCGTTGGTCATCTTAAGCTTTCGATTGTTAGAAGGCAGCTTCGCCCAGGTCGATGTTTAGGAGTGCAGCGATGCTGTTTGAGATCAGTTTGTGGTCCTCGCGAGAAGGCAGGCCTGAGATGGTGGCGGTGCCGACCATTCCGGCTCCGGCAACTCGAATGGGGAAGCAACCACCGGCCGGCACGTAGTTGCGTGGGTTCAGTGCCATGAAATCAACGATGTGGAACCCCTTTTCGTGTTCCAGCTGAATGGCGTAACTGCTCTTTTGGGCAAGGTTGGCGAGGTTGCGTTTGCGTCTGGCCCAATCGGCGTTGGCATTGGTGGTGCCTGGCATGGCGTAGAAGAAGATGCAATCGTCGTTGCGGCGAATGTCGATGACCACTGCTGCGTCTTGAGCCAGGGCAACTTCTCGCACAAGCAGACCCAACTTCAGAGCCGTTTCCTGATCGAATTCCTCAAAAATCAGCACTGATTCTTGAATTGCCATCTTGGCAAGATCGAGTTCTATTTCCGAGGTCATTCCATAACTCTAGAGGGTGATTACTTGCGAAAACCGTTCACTTGGCAAAGTTTCGTGGGTAATAAAAATAGCCGCTTTTTGCTGGTCCTGAGCAACGATGTCAAAGAGGTCTAACCAGAGACTTGAGGCCATTTTGGTATCAACATTGGCGGTTGGTTCATCGAAAATAAGCACCTGGAAATCGGCAAGCAACGCTCTGGCCAGGGCAACTCGTTGGGCTTCGCCACCACTGATGGCAAAACCGCGCTCACCTAGTTGCGTGTCCAGTCCGGCTCGTCCCACAAACGTGTGTCTAAGGCCAACCCGTTCCAAAACTGCTTGCAGTTGTTCATCGGTGGCTGTTGGGTCACCGATCAGCAGATTGTCGCGAAGCGTTCCAAGGAAGATGGTGGGGGATTGTTCGAGGTAGCCAATGCTGGAGCGCAACGAGCCCTGATCGAACGCCGCTGCGTCAACCCCGTTGATCTTGAAGCTGCCAGCGTGCGGGTTCAGGAAGCCTGTGAGTAGCAGTGCAATTGTGGTCTTGCCCTTACCTGAAGGGCCCTTGAGTTGCAGTGTCTGACCGGGTTCAAGTTTGAGACTGACTCCCTCGATTGCAACATCCAGTTGGTTGGGATACTTGGCCGAAACACCGGTCAACTCAATGGAGGAGATGCCATCCAGAACCAGTCCACCGTCGGTGCCCAAGATCTCCTTGGCTGGTTCGGCGCTCAGAAGTTCCTGCACTCTGGCCGCGCTCGATTTGTATCGTTGCCACGAAGTGATAGCGGGCAGAGCATTGGTGACCAGATCAAACAGCGCCAGTGGCAATAGGGCGATCACTGCCAGCATTACCCTAGGCTGGCCACCGTTTAGAACCTCAACTGCACCGAAGTAGGTTGTTATAGCTGTGGTTGCACTCGCCAGAAGCGCCAGCATTCCGCTGCCAAAACCGCTGGTAATCGCCTGGGTGCGGTTTACCTTCAGTATGCGCTCACTTGCCTCGGTGACTCGCGTTGCGGCCTGCTCGGCCCAGCCGTATGCCTGCAATACATCTAGGTTCTCCAACAGGTTGCTGGTCTCCTCTGCAAGGTACGCGCGGGCAGGTGCAGAATCCTCGCCGGCCTTTCTTGCGAAACGGGCACTGAGTGGTACGACCGCGAGCGCAACAAGCGCAAGAGCACCGAACAGGGCCAGTGCGGCCTGAGGCTGGATGAACGCCAGATAACCCACCGTGGCAACTGAGACCACTGATGCCTGCAATAGCGGTGCCAAAACGCGCAGTGGAAGATTCTGAAGCTCGTCCACATCGTTGACAAAGTTAGTAACCGTGCTGGCACGGTTTACACCCGTCAATCCCACCGGTGCCAGCGGAACGATCTTCTTGTAGAGGGCCTTTCGCAAACCCGTCTGCATCTTGAAGGCCGAGTTGTGCAGGGCAATTCGTTCGGTGTACCTAAAAAAAGCGCGCCCAAGTGCCAGACCACGCACCAATACAACGGCAATGTTCAAGAACATAACGGGCGGGTGTTCTGCCGCACGGCTGATGAGCCAGGCGCTGGCTGCCATGAGTCCCACAGCAGAGGCGCCCTGAAGCAAGGTGAGTGCCATGCCCAACTTGAACCCAGAATCTCGGGGAGTGCCAATGTTTAGCAGGCTCTTGAGGTGACTAATCAAGGCCCACCTCCATGGTGAAGGTTGCTGCGCTGACGTGCTGGTGCGAAACCGCAATTACCGTTGTGCCATTGGCGGAGAAGTGTCGAAGCGACTCATTTACTACCTCGACACGCTCCTGATCCAGCGCGGAAATGGGCTCGTCCAACAGCAAGTAAGGCGTGTTTTGGCTAAGCGCTCGATAGAAGGCGCGGGCCAAAGCAACCCGCTGAGCCTGACCGCCAGAAAGCGCGCTGCTGGTCTGGCCAACCTGCTGCTCCAGGGTCACATCATCCAAGGCCGCCAGTTTTGCAGCAAGGGCCAACTTATCCGTCTGTGCTTGCACCGACGGGCCAACAATGTTCTGGGCAACTGTTCCAGGGAAGAGGCTGATTCGTTGAGGCAACCAAGACACCTGTTCGCTTGGCAGTTGCGATCGCAGACTGCCCAGCATCGTTGTTTTGCCGGCACCGCTTGGGCCTTTTATTTGCGTCACATGCCCGGTCTCAAAGTCTTGGATTGAGATGCCCGAAATTCGGAGGCCATTTCCAGCCGATTCAGGCACTGGTTTGTCGGCGGCAGCAGCATCAATGATGTCCAGCACTTCCTTTGAAGCGGCGACACCCTCCGAGCTGGCATGGAACTGTGCACCCACCATGCGCAGTGGCAGGAATGCTTCCGGGGCAAGCAGCAACACAAACAAACCCGTCTGGAACGAGATGTCACCGTTCACCAAACGCAGACCAATGGTCACTGCCACCAGGGCCACCGACAGGCTGGCAATCAGTTCTAGGGCGAAGCCACTGAGGAAGGAAATGCGCAGAACCTTGAGAGTCCGGATTCTGTATTGCTCACTTGATGCTTCGATTGTCTCCAACTGCTTTTCGGCCCGGCCGAAGATGCGAAGCGTTGTGACTCCGCGAAGCACCTCTCCAAAGTGCTGGCTCAGTCTGCCTGTGGCGTCAAGCTGCTTTTGCTGCACTGCTTCGGTGGCCCACCCGATGAAGATCATGAATACCGGAACCAGCGGAATGGTGATCAGCACCTCCACGCCACTGAGCGGGTCAGCCAGCCAGATGATTAGGGTAAGAATCGGTGTGATGATTGTCGTGTAAATCAGCTGTGGCAAAAACTTGCTGAAATAAGGGTCTAGAGCGTCCAGCCGGGTGGTAGCAGTAAGGGTCAGCTGGCTTGTGGTCTTGGCGTTTGCCCAGGCTGGCCCAAGCTTTAGAACTGCGAAAATAAACTTCTGGCGTAGTTCAGATTTGGCGCGATTGGCGGCCGTGATGGCTAACCATTCCTGACCCCAAATCAAAAGGGCTCTCATTGCCCCGATTGCAAGAATCCAAAGCAGCGGCCAGGTGCTTGGCATCCCGGTTTTGGTCCTAGCGGCTCGTGTCCCTGTAGTTACCTGGTCGACATGGAAAAAGACGTTGGCGATGAAGTGGGAAATCTGCCACGAGAACACCGAAACCAACGCGGTAGCAAAAACCGCCAGAACCACCACGCTGGTAATAAACCAACGGGCAGCTCTGGCGGTTTTAAGTAGCCGAGGGTCAAGCGGTTTGATGGCGAGTCCCTCTCTAGTTGCTAGTGTGAGCCGGCAGGAATGGACTTGCGGCTAATGCGGTTACGGAATACCCAGTAGGTCCAAGCCTGGTAGGCCAGTACGAATGGGATCATCAAGCCAGCAACCCAGCTCATAACAGTCAAAGTATATTGGCTGCTCGAGGCGTTATCGATGGTGAGGCTGTAGGCCACATTGGTGGTTGATGGCAGCACATTTGGGTACAGCGCTGCAAACAACGCGCCAACCGCGGTGACGATAGTGACAACCATCAGGGTGAAGGCCACGCCCTCACGCTTCATCCAGTTGGCAACCTGCGCCGCAATCAGCGCTATCGCTGCTACTCCGGTGAGCAACAGCCCAATGATGCTGAAGTGTTGGAACAGGGTAATCAGCAGGAAGGTTGCCGCAATAACGGTTGCACCGTAACCAACGCGCTTCGCCAGCTGGCGCGCACGGTCCTTGATCTCGCCATCTGTCTTCAGGGTGATGAAGATGAGGCCATGTAGCCAGAAGACACCCAGGGTGGTTAGGCCACCCATCAGGCCGTAAGCGTTTAGCAGGGTGAACAGGTTGCCAGTGTAGATGTGCTTGGCGTTTAGCGGAACACCCTCAACGATGTTGGCGAATGCCACACCCCAGAGCAGAGCCGGTAGCGCCGAACCCACAAAGATCATCCAGTCGAAGGTTGCCTTCCAGCGCGTGGACTCACCCTTGCTGCGGTATTCGAATGCAACGCCTCGGGCAATCAGCGCGGCCAGGATCAGCAGCAGAGCTAGGTAGAAGCCGCTGAAGAGCGATGCGTACCATTCGGGGAATGAAGCGAACAGCGATGCACCGGCAACAAGTACCCAGGTCTCGTTGAGATCCCAGACTGGCCCGATGGTGTTGATTAGCACTCGTCGGTCGGTGTCGTCCTTACCAAGGAATGGCAGTGAGATTCCAACACCGAAGTCGAAACCGTCAAGTACGAAGTAGCCGATAAACAGGAATCCTACGACGAGGAACCAGATGTGATTTAGAGCCATTTCATTTCCTCCTAGTAGGCCACGGTAAGTTGGTCGTCATCCGAGTGTTCGGGTTCGGCAACCAACACGTCAGGGCCGGCGGCCACTGCCTTGCGTAGGATGCCAAACTCGACCACGGCGAGAACGCCGTAGATAAGGGTGAAGACAATCAGGCTGATCAGAACATCCAGACCTGTGATGCCGGGGGAGACGCCATCGGCGGTCTTCATGAGGCTGAATACCAGCCAAGGCTGACGACCCATCTCGGTGAAGGTCCAACCAACTGCAATCGCGGTGAGCGATAGCGGGCTAGCCCAGATGGCGGTGTTCCAGACCCACTTTGGAAGCCGAATGCGGTTCTTTCGGGTGAGAACAAGGCCAACAACGCCAACCAGCATGGTTAGCATGCCCAGACCGATCATCCAGCGGAATGCCCAATAGGTCAGCCAAATGATTGGCATGTAGTTGCCCGGACCGTATAGGTGAACATACTGCGCCTGCAGGTCGTTCAGGCCTTCAACAGTGCCGTTCAGGGTGTGGGTGCTCAGGAACGAGAGCAGGTAGGGAACGCGCACCGAGAAGATCTCACTGCTGCCATCTGGTGTGCCCCAGCTGAACAGCGAGAACGATGCGTCGTAGCCGGTGGAAGTCTTATAGAGAGCTTCCGCCGCAGCCATCTTCATCGGCTGGGTCTGGACCATGGCAAGGCCAAGTCCATCACCGCTGATGACGGTACCGATTCCACCAAGAATCGATGCCCACAAACCAAAGCGCAGTGACTTGTACATGCTGTCCACGTACTGGTTGCGCTTTAGGTGATAGGCAGCAACGGCTACCATGACTGCGCCGGCAAACATGATGGATGCGGTGATGGTGTGAGGGAACTGGTTCAAAGCAACGATGTTGGTCAGAACGGCTCCGATGTCGGTGAGCTGTGCACGATTTTTGGCGTGGTTGATCACGAAGCCAACTGGGTGCTGCATGAAAGCATTGGCAGCCAGGATGAAGTATCCCGACGCCCAAACACCGAAGGTGGTGATCCAGATGGTTGCCAGGTGAACGCGCTTGCTGAGGCGCCCCCAGCCGAAAATCCAAAGACCAATGAAGGTGCTCTCAAAGAAGAACGCCAGCAGACCTTCCATGGCAAGTGGGGCACCGAACACATCGCCTACGAAGCGCGAGTAGTCAGACCAGTTCATACCGAACTGGAACTCCTGAACGATACCGGTCACCACACCCATGGCGAAGTTGATGAGGAAGATCTTGCCAAACAGCTTGGTCATCTTCAGCCACTTCTCGTCACCGGTGCGGGTCCAGGCGGTCTGCATGATTGCAACCAGAAGAACCATGCCGATGGTGAGCGGCACAAATAGGAAGTGATAAACCGTGGTCAGTCCAAACTGCCAACGGCTGAGGGTGAGCGGATCGAGCCCCGCCAGAGCCTGTCCTGCAAGATGCATGACTGCTTCTCTTTCCGGAGGGTCTCTCAAGATTCTTAAGACTCGCGTGAAGTCTTAAGGTTTCCCTCCGATTCCATTTATAACGAAAGAGTCACGAACAACGACAGTAAGGCAAACCTAAGAAATAGAAGATTTTTCTTAGAAAGTTCTGTGAATGGCTAATTTAGGCAGTTGCGCCCTGTTTTGGTGCCTGTTGCTGAGCAATTTCGGCACGGACCGCATCCATGTCTAGACCCTTTACGGCTGCGATCAACTCTTCGAATCCGGCCGCGTTCATGGCGCCAGGGCGGTTGTAAAGGAGAATGCCGTCCCTGAAGACCATGAGGTTTGGGATGGATGTGATGTTGGCCTGAGCCGATAGTTCGCGTTCCACTTCGGTGTTTACCTTGCCGAAGGTGATGTCGGTGTGGCGAGTGGAGGCCTCTTCAAAGATTGGGCCGAACTGGCGACATGGTCCACACCACTCCGCCCAGAAATCGACGATCGTGATTCCATCGGTGATGTGCTGGCCAAAGTTGTGGCCAGTTAGCTCTACGCTTCCGCCGGCTTGCTTCTCAGTCATTGGTTAACTCCATGGTTCTTTGGGTGGCTAACTGTGCAACCACCATTCCAGCAAGAACAAACAGCGAGCCAACTAGCTGTATTCCGTTTACGCTTTCGCGCAGCCACAGCCAACCGAAGATGAAGGCGAACACAACCTCCGAAATAGAGCCAAGACCCATGGAGTTGCTGTCGATGTGCCTGATGGCCAGGTAGTTGAACGCCATAGGAACGAAAGAACCGAAAACAGCCAGCCAACCCAGTGCCACCCAGCCCGAGACTGAAGTTTGGGTGAGGTTGCCACCCAGATTGAAGATGCGGTTCAGGTCGGGGATCGAACCCGCTTTGGGTGGCTGGACCAGCCACCAGAAAGCTGCCGAGAAGCTCATCGAGTAGAAGAGGGTAGACCAGAGGTCGCGCTTAGCCTGAATTCGCTCCGAGATTAGGAAGTAGGCGGTTGCGAAGACTGCAGTCATAGCGGCAAAAATCAGACCCACCGAGTTGAGGGTTGCGTTCCAGAAATTGGAGACAAGTACAAGACCCACCATGGCAACCGCCACGCCCAGCCAGAGCTCGCGCTTTGCAGGCTTGTTGAAAACCAGCCAATTGACCAACGGCAGCATGATTGCCGAGGTGTATTCGATGAGCAGCGATATGCCAACTGGCAGCCTACTTACGGCGTTGGTGTAACTCCACTGCATCATTGCAACGCCGATTATGCCGAACGCTGCCATTGGAATCAGCTGGCGCCAGGTGATCTTCAGCAATTTTGGATTGATTAGTAGGACCACTATCAGGGCAAGCACGGCCGTGGCAGTAGAGCGGAATGGCACGATGAAGCTTGGGTCAAACCCAGCGCGGACCATTGCCTTGGTGGTGCTGGCATTTAGGCCGAAAAGCAAGCTGGACATAACCACCAGGGTCCAGCCCAGCCAAGGTTTCCGCGCAACAATCACGGCTTCAGCCTAGGGTAGAGACATGACAAGTTTTGTACTCGGTGGCGGTTGTTTCTGGTGTCTTGATTCCGCCTTTATGCAGTTTCGTGGTGTGTCCGATGTTGAGGTTGGCTACGCGGGCGGTGAGGCCCGCAACGCCGACTATGAGAGTGTCTGTGGCGGCAACACTGGGCACGTTGAAGTGGCTCGAGTCAACTTCGATGAATCGGTGATTCCGGCCGAGGTGATCCTGGACATGTTCTTCACAGTGCATGACCCAACCCAGCTGAACCGTCAGGGCAACGATGTGGGCACGCAGTACCGTTCGGCTATGTTCTACGCGGATGAATCGCAGCGATTGGTTTTTGAGGCGGCTAGAGAGCGTGCCATTGCCGCTTGGGGTGCTGGAGTTGTCACCGCAATTGAGCCGCTTGTGGAGTTCTTCATGGGCGAGGAATACCACCAAGACTTCTTTGCCAAAAACCCAAACCAGGGATACTGCAACTATGTTGTGGCGCCAAAGATGCACAAGACGGCTAAGGCATTCACCGATTACCTGAAGTAGTTCCGGACCTCCTATCCACAGATTGGTATTTGTCGAATCTGCTGACCAGATAGGATTGCCAACCTTGAGACATCACCTGCAGCCGCGGGGGAGACGTTTCAAGGAAGGATCTCCATGGAGACACTCAGCATAACCGGTTTGATCGCCACCACACCTCGCCATCTGGTCACCCAGGACGGCCTGCCAATCACCTCTTTTCGCCTAGCCGCATCGCAGCGCTACTTCGATCGCAAGCAGAGCAAGTGGGTAGACGGCGAGACCAACTGGTACACCGTCACAGCCTTCAGGCAGCTTGCCATCAATTTCACACAGTCCTTCAACAAGGGTGACCGAGTACTGATTCATGGACGAGTTCGAGTGCGCGACTGGGACAACGGCGACCGCGCCGGCACCAGCGTTGAAATCGAAGCCACCACCGGAGGCCACGACCTCAGCTGGGGGACCAGCACCTTTGTGCGCACCGTATTGGTGAAGGAAGCCGAAACTCCAGAACCAGTCGAGTCCGGCCTGGAGTCCGAGTTGGCTCCGTTCTAGTTCTCGAATGGGGATTCCTCCAGATTCCCTCATCGAGTAGGCGGTGTCACCAACCCCCTCCGTGACACCGTCAAAGCGCCCCGATTCTTCCCGCAATCCTCAAGTTACCCGTCCTGTCCTCGGGTAAACTTATCCTCAGCGGGTTGCCTATCGGGGCGCTTTTTTTATTGCCCGTTCTGCCCAACT
>JBDLVH010000003.1:0-6238 GCA_039804865.1 Actinomycetota bacterium | reverse complement strand
CTGAGGTAGACGGTCTGGCCAACCCGCTCCTTGAACTCGGCCCACTTGAGCGGGCGGTTGTCCATGGCGCTAGGTAGGCGGAAGCCGTGCTCCACCAGGGTGCGCTTGCGGCTGGAATCGCCTTCAAACATGGCACCGATTTGTGGCACGGTTACGTGGCTTTCATCGATAACCGTGAGGAAGTCGTCTGGGAAGTAATCCAACAGGCAGCTGGGTGCACTGCCCGGTTCGCGGCCATCAATCTGACGCGAGTAGTTCTCGATGCCGCTGCAGAAACCAAGCTCGCGGATCATCTCGAGGTCGAAGGTGGTGCGCATCTTGATGCGCTGGGCCTCAAGGAGTTTGCCCTGCGACTCAAACTCGCGCACGCGCTGAGCCATCTCGTTTTCGATCTCTTCGAGGGCTCGGCCCATGGCCTCGGGGCCGGCAACGTAGTAGGAAGCCGGGAAGACTGCCACGGTTTCCAGCTGCTGAATGATTTCGCCGGTCAGCGGGTGCAACGAATAGAGCGCCTCAATCTCGTCGCCAAACATCTCGATGCGAATGGCAGTCTCGTCGTAAACCGGGATGATCTCGATGGTGTCGCCCTTCACGCGGAAGTTGCCGCGTGAGAAATCGATGTCGTTGCGCTGGTACTGCATGCCAACAAACTGACGAATCAGGTCGTCGCGGTTGATCATCTGGCCCAACTGCAGCGGCAGGCTGTGGTCGAGGTATTCCTTCGGTGCACCCAGGCCATAGATGCAGCTGACGGTACTGACTACCACCACATCGCGGCGGCTCAGCAGGCTCATGGTTGCCTTGTAGCGCAGGCGCTCAACCTCAGAGTTGATGCTCGAGTCCTTCTCGATGAAGGTATCGGTCTGCGGCACGTAGGCCTCTGGCTGGTAGTAGTCATAGTACGAAACGAAGTACTCCACCGCGTTGTTGGGCAGTAGTTCGCGGAACTCGTTTACCAGCTGAGCTGCCAGAGTCTTGTTGTGAGCCAGCACCAGGGTTGGGCGCTGCACTGCCTCGATGAGCCAGGCGGTGGTGGCACTCTTACCGGTACCGGTTGCACCGAGCAGGACCACGTCGGTTTCGCCCGCATTGATGCGCTGGGCCAGGTCGGCAATGGCCGTTGGCTGGTCTCCGCTTGGCTTGAACTCCGAGACAACCTCAAAGGGTCTAAAACTGCGAGTGGTTTCCACTAGCTGCCGCCCTCAAACTCTGGGTGGCGGTCACCGATGGTGCCGTCGTCATTTGCACCTACGCTGGCCTTTTCAACCGCGGCTTTGGCCGCTGCTTCGCGCTCAAACTGAAGCCAGAGTTTTCCGGCGTCCTTGAGCATCAAATGGAGGTCCTGGTTGGAGTTGACGATGTAGTCGGCGATGTTGGCGCGTGCGGCCGGATTGGTCTGGCTGCCAATGCGGGCGCGAGCCTGCTCCTCGGTCATTCCGCGGTTCTGAATCAGGCGCTGAATCTGGGTGTCGAATGGCGCCTCAACGGTTACCACGCGGTCGAAGTTGTGCTTGACGCCGGCCTCAACCAGCAGCGCCGCGTTGTAGATGACAATGGCGTCTGGGCGCTGGGCGGCAATCTGTCGGCGAGATTCGGCCTGCACCAGCGGGTGCACGATCTTCTCCAGAGCCAGGCGCTTTTGGGCGTTGTTGAAGACAATCTCCCCCAAGGCCGCGCGGTCAAGGCTGCCGGTTTCGGTGATAACTCCGGCACCGAATTCGGCCTCGATTGCGGCCAGCCCCGCGGTTCCCGGCGCCACAACCTCGCGGGCAATCTGATCGGCGTCAATCTCAATGCCACCGAGCGATGCCCAGTGTGCCGCAACGGTGGATTTACCCGCCGCTATGCCACCAGTTAAGCCAATCAAAAACATACGGTAACTCTACTTTGTCTTCGGTGGCGCAGTTGGCCGAGGTTGGTTGCCGGGTCACCGGTTAAACCAAAAGGCCCACCCCCGAAGGGATGGGCCCTGGCTCCCCGAAGGGAAATAGCTTGGGTTACTTGTCGCCCGAAAGCTTGTCGCGAAGAGCGGCAAGCGATGCGTCGTCGGCAAGGGTACCTGCAGAGGTGCTCTCCGAGCTGTACGAAGCTGAACCGTTGTCGGCCAAGCCCGAACCAGCAGGAGCGCTGTCTGGAAGAGTGGCAGCAAGCTCGTTGAAAGCTGCAACCTGCTTCTTGTGAGCTTCCCAACGGCTGTGAGCCTCGGTCCACTCCTTCTCCCACTTTGCGCGAGCGTCTTCGAAGCCAGGCTTCCACTCGTTGGTGGTGGCGTCGAAGCCCTCTGGGTACTTGTACTGACCCTTCTCATCGAAGTCAGCAGCCATACCGTATAGAGCTGGGTTGAAGTCGGTGCCCTCTGGGTCAACTTCTTCGATTGCCTGCTTCAGCGATAGCGAGATACGACGACGGTCTAGGTCGATGTCGATTACCTTGACGAATACGTCCTGGTTGACCGATACAACCTGCTCGGCTAGGTCGATGTGCTTGCTCGAAAGCTCGCTGATGTGAACTAGACCCTCGATACCGTCTGCAACGCGTACGAATGCACCGAAAGGAACCAGCTTGGTGACCTTACCTGGTGCGTACTGACCGATTGCGTGGGTACGAGCGAATACCTGCCATGGGTCTTCCTGGGTGGCCTTCAGCGATAGCGATACACGCTCGCGCTCCTGGTCAACCTCAAGAACCTCAACAGTTACTTCCTGGCCAATTTCAACAACTTCGCTGGCGTGCTCAATGTGCTTCCAGCTCAGCTCGGATACGTGGACTAGACCGTCTACGCCGCCAAGGTCGATGAAGGCACCGAAGTTAACGATGGAAGAAACAACACCGGTGCGGATCTGACCCTTGGCCAGGTCTGCAAGGAAGGTGCTGCGGCTAGCCGACTGGCTCTCCTCTAGAAGTGCGCGGCGCGAAAGAACAACGTTGTTGCGGTTCTTGTCGAGCTCAAGAATCTTGGCTTCAACCTTCTGGCCCAGGTATGGTGCCAGGTCGCGTACGCGACGAAGTTCGATAAGCGAAGCAGGAAGGAAGCCACGTAGACCGATGTCTACGATCAGACCACCCTTAACAACTTCGATGACAACACCAGTAACGGTGCCATCTGCTTCCTTGACCTTCTCAACATCGCCCCATGCACGCTCGTACTGTGCGCGCTTCTTGGAAAGGATCAGACGACCTTCCTTGTCTTCCTTCTGAAGAACAAGAGCCTCAATGGTGTCGCCTACAGAGACGATCTCACTTGGGTCTGCGTCGTGGCGAATCGAAAGTTCGCGCGATGGGATTACACCCTCGGTCTTGTAACCAACGTCGAGTAGAACCTCGTCGCGGTCGATCTTTACAACGGTACCTTCGATGAGGTCTCCGTCGTTGAAGAACTTTAGGGTCTTTTCAACAGCTGCTAGGAAGTCTTCTGCGCTGCCGATGTCGTTAACGGCTACCTGCTTAGGTGCCTTAATGGTGGTCATGTATTGAATGCCTTATGGGGTTTTGTATCGGGTCACGGCAAAGCCTCACCAACTTCAAAAAGTGACTTTTGAAACAAGCAAGTTATTGCTAAACCGTGACGATGGACGGTTTTTACACAAATGTGCCTTCTCAGCCTAGCGGAGAATCCGCTTGGCATCAAGGATTTCGCCCCTAAAACCCTTTGAGTTTGCGGCTAGAAAAGCTGGGTCAGCTGCTGCAAGGTTTGGGCAGCGTTTGCTGCCTCGGCCTGCTCTTCAGAAACGGTGATGGTTAGCTCTTCGCCAAAACGGGCACCGATGGTGAGCAGCGACAAAACGCTGTCTCCGCGAACCGGTTCTTCGCCGGCGCGCGAAACGGTGATGGCCAGGCCGGAGTCTGAGACGATTCGGGCAAAATCGGTGGCGGGGCGGGCATGCCAGCCGTCTGCCTGACGCACGGTTACAACTACGCTGGTCAACTTCTCCCCTAACCTGAAGCCCTTTTGTGGGCTAGTGTCCCGCGTCGTCCCAGTTAGCGCCAGTACCAACGTGAACCTCAAGCGGTACTGACAATTCAACCACCGTGCTCATGAGATTGACCACCAGCGCCTGCAGGGTTTCTAGTTCTCCCGGAGCAACCTCAAAGACCAACTCGTCATGAACCTGCAGCAGCATGCGGCTGCGCAGGCCCTGAGCCTGAATGGCCTGGGCAATCTGGTTCATGGCCAGCTTCATGATGTCGGCCGCGGTGCCCTGAATCGGTGCATTTAGTGCGGCACGGCGAGCGTTCTCACGCAGCTGGAAGATCTTGCTGTTGAGGTCGTCGAATGGGCGACGTCGACCATAGGTCGTGGTGGTGAAGCCTTCGGTCTTGGCCACGTCAACAACGGTTGCCAGGTAGCGCTTTACGCCACCGAAGCGGGCAAAGTAGTCGGCCATTAACTGCTTGGCTTCGGCGTTGCTGATGCGAAGTTGCTTGGCCAGGCCGTATTCGCTGAGGCCGTAGACCAGACCATAGGACATGGCCTTCACCTTGGAGCGCATGGCGATGGTGACGTCCTTTGGCTCTACGCCGTAGAGGCGGGCACCAACAAAGCGGTGTAGGTCTTCGCCGGTGTTGAAGGCCTCGATCAGGCCCTCGTCCTCGGAGAGGTGGGCCATGATGCGCATTTCAATCTGCGAGTAGTCGGCGGTGAGTAAGGTCTCGTAGCCCTCGCTTACCTCAAATGCCTTGCGAATCTGACGGCCGCGCTCGGTCTTGATTGGGATGTTTTGCAGGTTAGGGCTGTCGCTGGAGAGGCGTCCGGTACTGGTGCCGGTCTGGCCGTAGGTGGTGTGCACCCGGTTATCAGGGCCAATTGCCTTCAACACAATCTCAACCATTTGGCGAATCTTGCTGGACTCGCGGTGCGCCAGCAGCTTCTCTAGGAATGGGTGCTGGGTCTGTTCGTAGAGCTCGTTAAGGGCGGCGGCATTGGTGCTGAATCCGGTCTTTACGGTCTTGGTGCCGGTCATGCCCAGCTTTTCGAACAGCACGGTCTGCAGCTGCTTTGGCGATGCCAGGTTTACCTCTTCACCGATGATGGCGTAGGCGTCCTGTGCTATCTGATTTACCTCGGTGCCAAGGCTCTCAAACTGGCTCTCCAACAGGCCACGGTTCACCTGAATGCCGGCGTGCTCCATCTGAGCCAGGGCCGAACTGCTTGGTAGCTCGATGTTGGAATAAACCTTGAGCTGATTCTGCAGGGTCACTTCGGCGTGCAACTTGGTGGCCAGGGTAAGTGCCAGCCAGGCATCGATGGAAGGGTCGGAACCGTCCTCTTGGATTAGAGCGGTTGGGTCTCCGCGCTGCACCGAAAGGCCCAGGTACTCCCCTGCCAAATCGTCTAGGTCGTAGCCGCGACGAACCGGGTTCAGCAGGTATGCCAATAGCAGGGCGTCGTAGTCGAAGCCGGCTGCCAGATTGGAGGTGTAGGTCTGGTTGGCTGCACCGATGAGCTTGCGCAAGGTGTTCTTGCTGTCGAACACTGCCTTCTCGCTGCCGGCATCTGCCAGCCAAGCGCCCAGCTGGGCGAATACCTCGGTGGAACCGCTTGGGTTCCAGGTGAGACGCTCGGTTTCGCTGGCCACGCCAACGCCAACGATGGCGGCCGACTCGGGGCTCTCGCCCGCAAACTCGAAGGCGAGGCCAACAACAGAACGCTGCTCTGCAAGCCAAGCGGTAAGTTCGGTGGCCGAAACGGTCTTGGATCCGGCTGGCATGTCTACCAGCGGAGCAATTACCTCAACCTCAACCGGTTCGCCGGTTATGGCCTCGGCAGCGGCATCGAGGCTGGCGTTAGTGGCGGTCTGGCTGCCATTGCTGCCGCGCAGGCGCAGCACGCGCTCGGTGAGGGTCTTGAAGTGCAGGGTGGCAAAGAGTTCGCGCACCTGGGCCTCATCAACTGGCTTGCACTCCAGGCCTTCGGCGATGTCGAAGTCGAACGGCAAATCGCGCAGCAGGTGGTTTAGGCGGCGGTTGCGCACGGCAAGCTGCATGTGCTCGCGCAGGCTCTCGCCCACCTTGCCACCGATTTCAGGGGCGGCGTTGAATACGCCATCGAGGGTGCCGTAGGCCTGCAGCCACTTGGCCGCGGTCTTTGGGCCAACGCCAGGGATGCCAGAAAGGTTATCGGAGGTTTCGCCCACCAGAGCTGCTAGGTCTGGGTACTGCTTGGCTGGAACGCCGTACTTTTCGAGCACGGCCTCGTTGTCCATGCGGGCCAGGTTGAGCACGCCCTTCACCGGGTAAA
>JBDLVH010000002.1:0-4967 GCA_039804865.1 Actinomycetota bacterium | reverse complement strand
TAGCTAAAGATGATGGTGCGGTGACCGTCTAGCAGCACGCGGCGCTCGGCAAACCAGCGCACGGCCTGGGTTAGGGTCTTGCTCTCCACGTCCTGGCCAATCGACACCAGCTCCTGCTTCGAGGAGTTGTGGGTCACGCGAAGCACGTTCTGCTCGATGATTGGACCCTCGTCCAAATCCTCGGTGACAAAGTGCGCGGTGGCGCCAATCTGCTTCACGCCACGAGCGTGGGCCTGGCCGTAAGGGTTGGCGCCCTTGAAGCCCGGGAGGAACGAGTGGTGGATGTTGATGATCTTGCCGGCAAACTCGGCACAGAACTCAGGCGAAAGAATCTGCATGTAGCGTGCCAAAACAATCAGCTCGATGCCGGCGGTTTTGATGTAGTCGCGCAGCATGTGCTCGAAGGCAGCCTTGTCGGCCTCAGTCTTGATCTGGTGGGTCTCAAAAGGAATGCCGTAGAACTCGGCCATCGGTGCCAGGTCTGGGTGGTTACCAAAGACGGCAGGAACCTCGATTGGCAACTGGCCGCTTCGCTGACGGAACAGCAGGTCGTTTAGGCAGTGGGCGCTCTTGGAAACCAAAAGCAGGGTGCGCATCTTGCGGCCAACGGCGTCTAGCTGCCATTCCATTTCGTAGCGCTCGGCAACCGGGGCTAGCTGGCGTTCTAGGTGCTCGCGTGGTGCCGCGCTCTCAATCTGCAGGCGCATGAAGAAGCGTCCGGTGTCCTCCGAGGCAAACTGCTGGCTCTCGGTGATGTTGCCGTTTGCTGCCACGATGGCGCCGGTGATGGCGTGGACGATGCCCGGCATGTCCTTGCAAACCAGGGTCAAAACCCAGTGAGTTGTGGCGGGCGCGTCGGTGTTGGTGGCGGCTGTGCTCATAAGCCCCAAGTTTACCCGCCGGACACCGCGAAACCCTTACAATTAGAGCGTCGCAACTGGCGCTAGAGATGGGTTTCCATCGGGGAGCGATGGCATCATTTTTGGTCGTGCGCCTGGGCCAAGCCAACTGTTCCAGACACCGATGGCCGACAACGCGCCCACACCATTAGGAGCCAAATGAGCAACCTGCCAAGCACCTTCAACTCGCCTCTGAGCGAGGTAGACCCAGAGATCGCTGCCGTTCTAGACGCCGAGCTAAACCGTCAGCGCAACTACCTTGAAATGATCGCATCCGAGAACTTCGTTTCGCGCGGTGTGCTTCAGGCTCAGGGTTCGGTTCTCACTAACAAGTACGCCGAGGGTTACCCTGGCAAGCGCTACTACGGTGGCTGCGAGGCCGTTGACGTAGCCGAAGAGCTAGCCCGCACCCGCGCCAAGGCGCTGTTCGGTGCAGAGCACGCAAACGTTCAGCCACACTCGGGTGCGTCGGCCAACGCCGCTGTGCTTATGGCTCTTGCCAACCCTGGCGACAGCATCCTTGGCCTAGAGCTGGCCCACGGCGGTCACCTCACCCACGGTATGCGCCTCAACTTCTCGGGCAAGATGTACCAGGCCAACGCCTACGAGCTAAACCTAGACACCCACCTTGTAGACATGGACATCGTTCGCAAGCGTGCCCTGGAGACCAAGCCTGCGGTAATCATCGCCGGCTGGTCGGCTTACAGCCGTCACCTAGACTTCGCTGCCTTCCGTGCCATCGCCGATGAGGTTGGCGCCAAGCTTTGGGTAGACATGGCTCACTTTGCCGGTCTGGTTGCAGCAGGTCTGCACCCAAGCCCAATTCCTTTCGCCGATGTTGTTTCCACCACCGTGCACAAGACCCTTGCCGGTCCTCGCTCGGGTCTCATCCTTGCCAAGGAAGAGTTCGCTAAGAAGATCGACTCGGCAGTGTTCCCTGGTCAGCAGGGTGGCCCACTGATGCACGTAGTTGCCGCTAAGGCAGTTGCATTCAAGGCTGCGGCCACCGATGAGTTCAAGGACCGTCAGACCCGCACCATCGAGGGTGCTCGCATCATCGCCGACCGCCTGATTGCTGCCGACGTAACCGCAAACGGTGTCTCGGTTCTAACCGGTGGCACCGATGTACACCTGGTTCTGGTAGACCTGCGCAATGCCCCAATCGATGGCATGCAGGCAGAGAACCTGCTGCACCAGGTTGGCATCACCGTAAACCGCAACTCGGTTCCAAACGACCCACGTCCACCTATGGTTACCTCGGGTGTTCGCATCGGTACTCCTGCGCTGGCCACCCGTGGCTTCGGCGCAACCGAGTTCACCGAGGTTGCCGACGTAATCGCTTCGGTGCTTAAGCCAAACCCAGACATCGCAGCTCTGGCCGCTCGTGTGCGCAAGCTCACCGAGCAGTTCCCGCTTTACGCTGGCCTCGAGAACTGGTAGTTAGATGACCGCAATTCGGCTTGATGGCCTAGCAACCGCCAAGGCCATCAAGGCCGAGCTTGCCGAGCGCGTTATTGCGCTGAAGCAGGCTGGCATCAACCCTGGTCTGGGTACGCTGTTAGTTGGCGACGACCCTGGTTCGCACTCCTACGTTTCGGGCAAGCACCGCGACTGCGCCGAGGTTGGCGTGGAGAGCATCCGCATCGACCTTCCAAACTCCGCCTCTGCCGCCGATGTGCGTGCCGCCATTCGCGACCTAAACGAGTCGCGCGAATGCACCGGCTACATCGTGCAGTTACCGCTGCCTTTCGGCATCGACACCAATGAGATGCTTGAGCTGATTGACCCTGCCAAAGACGCCGATGGCCTGCACCCAACCAACCTGGGTCGCTTGGTTCTTGGTGTTTCGGGCGAGCTAACCAGTCCGCTTCCTTGCACCCCGGCTGGCATCGTTGAACTGCTTACTCGCTACGGCGTAGCAACCAAGGGCGCCGAGGTGGCAGTGATTGGCCGCGGTGTGACCGTTGGTCGTCCGCTTGGGCTACTTATGACCCGCAAGGGCATCGATAGCACCGTGACCCTGTTGCACTCTGCCAGCCGCGATCTGGAGCACGCAGTAAAGCGCGCCGATATCGTGGTTGCTGCCCTGGGTGTTGCTCACTTTGTTCAACCTGAGTGGATCAAGCCTGGCGCTGCCGTGCTAGACGTGGGCATCACCCGCGTGCTTGGAGAAGACGGCAAGGCCAAGCTGGTTGGCGACGTTGCACCTGGCGTTGAAGACATCGCTGGATGGCTTTCACCAAACCCTGGTGGCGTTGGCCCCATGACCCGTGCGATGCTGGTTAAGAACGTGGTGGATTCGGCTAGTCGCTAGCCTAGATAAAACTGCAGATTTGAGGGGCCAGTTATGAAGCGTTTGATTGCTATCACGTTAGTAGCTGGCCTTTCGGCTATCGGTGGTGTTGCCGCTCTGGCAGTGCCAGCCCAGGCTGCCACCAAGGTGGTTTGCCCAAAGACCGAGCCTAAGACTCCGCTCAAGGTAACTAAGGATGTGGGCTACCCGGCTCCGCACGTGGTTTCGGCTGCGGTGTTCTGTGTTTATGACAATGTCACCAGCGCGGGCAAGCTCATGGGTTCGGCCAAGGTAAAGAACTACATGGCCATGGCCCAGGGGGTAAACGCCTCGCGCAAGGTACCGGCAGTGCAGAACTACGCGTGCACCTTGGACCTCGGTCCAAGCACCGCCGTTATTTTCCTGGATACCGCCGGTCACCTAGACACCGTGGTGCATGAAGAGTACGGCTGCCACTGGCTCTACTCGTCGCAGACAAAGACCAAGTATTGGTTGGATGCAAACACTCAGGCGTTGTTCCAGAAGTACATGCGCTACGCCACCAGGCCGGTGAAGATTCTCGACTAAACCAGCAGCTGGTGCTTTGCCAGTTCCTTGTAGAGCGGGGTGCTCTGCACCAGTTCGCTGTGGGTGCCAACGCCAACCACGCGACCGTTTTCCATCACGATGATCTGGTCGCTGTCCACCACGGTTGACAGTCGGTGGGCAATCACAATGAGAGTGCGACCCTTTGCCACGGCGTCGATAGCCTCGCGCATGCGCTGCTCGTTTAGTCCATCCAACGATGAGGTGCTCTCATCCAAGAGCAGAATCGGTGGCGCCGAAAGCAGGGTGCGGGCAATAGCCAAGCGCTGACGCTCGCCGCCCGACAGCATGATGCCTTGCTCGCCCACCTGGGCGTCCAGGCCGGCTGGGTCGCGCTCCAGCACATCGGTGAGGTTCACCTGGGCCAAGACCTCGCGCAGCTGCTCATCGGTGGCAGTAGGGCTGCCGATCAGCAGGTTGTTGCGCAGGCTGCCGGCCAGAACCGGGGCGTCTTGCTCAACGTAACCAAGTTGGCCGCGAAGAGCCGAACGATCCAGGTTTGCGATTGGCTGACCGTCGAGAAGAATGCGACCGGCGGTTGGTTCGTAGAAGCGTTCGATGAGGCTGAGGGTGGTGCTCTTACCGGCGCCAGATGGGCCAACTAGGGCAACACGGCTGCCGCGCTTGATGGCGAACGAGACACCATTGAGCACCGGTTTTGGTTCGGCGCTCGCGGTGGCATCGGTGTTGCCGGCAACCGATTCGGTGCCGGTTTCGGCCGGAGCGGGATAGGCAAACTCAACGCCCTCAAACTCGATCGCGATGTCGTTTACCGGCTGGGCTGGCTGGCCGGCGCCGGCGTTGGCCTGCTCTTCCTCGGTGGGAATATCAAGAATCTGCTGGATACGGGCAAGGGCACCCAGGCCGGTCTGTACCGACGAGTAGGCGCCAAAGCCGGTGGCAATCGGGCGAATCAGTAAGAACAAAAGCAGTACGAAGGTGACCAGGTTGGCAACCGAAGTTGCGCCGGAAGCCACGCGGTAACCACCCACGCCTAGAACCACGATGAAGGCACCGTTCATGGCAATTCCGGCAATCGGGCTAATCCAGCTGGAGATCTTGGCAATCTGAACACCCTGCTGATAGGCCGAGTCTGCGTCGCGGGCAATCTCATCCGATTCGCGGGCCTCGGCACGGGCGGCACGGATGGTGCGCACGGCGCTTAGGGCTCGCTCTACGGCGGCAGACAT
>JBDLVH010000001.1:0-39281 GCA_039804865.1 Actinomycetota bacterium | reverse complement strand
TCTGGTTGATGATGGTGTCTACCGCGATGGCAGTCTTACCGGTCTGACGGTCACCGATGATGAGCTGACGCTGACCACGGCCAACTGGAATCATGGCGTCGATTGCCTTGATACCGGTCTGAAGTGGCTCGTGAACCGACTTACGAGCCATAACACCAGGAGCCTGAAGCTCTAGTGCACGACGACCCTCTGCAGCGATCTCGCCGAGACCATCGATTGGGTTACCCAGTGGGTCTACAACGCGGCCGAGGTACTTGTCACCAACTGGAACCGAGAGAACCTCGCCAGTGCGGTGTACTTCCATACCCTCGCTGATGCCCTCGAAGTCTCCAAGAACAACAACACCGATCTCGCGCTCGTCGAGGTTTAGGGCTAGACCCAGAGTGCCGTTGGCAAACTTGAGAAGCTCGTTGGCCATCGCACTAGGAAGACCTTCAACGTGAGCGATACCGTCACCGGCGTCGATTACGTGGCCTACTTCCTGGGTGGAAGCCGCTGCTGGCTTGTAGGACTCAACGAAGTCCTTAAGCGCGTCGCGAATCTCGTTAGGGCTGATAGTCAAATCTGCCATCTCGTTCCTCTACTTCTGGGCCTCCGATTAGGGAGGGTCCGGTTGGTCTTATGCGGGCTTACGCCAGCGAAAGCTTTGCTTGGTTCAGGCGGCTGATTACGCTGCCATCGATGATTTCGTCGGCGATCTGAATGCGAACGCCACCGATGATGCTTGGATCGTGCTCGACGTTCAGCTTGATGCTGGCGCCGTAGTTCTTGGCAAGTGCAGCCTGTAGACGACCAAGCTGGTCGGCGTTTAGCTGCTGTGCCACCTTGACGGTGGCAACCAGAGACTGAGCAACCTGGGCAACGTGCTTACCAAAGTGGTCTAGCACTACCGAGGTGCGAAGCTTGTGGGTGCCGGTAACTGCCTGGTTGATTAGCAGCTTGGCCTCGGCCGAAGCCTTAGTTCCAAGCAGTGCGTTTACCAGGTTGAGACGGGCTTCAGGGGTTGCGGTCTTGGAGGCTAGAGCAAACTGCAGGTCGCTGTTTGCTTCGATTGCCTGCTGGAACGCGAAGAGCTCGTTGCTTAGGCCATCGATGCTGCCGTTCTTGGCGGCAACGGTGGCGGCAGCAATGACACCAAGCTGCTCTAGGGAAGACACTAGGTCTGAACCCTTAGACCAGCGAAGGGCAACCAGGCCAGTCACGAACTGCAGTACCGG
Organism: Actinomycetota bacterium; assembly: GCA_039804865.1. GTDB lineage: Bacteria > Actinomycetota > Actinomycetes > Actinomycetales > Microbacteriaceae > Rhodoluna. The sequence continues at coordinate 38,064 of JBDLVH010000001.1, read as the reverse complement.
TGCCGAAATGCTCTTTGAGAACACGGCCGATACTGCACCCGACTTTGCCTTCTCCTCGGCGGAAGGGTCCGAGAGGAGGTTACGCAGCTGTGCCGAACTCGACACTGCATCCGACACAGCAAAGAGCTGTGCCGCAAGTGTGAGGTCTGCGGATGCGAGCAACGGCTGGAGAGCCGCCTTAGCGCTCGCCAGTGACTGCCTGGTTGAACTTGCCATTAGTGCTTTAGCCTTACTTGCCTTCGAGGTCGGCCAGGAACTGGTCGACTACGCCGGCTGCAATCTTGTCGTTCTTTAGGCTGGCACCAACCACGTTCGAGGCGAGGTCGATGGCAAGAGTGCCAACCTCGGCGCGAAGCGAGATAAGTGCTGCCTGACGCTCGGCTTCAATCTGAGCCTTTGCGGTGGCGGTGAGACGTGCGGCCTCTGCTGCAGCCTGCTCCTTTAGCTCGGCAAGAATTGCCGCGCCTTCGGTGCGAGCCTGCTCGCGGATCTGCGAAGCCTCGGCACGTGCCGCGGCCTGCTCAGCCTCAATGTTTGCGGACTTGGCGTCTGCCTCAGCCTGGGCCTTCTCGGCTGCCTCTAGGCGGCCTTCGATGGCTTCGGTGCGAGCATCCAAGTTCTTCTTGAAGTTAGGTAGAACCTTGGTCCAGAAGAACACCAGCAGAACCGCAAAAACCACCGATGACCAGATCAGGTCGGCAGTGCTTGGGAGCAGCGGGTTGTGTGCCTCGCCCTCCGCCGCGGCTGCGACGATGCTTGAAATCATCATGATTTAGGAGTTCCTGACTGGATTAGGCGCCGAAGATGAATGGGGTTGCAAGACCGATAAGCGCAAGTGCTTCGGTGAATGCAATACCAAGCCACATGGTGACCTGAAGACGAGCTGCTAGCTCTGGCTGGCGAGCGATCGACTCGATGGTCTTGCTTACTACTAGACCTACGCCAACGCCTGGACCTACTGCTGCTAGGCCGTAGCCGATGACTCCAAGGCTGCCCGATACGCCTGCTGCGATGTTAGTTACGTCCACTTGTATATCCCTTCCGTGGTTTTAAGAACTGGAGGTTACCAGTACTCGTTTAGTGCTCGTCTGCCAGTGCCAACTGAATGTACACGGTGGTCAGAAGAGTAAATACATAGGCCTGTAGGAATGCCACCAGAATCTCGAAGAGAGTAAAGATGAATCCGAACAGGAAGGTGCCCGCACCGAAGGCCTTGAAGCCGCCCGAAGCCTGGAACAGGAAGAACTGAGTTGCGCCGAAGCAGAGAACCAGCAAAAGGTGGCCGGCAATCATGTTCATGGTTAGACGAAGAGCCAGAGTGACCGGACGCAGGATGAAGGTGGAGAGGAACTCGATAGGAGTAACCAGGATGTAGAAGGCTGCTGGAACACCGGCTGGGAACAGCGAGGCCTTGAAGAAGCCCATTCCGTGCTTCTTTACACCGGCGAAGATGAAGGTTACATACGCTGCAACTGCCATCACGATCGGTAGACCGATTAGCGAGGTGCCTGCGATGTTGAGGCTAGGGATGATACCGGTGATGTTCATGCCCAGAGTGGTGAAGAAGATTGTGGTCAGCAGTGGCAGGAAGCGGTCTCCGTCTACCTTGCCAAGCTGGTCGTGTGCGATTGACTTGCGCACGAAGTCTAGGGAGATCTCGCCCATTAGCTGGAAGCGGCCCGGAACTAGCTTGCCTTCGGCGGCAGACTTCTTGAACTTGCCAGCCCAAAGGGTGAATACAACCAGAAGAAGAATGGTGACGAGGATACGAATCATCATGATTCGGTTCATCTCGTAAGGGGTGCCAGCAAACAGCACGGCCTGTGGGTAGAACTCGTTGATGCTAGGAGCCTCAAAGCCACTGCCGGAAGTCGAGGCAGCAACACCTGCGGAAATCAGGTCAAGTGCGTGTACCAAAGGCGTGTACTCCTGTGTCGAGGGCGTTGCATGGAAGTTGAACTGGCGTTTTAGAGCGTGCTCAACGCCACGAAATCACCACGGGCATTGCGTCTAGTTTATATGGAAACTTAAGTTCTTAAACACCGCTTTTGGCCCTCAGGCAAACTTTTTTGGCCGCTGCGACGAAAACTTGGAAACGTAAACGTTTCCAGTGGAATTTTCGTCCTAGTTTTTGGTGTCGCCGATGGGTAGTCGCGCCTTCATGAAGACGAATGCATCGATGCCCAGCGAACCCAGCACGCTGGATACCAAGGTGAAGAACAGGGTTGGTCCGTTGATGAAGCTGGCGTGACGCAGAACACCCACCAAAACCAAGAACAACAGCACCTTCAAGATCCAGCCGCCCAGCACTACACCGAAGAACCCGCCAAGGCTGAGTCTGCCGCCGATCCAGACACTGGCCGCGGTGAGCGAGACGAAGATGAGCGCCATTGCCGCACCGATGAGGGCGCTGGTTAGGCCGTTGGCTCCGGCGAAAACCCAGCCCAGCACGCTGGCAACAACCGCGATTAGGGCAATCAGCAGCGAACCCCAGAGCAAAACTCGACGGAAGAGCTGACCCGAGCCAAAGGTGAAGGAGTTTGAGTTAGACATTTTGAGCTTTCTTCTTTGGCTTAAAGATGGGCCAGACGGTGTAGCTAACTGCAAGTACAAAGCCCGGGATGAAGAACCACCACACGCGCTGCGGTGGAATCAAGAACAGCAGCAGGCAAGAGATGGCGATCAGTGCGGTCCAGAGGTAGAAGACAAAAACCGAACCCAGGTGGCTGTGACCAAAGTCTTGCAATCGGTGGTGAATGTGCTTGCGGTCGGCGGCAAAGGGGCTCTTGCCCGCGCGGAGGCGGCGCAGCACTGCCAGCGAGAAATCAAGGAGCGGAAGCACCAGAATGGCCAGCGGCAGAATGAGCGGCAGGTAAGCCGGCACCGTGTGCGAGCGAGTGGTGATGGATGGATCGATCTGACCGGTAACGGTTAGCGCCGAGGCCGACATCAACAGCCCAAGAAGCAGCGCTCCCCCGTCGCCCATGAAGATCTTGGCCGGGCGCCAGTTGAAGGGCAAGAACCCAACGCAGACACCGATGACGCAGGCGCTGATGAGGGTTGCCAGGTTGAAGTAATCGGTTGGGCTGGTCTGCTGGGTGAGCAGGTAGGCGTAGGCAAAGAAAACCGTGGTGCCAATCAGCGTGACACCGGCCACCAGTCCATCAAGGCCATCGATGAAGTTGACGGCGTTCATGACCAACACGGTGACAAAGACGGTAACTACCAGGCTGGTGCCAAACGAACCGATGGTTAGACCGGCAATGGGCAGTGAAACAATCTGCACGCCCTGCCAAGCCAGCACACCCGAAACCAGGAACTGACCGGCCAGCTTCAGCGTCCAGTCGAGGTCGTAGAGGTCATCGAAGAAGCCAAGCAGGTTGATGGCCACCGCACAGATGAGGATGGTGACGATCTTGGTGGGGTCTACAAATACGCTGTGGAACCAACCCAGCAGGCTGGCAACCCCGATGGAGGCAGCGAAGCCAACCATCATTGCGATACCGCCCAAGCGTGGAGTTGGCTTGCTGTGGGCATCTCGCGAGCGAATGGCCGGGTAAATCTTGTACTTGTGGGCCAAGCGCAGCACCAGCCAGGTGGCGCCGAAGGTGACCAGTGCGGCCACCAGGGCAATAAGTAAGTAGGCGCGCACTAGCCAGCTACCTCGAGAAGGTCTCCGGCAACCGCACGAATCTTGGCCTCCGAAAGTGCACCCTGGCGCACAATGCGAATCTTGCCCTCAACGCTGGTGGTGCCATCGGCGAGGAACCTGGTGGTGAGCCCGGTGAGGTCCAAAATGGTGCTGGACTCCCCCTTAGGGCTGACGCCGGCATCCAGGTAAACGCTCACCGAATCGGCCAGGTAATCCACGGCCTGATTGCAGTTGATGGCTGCCGGTTGGCCGGTTAGGTTGGCACTGGAAACTGCCAGCGGGCCGGTTTCCTCAAGCAGAGCGAGGGCAATCTTGTGATCGGGAACTCGCAGGGCAACCGTTCCCTTGGTCTCCCCCAGGTCCCAGTGCAGGCTCGGCTGGGCTCGCAAAATCATGGTTAGGGCACCCGGCCAGAAGGCATCGGCCAAACGGTGGGCAACCTCAGGCACATCGGTGGCCAAACCCGCCAAAGTAGCGGCCTTAGGGATTAGTACCGGTGGCGGAGACTGGCGGTCGCGGCCCTTAGCGGCTAAAAGTGCGGCCACGGCAGCTGGGCTGAAGGCGTCGGCGGCAATGCCATAGACGGTATCGGTGGGCATGACTACAAGTTCACCGCGGGCAATTGCCACCTTGGCGAGACGCATACCGGTGAGGAGATCGGTGTCTACCGAACAGTCGAATGTCTGTGACATCGAAGCCTCCTCGCTGCAGGTTTGCGCTAACTAAAACAAAAGAACGGTTTGAACTCAGGGCCGAACTGCCGAAACGGCTCGGAATCTCTGGTTGAGATCCTGGTGAGCTACCACGTTGGTCCAGCCATCGTTCTTGAGCAATTCAACCACCGATGGGCTCTGAATGTCGGCATGTTCCACCACAAAGAATCCGCCGCTTTTCAGCAGGCGCAAACCGGTTTGCGAACAGAGGCGGATGGCATCCAGGCCGTCGGCTCCGCTGTAAAGGGCAAGAGCTGGGTCGTGCAGGTGCACCTCAGGATAGATGGGCACCATATCCACCGGAATGTAGGGAGGGTTGGTGGCCAAAACGTCCACCTGCCCGTTCAGCTGCGGGAAGGCATCGGCCAGGTCTCCCTGAATCAGGTGAGCCTTGGCGCCCTCGGCCTGGTAGCGGGCAAAGTTTTCGCGGGTCCAAACCAGGGCCTCGTCGCTGAGTTCTACCGCGTGAATGGTTGCGGCTGGAACTTCGGTGGCCATCGAAAGGGCAATCGCTCCGCTGCCGGTTGCTAGGTCAACGCCGATCGGATGCGGGTTGGTGGCCTCACAGGCACGCAGGGCATCGATGGCCAACTGGGCAATTAGCTCGGTTTCGGGGCGGGGAACGAAGACTCCGCGACCAACCGATAGCACAAGGTTGCGGAAATAGGCACGACCGGTGAGGTGTTGCAGTGGCTCGCGAGCCTCGCGGCGAAGGGCCAACTCGTTGAGTGTCACCAGCTCGTGGTCGGTGATTTCGCGGCCGGTGATTTCAAGGACCGATAGCTCGCCCTTGGAAATGCCAAGCGTCTCGGCAATTAGCAGTTGGGCATCGGCCTTGGCAGATTCAATCCCCGCGGCGGCAAATCGTGCGGTGAATTGGGAGACGAGGTCTCTAAGCTGCACGACTTACTTGTCTTGCAGGGCAGCCAGACGCGACTCTTCGTCCATCTGGATTGCGCTCTGGATTACCGGCTCTAGTGCGCCATCCATGACCTGGTCTAGGTTGTACGACTTGTAGCCGGTGCGGTGATCCGCAATACGGTTCTCTGGGAAGTTGTAGGTGCGGATTCGCTCCGAGCGGTCCATCGAGCGAACCTGGCTCTTGCGGTAAGCGCTCTGCTCGGCATCGATGGCCTCTTGCTTTGCGGCCAAAAGGCGGGCACGAAGAACACGCATGGCCGCTTCGCGGTTTTGCAGCTGCGACTTCTCGTTCTGCATCGAAACCACAATGCCGGTGGCAAGGTGGGTGATGCGAACTGCGGAGTCGGTGGTGTTAACCGACTGACCACCAGGGCCAGACGAACGGAACACATCGATGCGGATGTCGTTTGGGTGGATCTCTACTTCTTCTGGCTCGTCGACTTCTGGGAAAACCAGAACGCCGGCGGCAGAGGTGTGGATGCGACCCTGAGTTTCGGTGACCGGAACGCGCTGAACGCGGTGCACGCCACCCTCGTACTTGAAGTGTGCCCAGACGCCCTGCGATGGGTCGTTGCTGTTGCCCTTGAAGGCAACCTGCACGTCCTTAACACCGCCCAGATCCGACTCATTCTTTTCGATGATCTCGGTCTTCCAGCCCTTGCTGTTGGCGTACTGAAGGTACATGCGCAGCAGGTCTCCGGCGAAGAGAGCCGATTCGGCGCCACCTTCTCCGGCCTTGATTTCCATGATCACGTCGCGGCCGTCGTCCGGGTCGCGAGGAATGAGCAGACGGCGCAACTTTTCGTTGGCAACGTGCAGCTTTTCCTCGGTGACCGGAACTTCTTCGGCGAAGGCTTCGTCTTCCTTGGCAAGCTCTTTTGCAGCCGCAAGGTCGTCGGTCAGTGCAACTACGCTTTCATACGCGGCCACGATGGCATTGAGCTCGGAGTAGCGACGATTGAGCTTCTTAGCCAACTGTGGGTTGGTGTGAACTGCCGCATCGGAGAGCTGAACCTGAAGTTCGGCGTGCTCCTTGAGCATAGGTTGTACTGATTCGAGCATTTGGGTGTTACTCCGCGTCGCTTCCCTGAGGAACTGGCATGCTCTTCTGAACCTGCATCAGGAACTCAACGTTGCTGGAGGTTTCCTTGAGGCGGCTTAGAACCAGCTCAAGGGCCTGCTGCTGCTCTAGACCAGCTAGGGCGCGGCGAAGCTTCCAAACAATCTTGGTCTCATCAGGGCTCATCAGCATTTCTTCGCGACGGGTACCCGAAGCGTTGACGTCTACTGCTGGGAAGATGCGCTTGTCGGCCAGGTTACGGCTTAGACGAAGCTCCATGTTTCCGGTTCCCTTGAACTCTTCGAAGATAACCTCGTCCATCTTGGATCCGGTCTCTACTAGAGCGGTTGCCAGGATGGTGAGCGAGCCGCCATCCTCGATGTTGCGGGCAGCACCGAAGAAGCGCTTAGGTGGGTAAAGCGCCGATGAGTCGACACCACCCGAAAGGATACGACCCGAAGCAGGTGCGCTCAGGTTGTAGGCACGGCCAAGACGGGTGATCGAGTCGAGTAGAACAACTACGTCGTGACCAAGCTCAACCAGACGCTTTGCGCGCTCGATTGCTAGCTCGGCTACGGTGGTGTGGTCCTCTGCAGGGCGGTCGAAGGTAGAGGCAATGACCTCACCCTTGACGGTGCGCTGCATGTCGGTAACTTCTTCTGGTCGCTCGTCTACCAAAACCACCATGAGGTGAACCTCAGGGTTGTTCTTGGCGATGGAGTTTGCGATTGCCTGGAGAACCAGGGTCTTACCGGCCTTTGGAGGCGAAACGATAAGACCGCGCTGGCCCTTACCGATTGGCGAAACCAGGTCGATGATTCGGGTGCTGAGCTTGTTTGGCTCGGTCTCTAGGCGAAGTCGGCTCTGTGGGTAGAGCGGGGTCAACTTGCCAAACTCAACGCGGCTTGCTGCCTGCTCGAGAGTTAGACCGTTGACGCTGTCGATGCGCACAATGGCGTTGAACTTCTGGCGGCCCTGGTCTGCACCCTCGCGAGGCTGGCGGATTGCACCGATAACGGCGTCACCCTTGCGTAGCGAGTACTTCTTAACCTGGCTGAGCGAAACGTATACGTCGTTTGGACCCGGTAGGTAACCCGAGGTGCGAACGAATGCGTAGTTGTCCAGCACGTCGAGGATACCCGCTACCGGAACGAGCACATCGTCCGGCGAGATCTCTGGCTCGGCCTCGTCGTTCTGGCCACCGTTGCCACCACGGCGACGGTCGTTGCGGTCGCGGTAGCGGTCGCGGTTACGGTTGCGGCCATTGCGGTTGCGGCCGTTGCGCTCGTCGTCGAAGTCGCGGTCGTTGTTGCGCTCGCGGTTATTGTTGCGGTTGCCATCCTGGCGCTCGCTGCGGCCTTCGCCGTCGTTGGAATTGTTGCGGTCACCGTCATTGCGGTCGCTGTTGTTTCGGCTTTCACCTTCGGTGCGCTCGCCGCGGCCTTCGCCGTCGTTGGAGTTGTTACGATCGCCACGGTTGCGGTTACGGTTGCGGTTACGACCGCCACGCTCGCCACGGCCTTCGCCCTCAGCGCGCTCGCCATCGTTGCTGCGGCCTTCACCCTCGCTGGCCTCGGCACGCGGTGCGCGCTCTACGGCTGGCTTGGACTCTGCTGGCGCCGACTCGGTTGCTGCCTCGGTTGCCTTTGGCTTGCGAGTGCGCTTTGGCGCCTCGGTGGCAGCGGAATCGGTGGTTGCAGCGGCTGCATTGGTCTTGGTTGCTGGAGCTTCGGTGGCAGCTGCGGTGTCGCTTGTGGCGCGACGACGGGTGCGTACCGGCTTGTCCTGCTGGATTTCATCCATTTGTTTGATGCACTCTACTTTCGGAGTTTTTGGGCAGTTTGGAAACTTGAGTTTCTTGCCTCTTGACACGGTTTTACCGTGAGGAATCGCTTTTTTGCTTGTAACGGCACTGTGCGAGGATTTGCACCGACCCCCGGGGCGCAGACGCTATGAGATTGCGTCTTCTTTATGGTGCACTCCAACAGTAGCACCTTTAAAATCAACTGCCAACAGCAATGGTTTCCATTCTGGATAACCTTCTGCAACAAACTTGGCAGCCTCAAGGCGCTCGGCTGGGTCGCTGGCCAAAACCAGCACCGATGGGCCTGCGCCCGAAACCACGGCCGCGTGACCCTGTTCGCGAAGCGCCGCGATCAGTTCGGCGGTCTTTGGCATTGCCGAAGCGCGGTAGTCCTGGTGGAGGCGGTCCTCGGTGGCGTCAAGCAAAAGCTCTGGGCTCTGAGTTAGCGCGGCGATAAGCAGCGCCGAGCGCGAAACGTTGAAGACCGCGTCGTCGTGCGGAACGCTCTCCGGCTGCAGCGAACGAGCCAGCTTGGTACTCATCTGGAAGCTAGGAACCAGAACCAGTGGCGAAACCCCGCGGTGCACGAACAGCTTCTTGTGGCGCGGGCCGGTGGCGTCTTCCCAGGCGATGGTTAGACCACCGAACAGGGCTGGCGCCACGTTGTCTGGGTGCCCCTCAAGCTCGGTGGCAATGGTCAGCAGGTCATCGTGGGTCATGTCCACGATGCCATCTAGCAGACCCTTGGCCGCCATGATTCCGGAAACCACGGCTGCACCGGACGAACCCATGCCACGGCCGTGAGGAATGATGTTGTGGGCAACCAGCTTCAGGCCAGGCAGTTCCTGGTTGAAGTGCTTGAAGGTGTACGCGATGGACTTAACCACCAGGTTGCTGGCGTCGGTTGGGACCTCGCCCTCACCCTCATCGTGCACCTCTACGAATGCTCCAGTACCGGCAACTGCCTCGACGGTCAGTTCGTCGTAGTAGGAAAGCGCCATTCCAAGCGTGTCGAACCCAGGGCCAAGGTTGGCACTGGTTGCCGGAACATGAACTACTACTTTGCGACCAACGAGAGACATTTGTGCCCCTTTTTAGGCTAGGCCCAGACGCTCTGCCACTTCGGCAGCGTTCTTGGACACGCTCTGTGGCTGGATGTCGTTGCCGTCTTCGTCCTTCAGTGCCCACATTGGGTCCTTTAGGCCGTGACCGGTAACGGTGACCACAATCTTCTTGCCTGCAAAGCTCTCGCCCTGCTGGAAGCTCTTGTAAAGACCGGCAGCACCGGTAGCCGACGATGGCTCGACGAAGACGCCAACCTCCTGCGAAAGGAAGCGGTGCATCCAGAGGATTTCCTTGTCGGAAACGGCACCGAAGCGACCGCCCGAAACCTCGCGAGCGTTCTGAGCCAGATCCCACGATGCAGGGTTACCGATGCGGATTGCGGTTGCAATGGTCTCTGGGTTTAGCACTGGGTGGCCAACGGTAAACGGAGCCGAGCCTTCAGCCTGGAAGCCCCACATCTGAGGCAGGGACTTGATGCGACCCTCGGCTAGGTCTTCCGAGTAGCCCTTGAAGTAAGCCGAGTAGTTTCCGGCGTTACCAACTGGAAGGGCGTGGATGTCTGGAGCGAAGCCCAGGGCGTCGAATACCTCGAAGGCGCCGGTCTTCTGACCCTCGATGCGGTCTGGGTTAACCGAGTTGACCAGGTGAACTGCGTAGTTCTCCGAGAGGTCCTTTGCCAAAACTAGGCAGTCGTCGAAGTTACCCTGAACCTGAAGGATCTGAGCCTTGTGAGCAACAGCCTGGCTTAGCTTGCCAAGCGAGATCTTGCCCTCAGGGATTAGCACAACAGACTTGATGCCGGCTGCGGCAGCGTAGGCTGCGGCCGATGCCGAGGTGTTACCGGTTGACGCACAGATAACTGCCTTGGCTCCGTGGCCAACAGCCTTGGATACCGCCATGGTCATACCGCGGTCCTTGAACGAACCGGTTGGGTTCATGCCCTCGTACTTGAGCCAGGCAGCCTCTGCACCAAGAAGCTTGGCCAGTGCTGGTGCTGGAACCAGCGGAGTGCCACCCTCGCCCAGGGTGATTACTGGGGTGTCGGTGGTTACATCTAGACGATCGAAGTATTCGCGGATAACACCGCGCCATTGGTGAGCCATTAGACGCCTTCTACTCGGATGACAGAGGTGATTTCTTCTACGGCATCCGTCGCCCGTAGAGCCTCAACAACAGCGGACAGAGCAGCATCAGTTGCTCTGTGAGTTCCTACTTCGAGGGTAGCGGTACCGGTGCGCTTGCCGCCCACCACACGCGCCATCTGTTCTACGGTTTCGATGGAAACCCCACCGGCCGAGAAGACGTTTGCGATGGTAGCCAGCACACCCGGTTGGTCGGTGACCTCGATGGTGATCTGGTACTGAGTGACCACTCGGTCGATGCTCAGTGTAGGAAGATTTGCGTGCACCGAGTCGGCTAGGCCTGGGCCACCGGCAACGTGGCGCTTGGCTGCGGAAACCAGGTCTCCGAGAACTGCCGAAGCGGTCTGAACGCCTCCGGCACCTGCACCATAGAACATGAGAGAACCAGCAGCCTCGGCTTCAACGAATACTGCGTTGAATGCGCCGCGCACCGAAGCCAATGGGTGGTCCTGCGGGATGAGGGTTGGGTAAACGCGAACCGAAATACCTTCAGGCTCGTTGCCCTCGGCCTCGATCTTCTCGGCGATTGCCAAAAGCTTGATGACCAGGCCATCGCGGCGAGCCGCTTCCATCTGGGCCTGGGTGATCTTGGTGATGCCCTCGCGGTAAACCTTCTCGAGTGGAACCTCGGTGTGGAACGCAAGCGAAGCAAGAATGGCGGCCTTCTGGGCGGCGTCGTATGCCTCGATGTCGGCGGTTGGGTCTGCCTCGGCGTAGCCCAGCTCGGTGGCGGCCGCCAGGGCAGCCTCGAAAGTAGCACCGGTGGTGTTCATGCTGTCGAGGATGTAGTTGGTGGTGCCGTTCACGATACCCATGATGCGGTTGACCTTGTCGCCGGCAAGCGATTCGCGCAGCGGGCGGATGATTGGGATGGCGCCAGCAACTGCTGCCTCGAAGTAAAGCTGCGCGCCAACCTGCTCGGCCAAGTCGAACAGTTCGGTGCCGTGGGTTGCAATCAGTGCCTTGTTGGCGGTGATGACATCGGCGCCCGAGTTGAGGGCCTGAATGATGTAGCTGCGGGCTGGCTCAATGCCGCCCATAACCTCAATCACAATGTCGGCGCCCAGAATGAGGGACTCGGCATCGGTGGTTAGCAGTTCGGCCGGAACGCCTGGACGCGAAACTTTGGTGTCGCGAACGGCAATGCCGGTGAGCTCAAGCTCGGCGCCAACACGGGCAGCCAGCTCGCTCTTGTTCTCGGTGAGCAAGCGAGCCACCTGCGAACCGACGCTGCCGGCTCCAAGTAGCGCAATGCGCAGTGGACGGTATTCGATCAAGGTCTAACCCTTCTCATTCTTGGAGGCCTTGCCGGAGTGCATCGCCTGGTAGCGCACATCTCTTGCGAACAAGTCTGCCTCGGTTTCCCCGCGAACCAAAAGTCGAGCCTCGCCACCCTTTACGGCAACGATGGGCGGACGCGTGATCCAGTTGTAGTTACTGGCAAGCGAGTGGCAGTATGCGCCGGTGGCGGCAACGGCCAGAAGATCGTTAGGAGCAACGTCGGCGGGAAGGTAATCGTGGCGCACCACGATGTCGCCAGACTCACAGTGCTTTCCAACCACGCGGGCAAGCGCAGGCTCGGCGCTGGAAACACGCGATGCCAAAATGGTGTGGTACTCGGCCTCGTACAGTGCCGGGCGCGCGTTGTCGCTCATGCCGCCGTCCACGGAAACGTACTTGCGCACTGCTGGCTCGGCACTATCGGTGACCTTTACGTCCTTGATGGTGCCCACGTTGTAAAGGGTGATGCCGGTGTTGCCAACGATGGCACGACCCGGCTCGAATGCCAGTGCCGGAACCTTGATGCCAAGACGCTGACACTCGGCGGCAACCGCATCGGTGATGGCCATAGCCACCTTGGAAACTTCTGGTGCATCATCGGCCGGCTTGTAGGCAATGCCGAAGCCACCACCGAGGTTGAGCTCTGGGATATCGCCGTCTGCCAGCAGCTGGGCGTGCAGCCCAACCAGGCGCTTGGCGCTCTCGACGAAGCCCTCTGGCACAAAAATCTGACTGCCGATGTGTTGGTGCAAACCGAGGAACTTGAGGTGGCGGTCGGCGCGAATTTTGGCAACCAGAGCAGGGGCATCCGCCATTGGGATGCCAAACTTCTGGTCTTCGCGAGCGGTAGCCAGGAAGTCGTGGGTGTTGGCGTGGACGCCGGTGTTTACACGCAGGCGCACACCCTGAACGCGGTCTAGGGCGCCTGCGGTTGATGCGATGCGCTCGATCTCGATCTCGGAGTCGATGACGATTGCGCCAACTCCGGCGGCAACGGCACGACCGATTTCGCCCGGGCTCTTATTATTTCCGTGCAGTCCGATGTGGGCAGGGTCTACTCCCCCGGCCAACGCTGCGGCTAGTTCGCCGCCACTGGCCACATCGATGTTTAGGCCAAGCTCGGCAACCCAAGCAGCAATCTCGGTGCTGAGCAGAGCCTTGCTGGCGTAGTAAACCTTTGCGGTTGTGCCAATGCGGGCAGCCGCATCCTGCAGCGCCTTCTTGATGCCGGTGGCGCGCTCGCGGAAGTCGTGCTCATCGATGACGTACAGTGGGGTGCCAAACTGGTTGGCCAGCTCGTCCACGGTTACGCCGCCAAGCACAAGCTCGCCATCGGAGTTGCGCATTGCGGTAGCCGGCCAGACCTTCTTGGCAATGCCGTTTAGGTCGGCTGGAACCTTGAGCCACTCTGGAGCGAGCGGATTGTTGTGCTTAGTCATGTTGCGCTACATCCTCTCCGGAGCAGAGACGCCCAGCATGGCAAGGCCGTTGCGAAGGACCTGACCAGCGGCGTCGTTTAGCCAGAGGCGGGTGCGGTGGATAGTCTCCACCGAGTTTCCGCTTAGCGGAGTAACGCGGCAGTTGTCGTACCAGCGGTGGTATGAACCGGCAACCTCTTCGAGGTAGCGGGCCACGCGGTGAGGCTCACGGAATTCGGCGGCCTGAGCCACCACGCGAGGCAGCTCGCTGAGCTTTGCCAACAGCTCGCCTTCGGAGGCGTGCTCCAAAAGTTCTGGAGCAAACTCGCTGTGGTCTACACCCAGCGAAACAGCGTTGTTGGCAACCTGCTTGGTGCGGGCGTGCGCGTACTGAACGTAGAACACTGGGTTGTCGTTGGTCTTCTTCTGAAGCTGCTCTAGGTCGATGTCGAGCATCGAGTTTGCGCTGGAACGGGCCAGGGCGTAGCGTCCGGCGTCAACGCCAACTGCATCCACTAGGTCTTCCATGGTTACAACTGTGCCCGCGCGCTTGCTCATACGAACCGGCTCGCCATCGCGAACCAGGTTCACCAGCTGGCCGATGAGGATCTCCATGTTGGTGCCTGGCTGATCACCGAAGGCAGCACAGAGCGCCATCATTCGAGGAACATAACCGTGGTGGTCTGCACCCAGCATGTAGATGCAGCGGTCGAAGCCGCGGCTGCGCTTGTCCAGGTAGTAGGCGATGTCGCCGGCGATGTAGGCTGCCTCGCCATCGCTCTTGATGACCACGCGGTCGCGGTCGTCGCCAAAATCGGAGGAGCGAAGCCAGATGGCCCCATCGGCCTCAAAGATGTGGCCAAGTTCGCGCAGGCGCTGGATCGACTTCTCGACGGCCCCCGACTCGTAAAGCGAGTTCTCGTGGAAGAAGACATCGAAGTCCACACCAAAATCGTGCAGGCTCTGGCGGATCTCACCGAACATCAGCTCGACACCGGCTGAACGGAACTTCTCCTGGGCCTCGGCGTCTGGAAGCGCCAAGATGTCCTCGGCGGTTTCAGCCAAAACTCGGTCGGCGATCTCCTGGATATAGGCGCCACCATAGCCGTCTTCTGGAGCGGCGAGGCCACGGGCACGGGCCAGCAGGCTGCGGGCAAAGCGGTCGATCTGGGCGCCGTGATCGTTGAAGTAATACTCGCGGGTAACAGCGGCACCCTGAGCCTCAAGCACGCGGGCAAGCGAGTCTCCCAGGGCAGCCCAGCGGGTTCCACCCATGTGGATTGGACCGGTTGGGTTGGCGGAGACAAACTCAAGGTTGATCTTCTGGCCAGCCAGGTCAGTTCCGTTGCCGTAGCTGGTGCCGGCCTCAACGATTGCCTTAGCCAGTTCGCCGGCGGCAGCCGCATCCAGGGTGATGTTTAGGAATCCAGGACCAGCAATTTCAACCCCGGCAATGCCAGGCTGGGTGCGAAGTTGGGTAGCAACCAGCTCTGCGAAAGCGCGCGGGTTGGTGCCAAAGGCCTTGGAGAGCTGAAGGGCGGCATTGGTTGCCCAGTCGCCGTGTTCGCGGTTCTTTGGGCGCTCGATGACCACTTCGGCTGGCAGGTCGCCAGCACCAATCGTCCCGGCGGCCTGAAGACCGACGAGGATGCGCACAATGGCAGCAGAAAGGTCTGCAGGGGTCACGCTTGTCCTAACGGATTGAGATAGCACTCAAAGCGGGGGCAAATGCGCTTGAAAACACGCCAACCTCAGCCGCTGAAAGGCTACAACAAGCATACCAATGAGCTATAGATCAGCCTTGGCAACGATGCCCAGTTCGGGAGTTGCAGTTACTGGGATTGGATCGCAGAGAACTCCCACAAACTCACCATTGGCATCGAAGTTGTCGAAGCCGATTACGTTCCAACCGCCGTCTGGTCCCTGAATCAGTCGGCCGGCATAGACCAATCGGTGATCGAAGCCGCGGGCCTTGGTGAAGTCCAGGTCAGACAGATCTGGGTTGACCACCAGGCTGTAGGTGGCGTCGCGCTTGCCCCAGGCAGCCAGACGCTCTGGAGCCAGTTCATTCCAACCGCAGCAGAAGAACAAGATCGGAACACCATCGACGATTTCAAACTGGAATACTTCCATTTGACCAAAGCCCTGGTGTGGCTTGGAAATTGGTGGCTGCACGGTCCAGTTGACCATGTCCAAGCTGGTGGCGTGACCAACCACACCACGGGTTAGGTAGTCACCGCCCACCGATTCGTTGGCGCGAGCGGTAACCAGCATGTGCCAAACCTTGCTTGGATCGGTGCCGGCCGGAACGCCAATCTGGGCAATTCCGGTGGTTACTCCCTGCGGGAAGCGGAATACCCATGGGTCACGCCAGGCTTCGCCCACCCAGGCGTTGTCGCCGTGCTTCTCGTACCACTTAGGGTCGGCAACCGCCAACGGCTTGTCGGAGATCTTGTCCCAGACCAACAGGTCATCGCTGGTTGCGGCGCCAACGGTCTGAACCATTGCATTGTTTACGCGACTGGTGCCGGTGTAGAACATCCACCACTTGCCATCGTCGCCTTTAACTACAGATCCGGTCCAGGTGGTGTACGAGTCGAATGCCTCGTTGTCTTCCGAAACGATGAGCGCGTCACGCACCACTGTCCAGTTGGTCATATCGGTGCTGATTGCGTGGCCCACGATTGGGTGCAGGTGACGACGATTTGGGTCGCCCAGAGCACGGCTGGCACTTAGATAGAACGCATGGTAGGTGTCGCCATCCTTTACGTACCAGGAATCCCAGATCCATTTGTCTACTAATTTGAGCGCCAAGGCGTACCTCCAGTTGTGTCAAGTAATCTTAAAGTACCTTAGCCCTCATAGCTCAGGGGATAGAGCGTTGCCCTCCGAAGGCAAAGGCACAGGTTCGATTCCTGTTGGGGGCACATGTTTGGAATCAGTTGGCTAGACCCCCTAACCCTCATCACCGATATGGGTGGCTTTGCAGTTTTCGTCATCTTGGCGATGGTTTTCGCCGAGACCGGACTGCTGATCGGCTTCTTCCTTCCCGGTGATTCGCTGCTATTCGTAACCGGTCTTTCGGTGGCCAACGGAGCAGTGCGCCTGGGAGAGTGGCCAGTTCCCATCTGGTTGATGTGCGTGCTCATTTCGGTGACAGCCTTCATCGGTGACCAGACCGGTTACTGGATTGGCCGCAAGTCTGGCCCAGCCATCTTCAACAAGCCAGAGAGCCGTCTGTTCAGCCACAAAAACGTTGAAAAGACCCACCGATTCTTTGAGCGCTACGGTTCGCGCGCCGTTATTTTGGCGCACTTTGTGCCCGTGATGCGCACCTTCATTCCGGTTGCCGCTGGCATCGGAGAAATGCCCTACAAGCACTTTGTGCGCTACAACGTGATTGGCGTGATTGGCTGGGGAACCGGCGTTACCCTGCTTGGCGTTTTCCTTGGCGGCTTCAAGATTGTGGCCGAACACATCGATCTATTCACCATCGGATTTGTGGTGCTTAGCACCATCCCAATCGTGATCGAGGCCCTGCGCGCTCGCCGCGCGGAGTTGGCCGCCGACGAAGAACGTCGCGCCAACGACTAGACCTGCCAAGGTCAGATTTACGGGTTCGGGTTTGGCTTAGAGGCCGTACTCGGCTAGGTAGCCCGCCAGCTGTTCCAGCGCGAGCGATCGGTGGCTGAGGCTGTTCTTTACCTCAGGCTCCAGCTGGGCAGCGGTGACCTCAAATCCCTCCGGGATAAATACTGGGTCGTAGCCAAAACCGTGCTCGCCGCTTTCGGCCATTGCCACCGATCCCGGCCAGATTCCGGTGAAGGAAAGCTCGGCATCCGCGGTAACCAGAGCGATGGTGCAAACAAAACTTGCGGCTCGGTGCTCTGGCTTTACGTCTGCCAGTTGTGCCAACAGCAGGCGACGATTGGCCACGTTATCGCGGCCACCGGCCCAGCGTGCACTGAAAATGCCTGGCGCTCCCCCAAGAATCTCAACCGCAATTCCACTGTCGTCGGCCATCGATGGCAGGCCGGTGTGGGCAAAAGCGGCGCGCGCCTTGATCAGGGCGTTCTCCAAAAATGAGGTGCCGTCCTCAACTGGCTCGGGTCCGTCGTAACCCAGCACGGTTAGCTGCGGCACGGTGGCGCCCAAAATTGCGCCAACTTCCTGCACCTTGTGGGCATTGTGCGTGGCCAGAACCAACTGCATTTAGTTCTCCATAGCCTGACGCTGAATCTTGGCAAGGTCGGCGTTGCCGGCCAGCGCAAGGTCAAGTAGCAAGTTGAGCTCGTCACGGTCAAACGGTGCACCCTCGGCGGTGCCCTGAACCTCGATGAACTTGCCACCACCGGTGACAACCACGTTCATGTCGGTCTCGGCGCGCACGTCTTCGGTGTAGGCCAAATCTAGGAACGGCACTCCATCGATGATGCCAACCGAAATGGCCGAAACCGAATCGGTGAGCACGGTGGCCCTGGCCGGAATGTGCTTGTGCTCCTTGCCCCAGGCGATGGCGTCGGCTAGCGCAATGTAGGCGCCGGTGATGGCAGCGGTGCGGGTGCCACCGTCGGCCTGCAGCACGTCACAGTCGATAACGATGGTGTTCTCACCAAGGGCCGAAACATCAACGATGGCACGGAGGCTACGGCCAATCAGGCGCGAAATCTCGTGGGTGCGGCCACCAATCTTGCCCTTCACGGCCTCGCGGTCGTTTCGGTCGTGGGTGGCTCGCGGCAGCATCGCGTACTCGGCAGTTACCCAACCCTCGCCCTTGCCAACCTTCCAGCGTGGCACGCCAGCGGTGAACGAGGCTGTGCACAGCACCTTGGTTCCGCCAAAGCTGATGAGAGCCGAGCCCTCGGCGTGGTCGCTCCAACCGCGTTCGATTACTACGGGACGAAGCTGGTCGGCACTGCGGCCATCGATGCGGGTCAAGTTATTCCTTAGTTGAGTTCAGTTTGGATGCTGATGGTCTTGATGTTGATGGTCTCGGTTACCGGATAGGCGGTACCGGATCCGGCTTCGGGCAGGTGTTCCACCACGGTGACCTCCGGACCCAGGAATCGACGAGCCAGCTTGCCAAACGGACGGGCGTCGCCGGTTGCCTGGAAGCGCAGGGTGGGCGGGGTGTTCGAGTCTCGCAGCAAATTGTTGGCAACCAGAGTGCGGTAGACGTCCTTGGCGGTTTCATCGGCCGAAGAGACCAGGGTGACGTTCTCGCCCATCACATAGCTGATGGCGCCGGTTAGCAACGGATAATGAGTGCAGCCCAAAACCAAGGTGTCCACTCCGGCAGCCTTGATTGGGGCCAGATAGGCCTCGGCGGCCTGCATCAGCTCTGGGCCACTGGTGATGCCGTTTTCCACGAAATCTACGAAGGCTGGGCAGGCGGCACTGGTGATCTGCAAATCTACGGCGGCGGCAAAGGCGTCTTCGTATGCCTTAGATGCAATGGTGGCGTTGGTTCCGATTACACCTACGTGACGGTTTCTAGTGGCGGCTACGGCACGGCGCACGGCCGGTTGGATTACCTCAACAACCGGAATGCCCCTGCCCACGGTGTAACGCTCGCGGGCATCGCGCAACACTGCCGCCGAGGCCGAGTTGCAGGCGATAACCAGGATTTTCACGCCCTCGTCCACCAGTCGATCCATCACCGAAAGGGCTAGTTCGCGCACCACCGGCAAAGACTTTGGCCCGTATGGACTGTTGGCGGTATCGCCCACATAGATGATCGACTCGTTGGGAAGTTGATCGATGATTGCTCGGGCCACGGTGAGGCCACCGACACCAGAATCAAAGATGCCAATAGGTGCGTCGTTCACGGTTTGAGTTTACTTCTCGCTGCCGTTGCCGGCGCCGCCATTGTTGTCGGCAGGTGGCTCAGGACGCAGGCCCTGATAAATCTCTTTGCAGGTTGGGCAGACCGGAAACTTTTGTGGGTCTCGGCCCGGCACCCAAACCTTGCCACAAAGCGCGGTTACCGGCATGCCAAGTACCGCAGATTCCACAATCTTTTCCTTGCGCACATAGTGCGAGTAGCGCTCGTGGTCACCGGGTTCGACAATCTCCTGCAGCTGCTGCTCTAGCAGGGTGCTGCCGGCAGTCTGGCCGCCAACGTTATCGGAGCCTAGCCCGTCGCCCTCAAATGCCATTTTTCGTCTCCTCAGGTTGCTTTAAGGCTACTTGAGATTGATGGCGTTGCCCAATGTGACGTGAATTTTCAGGCTCTGACCACCACGCAAAACGGTCAGTTCAACCTGGGTGTTTGGAGCCTGGATGCGCACGTCGGCGGTTAGATCGGTGGCCGAGTTCACGATGAGGTTGTTGAAGCGAGTAACCACGTCGCCAACCTTCAGTCCGGCCTTAGCGGCGGGACCACCGGGGGTTAGCTTTACCACCTTGGCACCGATGGTGACAGCGGCATCCGAACCGGAGCTGAGGGCATCACCGATGTAGGCACCCAGCATGGCGTGAGTGGCCTTGCCGGTCTTCATGATTTCTAGGGCAATGCGGTGGGCGTTGTTTGCCGGAATGGCAAAACCAACACCGATGGAGCCGGACTGGCTAGAAATCGAGCTGCTTCCGGCCGATGCGATGGCCACATTGATGCCCAGCACTTGACCCTGGTCGTTCACCAGAGCGCCACCCGAGTTTCCGGGGTTGATGGCGGCATCGGTCTGGATAACGCTGAGATTGATGGAGTTTGCCGAGGAACCGGTACCGAGGAACTGCAGACCGCCCGAGCCGGTTGAGCCGTTTTCTGGAGCAGCCGAGTTGGCCACCTGAATGGTGCGGTTTAGCGCGCTTACGATTCCGCTGGTTACGGTGGCGTCAAGGCCAAGTGGCGAACCAATGGCAACCACCGAGTCGCCTACGTTGATCTGATCGCTGTTGGCAAAGACGGCTGGAACCAGCGAACCCAGCGGGTTCACCTTGATAACGGCGAGGTCGTTGGTTGGGTCGGTGCCAACCACAGAGGCCGAATAGACGTGGTCGTCGGCAGTGCGCACCTCGATGGTGGCCGAACCGGTGGCGCCCTCGAGGGTTACCACGTGGGTGTTGGTGAGGATGTAACCATCCTTGGACAGAACCACACCGGAGCCAGAACCGGCAGAGCCGCCGCCCGAAACCGAAATGGTGACAACCGATGGCGAGGCCTTTTGGGCCGCTGCCGTTACCCAGTTGACGTGCTGGGTGTTGTTGATGATGACGGTGCCAGCACCGTTGGTGATCTCGGCGGTGGTGATTCCCACTCCGGCACCGATCAGGCCTCCCATGGCCGCACCCATGGCAATGCCGGTGAGCGCCGAATGCTTGGTGAGCTTGCCGTTTAGCATGGCGAAGAATGTTGGCTTGGCCGGTTGCGGCTTGGCCTGGGTGTCAAAAACGAACTGAGCGTTGTAGTGACCGTTAGGGACTGTCAAAGTTCTGCCTTTCCAAACACATGTTGCCAAATGATTTTCGCAATTGTGCCTGAATGAATCCTGAGAACAGCCTAGGTGCTGGCTGAGACTTTTCCCCTATCCAGAGGTAACTAGCACGCTTTTGGCCGCGGCCTTCACCGCCGGTTTCCCCACGGCAATACTCAGCGGCTTGGAGGGCAATGAAATGTTGTCCGGATCCTGCAACCAACTGCCATTTGCCAGCCGGTAGCTCACCGAGAATGTGGTGTGCAGCAGCGCAACATAGTTGCCAGCGCGCGCATAGCCGTGGCTGGTTTGGCGCAGACTTTGGGTGCTACCGGACAGCATCGCCCCATCACCGAACGCCCATTCGAGTTGTTTCGGAGTAAATCGCACTAGCACCGGGTTTCCCAGTAGTTGCGCTCTGCCAAAAAGCACCTTGGGTGTGGTTCCAAAAACGGCACGCTGCGCAACCTTGAGGGTTGAAGCCGGAGAAACAGTTGCCAGGGGCGCCTTTGGGCGAAAGACGGCCCTGGAGTTGTTTTGATTTGTCTTAGTCTTGCGATGAATCACAGGCTTTGGAGCTTGGCGAACCACTGGCTTCTTAGCAACGTGCACCACTGGCTTAGGTATTGGCTTCACTACAGGCTTGGGCGCTGGCTTTGCAACAGGCTTTGCAGGCGGCAGCGACACCTTGAGCAGTTTGCGCTGCAGTGTCTTGTTTAGGCAAATGGTGACCAGATCGCCATCCACCTGCGAACCCACGGCCAGGGTCTTGGACTTCACTCCAACGTGTCTACAGCTGGCCGCCTCAGCCTTCTCGGCAGGCCCAAAATACTCCACACCCCAGATGAGCGCCAGGCAAACATAGGTGGCCAATAGACGGATGAGGCGGTCTTCGTTGTAGTTCATGCGGCAACGCTACGTAATTGGCGTCTAGGTCCGTCAAAGTTTTCCACAGCAGCCGCGAGTGGCCGCTTAAAGGCGAAACCCCCGTGAGCAAACGGGGGTTTCTATTGGTTGCGGGGGCAGGATTTGAACCTACGACCTCCGGGTTATGAGCCCGGCGAGCTACCGAACTGCTCCACCCCGCGGCGAAGTACTAACTCTATCACAGATAGCTGGCGCATCCAAACCGGTGCGCCAGCATCAACTATTATTTGGCCTTGCTGCTAGCTGCGATAGCTGCAGCCACTGCCTTTGCCAGGTCCTTATCGGCCTTGCCGTAGGCAGTCCAGTCGCCAGCTTGCATTGCGGTCTCCTTGGCAAGGATGGCCTTCTTTGCGGCATCAAGCGCCGCGTTCAAGGCGGCATTGCCGGTGGCGATGGTTCCGCCGGTGCCTGAACCAGAAGCAGTACCACCCGAACCGGTTGAGGAAGAGCCACCCGAACCTGAGGTGCCCGAACCGGTGCCAGTGCCGTCGCCGGCAACTGCACCAGATGCGCCACCAAACAGATCGTTTAGCGCGGCATCCAGGGTGTCCTCAAACGCAATCTGGTCTCCGAAAGCCACCAGGATCTTCTTGAGAAGTGGGAACGAGGTTTCACCGGTGGACTTGATGTAAACCGGCTGAACATAGAGCAACCCTCCGCCAACCGGCAGGGTTAGCAGGTTGCCGTTCAGAACCTCGGTGCTGCCCTGGCGAAGCAGGTTCAGCAACTTGCTCACATCGGAGTCGGCGTTGAAGTTGTTTTGGACCTGACCAGGACCTGGCACAACGGTGCTTCTCGGCAAGACCAGAAGCTGAAGCTTGCCATAGTTTGCAGACTTCACGCCCTTCACGCTGCCGGCATCAGCATTGGCAACCAGATAACCGGTGAGCACGTTGCGAGTTGAGGCACCCGTGGACTTGGGGATGAAAGTGCTGTAGATGCTGAATGCCGGAGTCTTCTGCAACGGAGTCTGCATCGTTAGGTAGTACGGCGGCTGAGTGAGCCCGGTGCCGTTGCCATAGGAATTGGACGGGTCATTTGGAACCATCCAGGCGTCCTGCTGCGAGTAGAAGGCTCCAGCCTCGGTGACGTGATATGTACCGAGCATGTTGCGCTGAATCTTGAACAGGTCGGCTGGGTAACGCACGTGGCTTAGCACCGCACCAGACATCTGCGAAATTGGTCGAACAGTGCCCGGGTAGACCTTCATCCAGGTCTTGAGGATTGGGTCCTTGGTGTCCCAGGCGTACAACTTCACCGAGCCATCGTAGGCGTCAACAGTTGCCTTAACCGAGTTGCGGATGTAGTTGATGTTGCCGGTGAAATTGCTCTTCACGCCCTCGGAATCGCTGGTTGCCGAAGATGGGTTCTCAGCGCGCGAGTAAGGGTAGTGGCTGTTGGTGGTGTAGCCGTCGACCATCCAAACCACGTGGCCGTTGACCACCGCTGGGTAAGGATCGGAGTCGACCGTTAGGTATGGGGCCACAGCCTTGACGCGGTCCATTGGGTTGCGATTGTAAAGCACCTGGCTGGAGTTGGTTACGGCGCTGCTGAGCAGAATCTGCTCGCTCTGGAACTTGATGGCGTATGCCAAGCGGTTGAGGATGATGTCGAGCTTAGGGCCACCATTACCCTCGAAGGTGGTGTAGGTCTGCTGTGAGCCGTTTTTGCCGCCTGGGTAGTCCAGTTCTAGCGGAGTAGAGCCCTTAGGGCCACCAACGATGGAGTACTCGGGAGAGCCCTCGGCGAAGTAGATCTGCGGCTTGTAGTTACCCAGCAAACCGGTGGACGGAATGCCCGACTGCAGGAACACCGGCTGGCCGTCGGCCGAGCGCTGGTTACCGTAGGCGGCAACGATGCCGTAGCCGTGGGTGTAGACGATGACGTTGTTGATCCATGACTGGCTGCTGCCAAGTCCCGACTGGTCAAGCTCTCGCACAGCCAGAACAGTGTCCTGCTGCTTGCCACTGATGTTGTAGCGGTCTACGTCTAGGTGGCTGGAGAAGTTGTAGTACTGCCGGTACTGCTCCAGCTGACGGAATGAAGCAGCCTCAAGAGTTGGGTCGATGATTCGAATCTGCGCGGCGGTCTGAGCATCCTGCTTTAGGGCACCGGCGCTGGCGGTGGTCTTGGCGTTGTAGTTCACCGATTGCACGCCGTCGAGGCCGTAGGCGAAACGGGTGGCCTGGATGTTGCGCTTGATGAACTCAGACTCAAGCGAACGCTCGTTTGGAACCACCTGGAAGGTTTGCACTGCCCATGGGTAAATTCCGCCAACCAAAATACTTACGACGATCATCAGACCAGTAGCCATGATTGGCAGGCGCCACTTGCCCACGATGGCGGCGAAGATAAAGGTGGCCGCCACCAGAACCGCAATGCCCGCCATGATCTGGAAGCCCGGAATGCGGGCGTTGACATCTGAGAAGGTGGCACCGGTGTAGAGACCGCTGGCCGAGGTCATGGTCTGGTACTGGTCTAGCCAGAGCGATGCCGCCTGCATCAGAACGAATACTGCGGCGGTGACCCCTAGCTGCACGCGTGCAGCCTTGGCAAAGGTGATTGCCCTACCGGTGAACTTGATGCTGCCGTAAACGAGGTGAATGAAAAGCGCCAAGATCAGCGAGATGAACAGAACCGCACTGAAGTAGGAATCTAGGACGGTTAGGAAAGGAAGTTGGAAGAAGTAGAACGAAACATCGAGGTGGAACTGCTTGTCGATGCTGCCCGCTGGGGTGGCAAAGACGGCCGCCAGCATCAGCTTGTAGTTGGCAACACTGCTCGAGCCGGCAAACAGCGCCAGCACGATTGGAGCGGCAATGGTTACAGCCCGACGAATTTGGGTGAGCAGTTCGCGGTAGGCGCCCAACCCTGGGCGGCCATCGGCAACGTACTGAACGTAAACCGGACGATTGCGATAGGCGATATGCAGGCTGGCCCAGGTGGCAAGCCACATGAATCCCGCGCCAGCAATGAAGATTGCCACCTGCGCAATGAGGTTAGTGGTGAACACCTTGGCAAAGCCCAGCTGCTTGAACCAGAGGTAGTCGGTGTAGTAACCAGCCGAACCAACCAGCGCCACGATTATTGCCACCACGATTATGGTTGCAATGGCTGCCGGGGTGAGCTTACCGTTCTTCAAATTGTTTCCTCATCGCTATCGGGCCAAGCTGGCCCCTAGTTAATACTTTTAGTTTGCCGTGCAGGTTGGCAAGCCAACCGCAGAGTGTTGTTTTGCAATTTGCTTGACCGCGGCGAGCGCCTGCTGGAAGTTGGCAATTTTGACCACGGTAAGCCCAGATGGAATGTGCCCCAAAACCTCGTTGCAGTTTTGCTCTGGAGCCAAGAACCAGGTGGCACCAGCACGAACTGCACCGTACATTTTTTGGCGGATGCCGCCGATGGGGCCAACCGTGCCAACGGCATCGATGGTGCCGGTTCCGGCAATCAACTGGCCGCCGGTGAGGGCACCTGGAGTGAGTTTGTCGTAGATGCCCAGAGCAAACATCGTGCCGCCCGATGGGCCACCGATATCGGAAAGTTGGAGGTTGACGTTAATTGGGAACTTGTAGCGCGAGCCAACCAAAACCATCAGGCGGTAAGCACCATCCAGATACTTGGGTGTGACGGAAACGCTGAGGTGACGACCGCCCCGAATCAACTTAAGAACAACCGGCTTGCCCTTGGTGGTCTGAACTGCATCGCGCAGCGACTGAATGCCGTTGACTTCCTTTCCGGCTGCCGAGACGATGATGTCTCCGGCCTTTACCTGGCCAAGGGCTGGAGACGCCTTGTCCACCGAATCGGCGTAGACCTGGAAATCGAACTTGTAACCGAGAGCTTCGAGAGCCGCCGCAGTTGCCTGTTGCTGGCTGTCTTTGAACATGAGGGCATCTTGCCTGAGAGTTGCCGCCGAGGTTTGGCCCGGTGGATACATCTGATCAAGCGGAACGATGGTTTGGGCTGGGTCTAGCCAGGCCGCCAGCAGCTCGAGCCAACTTGGTGTGTTGCCAGGAGCACCAACCACGCTTACCGTGAGCAGGTCTAGAGCGCCTGAGGTTGGGTAGGTCTGGGCGTCTGCCACGGTGATGACCGGAATCTTGTTATTTGTGCTGAGCACATTGAATGCCGGACCGGGACGTTCGATTACGTAGGGCGCCGGTAGGAACGCGGCAGCCAAAACGCCAACGGCAAACACTCCAAGAAGAATCCAGCCAAAAAGGCGGTGCTTTCTTGGGGCAACTGCGGGTTGGTCTAGGTACGGACCGGTTTGCTGGCTCACCCGTTAACACTATGCGAGCGCACCTACACTTTTCGATTTCATCCCACAGGGCCCAAACGCTTAGGGCGAACAGCGCAGATTCTTGGAACATCGGTGCCGCTTTCTGCTTTACCGTTGAAACAACAGGAGCGTGTATGAACAACTTTGAAGACGGGCAAAACCCTAATGAAGGCGGCGGCTTTGACCCGCGCAAGTTCAACCCCACCGAGTTCCAGGCATTCATGAAAAAGTACCTGGAGGACCCCGAAAGTTTTGACACCCAAGAGCTGGCTAAGGCTGCCGGAATTCCAACCGACCCTCAGCAGCTTCAGCAAATGCTCCAGATGATCAGCCAGGCCATGGGACCACAAACCGCCAAGGGTGGAGTGGACTGGGCTGCCGCCATTGCCCAGGCCAAGGCCGGCGCCCGCCGTAACAATCAGGGCATCACCGAAGCGCAGCGAGACGCCTGGCGCGAGGCCGGACACATCGGTGGAATGTGGCTGAGCCAAGCCACCGATGTTTCAGAGCTAACCAGCGAACCTAAGCTGCTTACCCGCGACCTCTGGGTAGACGACGCCATGCCGCTTTTCAAGGCTATGAGCCAACCCGTTGCCGACAGAATGGCCGAGGCTCTGAGCGAGCACATCGCGGGTAACGCACCCGAGGAAATGTCTGGCCTGATGGCCGAGGCTGGTCGTCTGCTACGCAACGCCGGTGGTGCCATGTTTGCAATGCAACTTGGCCAGGCAATCGGCAAACTTAGCGAGCAGGTGCTGAGCGGTTCGGACATTGGTCTGCCAATTTTTGCCGAGCAGCGCGCCGCGTTCTTGCCGCAGAACCTCGACGCGTTCATCCGTGAACTTGGGGTTCCGGTTCAGGAGGCGCAGATCTATCTGGCAGTGCGCGAACTGGCTCACGCCCGCCTGTTCAAGCACAGCCGCTGGTTGCGCGAGGCGGTTGTATCGCAGATTTCCACCTACGCTGCCCAGATCACCATCGACCAAGACAAGATCATGGGTGCCGTTGCCGACGCCGATCCAACCGATGCCGAGGGTATGCGGCAGATGCTGGAATCGGGAGCCATGATCGGTGACCGAACCGAAGATCAGGAGCGAGCCCTCGAAGCCATCGAGACCATGCTGGCTCTAATTGAGGGCTGGGTGGATGCCGTGACACTCGAGGCAACCAAGCTGCTGCCAAACGCTCAGCGCATTGCCGAGGCAGTGCACCGCCGCCGCGTTACCGGTGGACCAGCCGAGCTAACCTTTGGCACTCTGGTTGGCCTGCAGCTGCGCCCGCGCAAGCTTCGCGAGGCCAGCTCGATGTGGCAACTGGTTGGACAGGCCCTCGGAAATGCCAGACGAGACGCGCTGTGGGATCACCCAGACATGCTGCCATCGGCAGCGGACATCGCGGATCCCGCTTCGCTCATCGGCAGGCTGCAGGGTGGCAACGACGATGACTTCGACAGCGCGCTTCGCAACCTGCTGGGTGAGTAGCCGAAACTGTGGATAACCAAAACCGCTGCGCTGGGATTGTTGCAACAATCGCCCAGTGGTCTACAAAATAAATCCCTTTCACACCTCCATCTGGCACTCCCCCACAACCGTTCAAGTTGGCTTGGATAGTCGCCGGGTTGTGCTTCCTGAAATCTCATCGGCCGCCGAGCGCTTCATCGATGCCCTCTACTTTGGAGTGGCACCCAATCAGGTAGAGGCCATTGCCGCACAGACGCGGTTACCTCGACAGGAGGCTGAAGCCCTGCTGGAGCGCCTAAGGCCGGTGCTTGAGGTGGAGGCCAGCGAATCCGCCCAAAGACCAAACCCAGGCAAACCACTAAATCTCGATGCCGCCATTGCCGACCTGGTTTCGGCCAGTCTTCAAAATTCCACCGATGGGCGGGCCGTATTGCTGGAGCGCGGCCGACGGGCTGTTTTCATCGAGGTACTGGACGCCACCGGACTGCTGCTGATGCTTGGGCTGGCGGCTGCTGGAGTTGGCACCTTTGTCACGCGCGACAACGAGCCGGTTAGAAACTCTGATACCGGACCGGCCAGCTTTCCGCCAGCTTTTCTGGGACAGAAGCGCATCGCTGCGGCTTCCTTGATGTTGGAAACCACCTGGCCAAGCAGTCGTTTGGTAAGCGGGCTCAGGCTCAAAGACTCCAAGTTCAACAACATCGATGTGGCAGTTTTGGGCACCACACTGGTGCCGCAATTGCAGCGCATCGGGGTTTGGAATTCACGTCAGGTGCCTCAACTGGAGATCAAGTATGCGGCGGGTGGATTCGAAGTCAGCCCGGTGATTGTCCCGGGAAGCACTCCCTGCCTCATTTGCCGCGAGCTTTGGCGCAGCGAAGGCAGCGAGGAATACGCCGCGGTGTCGGCGCAGTTAGCTGGGCTCGAGCTTAGGTTCGATCACTCGGGAAATCGCATGTTGGCAGCAGGCCTCGCAATGCAGAGCATCCTCGCCAGGCTGGATGCGGTGGGTGGCTTTGCGTCGGGGAATCCACAGCAGCCGGGCGGTTATTTGGTCAGCGACGCTGGCGCATCTGGCGGCTCAGCTTCGGTTGGGCTTGAGCACTCCGGCTGGGATTTCCACTACGACTGTGCCTGCAGCAGCTTTACAAACCGCGAGGCGGTGCCCGACCAAGAAATCATCAGCGACTTCTTGGCTCGCGTGACGCCCACATAGAGCAGACGGTTTTCTTCGGCCACTTCGGTCTCGGTCTTGGCATAGCTGATGGGCAGGTAGCCCTCCTGCACACCCATCAAGAAGACGTGGTCCCACTCCAAGCCCTTTGCGGCATGGATGGTGGCGAGGGTGATTGCTGCGGCCTCTGGTTCATGTTGGCTCTTGGCGCGCTCTTCCAATTCGGTGTAAAACTCTTGAGCGCTGATGCCGCTTGGCATCTCGTCCTGAATCTCCATGAGAGCGTTGAGGCTCTCCCACTTTTCGCGGGCAGCTCCGGCAACCTCTGGGGCTCTGGTGCTCCAACCCAGGCCGCGGCAAATCTCATCCAAAATCTGGTGGGTGGGTTTGTCAGACTTTGCAATCAGTTCGGCACGTAGCGTGCGCATGGCAGTCTGGATTTCGGGGCGGGCGAAGAACCGCACGCCGCCCTTCAGTTGGTAACCAATCTGCGCGCTGGCGAGCGCCGCCTCCATGGGTTCGCTCTGGCCGTTCACTCGATAGAGCACCGCGATGCGGCTTGGGCGAACTCCTTCGCGAAGCAGCCCACTGATTTGGTGGGCAAGGTAGCTGCACTCCTCGTTGGGGCTGCCAAAGCCCTGCAGCCTTGGCGCCATACCCACGGCTCCCTGCGACTGCAGTGGTGAGAGTCCCCCGCCACCCATCGCAGACTTGCTGGATCGAAGTCGGTTGGCGAAGTTAACAATCTGCTGGGTGCTTCGGTAGTTTCGGGTCAGCTCAACAACAGTGGCGTTCTCGTAGCGCGATGCAAAGGTCTGCAGGTAGCTGGCCGATGCGCCGGTAAAGGAGTAGATGGTTTGGTTGGGGTCGCCAACCACACAGATATCGTTGCGGTCGCCCAGCCAGACATCCAGCAGCGCATGCTGCAGCGGAGAAATGTCCTGGTACTCGTCCACGGTGAAGAAGCGGTACTGCTGCTGAACGTGAGCCAACGCTCGCGGTTCGGAGCGCAGCATGCCTAGGCACAACACCAGCACGTCTTCGAAGTCGATCTGGTTGGCGGCAGTCTTGGCATCCTCGTAGGCGGTGAGCATCTCGATCAAGCGCTGTTGACTCAGCGAACCAGGAGCCTTGCGCTTGAGAGCCGCGTACTGGGACATCGAAAGCATCGAGTACTTGCGCCACTCGATCTCGGCGGCCAAATCGCGCAACGCGGCGGCATCTAAACGAAGCTTGCGCTCCTCTGCCAACCTGGCCAAAAGGCGCCCCTTGGATTCGAGAATGTGTGGTGCGGCAGCACCGGTAAATTGCGGCCAGAAGTATTCAAGTTGCGCCAGAGCGGCGGCGTGGAACGTGCGTGCGGCCACGTTGCCCACGCCCAGGGTGCGCAAACGGGTGCGCAGTTCGGCGGCAGCCTTGTTGGTGTAGGTCAGAGCCAAAACCCGGTTGGCGCTGAAGTAGCCGGTTGCAATGCCGTAAGCAATTCGGTGGGTGATCGTTCGGGTCTTACCGGTACCGGCACCGGCAATGATGCAGGTTGGTCCGCGAAGGCTGGCAGCAGCCGCGGCTTGTTCAGGGTCTAGTTTTGCCAGCAGTTCTTCGGCTTCACTAGCCATTGAGACTGCCACCATCGATGTCTTCACCAAACCAGTGATCTAGCAGCGAACGAGCCACTGAGAGCTTGCCCGGCAGAATCAACCCGTCGCGCTCGGCCGCAATCTCTTCGCGGGAGAACCAACGCACCTTTTCAATCTCGACTCCGTCCGGCACCAAATCCTGGTGTCCGCTGGAAGTGTCGAGTTTGGCGGTGAAGGCAACCATCAGCGAATAAGGGAAAGGCCAAGCCTGGCTCCCCAAGAACTCCACATCGGTGACCCGAACTCCGGCCTCTTCATAGACCTCACGAACTACCGCATTGGCTAGTGATTCACCGGGCTCTACAAACCCGGCAAGCACTGACCAGCGGTTGTCCTCCCAGACTCCCTGGGAACCCAGCAAAATTCGGTCATTTTCATCGACGACGGAAACGATGATTGCCGGATCGGTGCGCGGGAAAGTTTGGGATTGATCCTGGAAGCACCGACGACTCCAACCGCCCTGCTCGATCACGGTAGGCAGGCCACAGCGCGGGCAATGCTTGTGATTGAGGTGGAAGTTGGCCAGGGCAAGTGCCTGAGCGTAAATCTCGGAGTCGCGTGGGCTAAGACCGGCACCGGTCTTGCGCAAGCCGTGCCATGCCTCGGCGTCTGGTTCCAGTTGGTTGGCGCTATTGGTTCCCAGCACTGCCAGGACAACAGGGGTACCGGCGGGTTCGTGGCCGTGGTCTGCCAGAGTTTTGCCAAGGTAAACGCGAAGCTGAGCGCTGGGAACTTCTTCGGTGGTTAGAAGTTTCAGACTGGCGGTGGGCTGCGACAGATTTCCGGTCAGCAGCACCTGACCCTCATACATTGCCAAAACTCGGGTGGCAGGGTTTTCCCAGAGGTTGTCGAACAAATCGGGATTGTCGCGCTGAAGGTAGTCGCGGTCAATGGCGGATTCGGCCGGCTTTAGACCCAACGGAGTGTGCATCGTTGCCCCTCTTGATTGTTAAACCCGGCTTAAGAGAACCCAATTCTGGCGTGGCATACGGCGGATTTGGTCTGCCGTTGCCTAACCTAAAGTCATGGGTATGTCTCCCTTGATTTTAGCGGCGCTCGCCAAAGACGCCGTCCCTGCCTTGGATTTCGTTCAGGTTGCCCCGCTCGAGCAGCGCGGTGATGGCTTCTTCGATTCTGCCTGCCTCACCGGTTCCAATGGTTCGCACTACGTCATCAAGATGGCGCGAGGTCAGCAGGCTGGTCTAGTTATGGACACCGAACTTATGGTTCTGCGTTCGCTAAACCCGCACCGCGCCAGACTGCCGTTTGAGATAACCAAGCTTTTGGGCGAGACCCGCGATTCAAAGGGTAAGCGCGCCCTGCTGTTCTCGTTTGTATACGGAAACCACACCGATATCGCTCGCATGGGCGGCGACAGCCCGATTTCCACCAGCATTGCCAATGCCCTAGCAGCCATTCACGGTTTGCCACTGGCAACCGTCGAGGAAAACGGACTTCCTTCTTACTCGCCAGCCGATATCGTGAGACTTCGCGTTTCCATGTTGGACCGCGTTGCACAGACGGGCAAGGTGCCGGCGGTACTTCTAAACCGCTGGGAACAGGCTTTAGAAGACGTCAACCTCTGGCGCTTCAACCCAACCGTGGTGCACGGTCACGTAGATGGCGAAACCTTCCTTTCCTCCGACAACGGAATCAGCGGCGTTTTGACCTGGCAGAATCTGCACGTTGGCGACCCTGCTGAAGACTTCTCCTGGATCGTTGGCTACGGCGACGACGACTTTGCCTACAGCACTCTTCTTGAGTACGGCCGCCTGCGCGGAAACGATGAGAACCTTCGCGCTCGCGCCCAGCTCTACAGCGAAATGCACATCGCCGAGTACCTGCTTGAGGCTTTGGCAAAGGGTGACGAAGAGGGCGTGGACTTTGCAGTTGGCGCTTTCCAGACCTTTGTGGCCGATATCGAAGCAGGCTTGCTTCCTTCGGTTGGCCCTAAGCCACTGGCGGTTGATGTTCCGGTTATTGCGGCCCCCTCAGGATTTGAGGAGAGCATCGCAGGCTTTGAGGCAAGCGCCGCCAGCTTGGTTGAGTCCAACGGGTTTGAGCCGGCAAAGTTTGTTGACGCTGCCCAAGCCGTGGTTTCGGACGACCTTCTGCTAGACCCAGCTGCCGAGTTCTTGAGCACCGAAGAGCCGGCCGAGGCCCTACCAATGCCAGTTGCACTGGACGAAGTAGACCCTGCCGAGGTTGACATCGAAGCCGTGAATATCTTCAAGCCAGTTGTGGATGACTCATACAACCACAAGAACTTGTTTGACGAGACTGGCCCGATCTCGCTTTCGGCCAGCGATGCCACCGCACCGATTGATTTGCCTAAAGAGGCCAAGCCTGAAGCTGAGAACGGCGAACTTTTCTAGTTCGCTTCAGCCACTTTCGACCACAACTCCAGGATCTCATCACGATTTAGCATGTGCTTTGGAGTGACGGTTCTATCGTCGGTGACGTAATAGAGGCAAGCGGAAACATTCTCGATTGGCAAGCCCATTAACTCTGAGAATGCCAATCGGTAAAGCGCCAACTGCAGACTGCGTTCTGCGATTTCGTCTTCGTCCTTCGGCGCAACGCCAGTCTTCCAGTCCACCACTTCGAAGAGCGGAGTGCCGTCGGCTGCGGTTCCGTTTGGGAACACCGCGTCTAGCTTGCAGATGAATATGTTGGCACCGATAGCCAGCTGAATTTCGATTTCGATGGCCTCGGGCAGCATGCTGGCCCACTTGGTCTTCTCGAACGTGGCCTGGAACTCGGCCACGGTTTCGGCGTGCTCGGCAAGATCAACCTGAGCCATCTGCTGCGCCCAAACCTGTTCGCCCGCTTCTTGCAGATCGATGTTTGGCGCCTCTGAGGCCAGGCGAACCACATCTGCATAGCGCTGTTCCATGAGGTTGTGGAAGATGGTGCCGGCGCGAGTTGCCTTGAAGGGTTCTTCTGGAATTGGACGCAACATTCCCGCGGCGGTTTTTGCCGGGGCAGTCACATAGTTCTTGAATCCGGATGCGTTGATTCGGACTGAAAGTGGAACCTCGTTGAGCTGTCGGAGCTGCTCATCGCGTTCGCTGAGCAGCAGATCAATCTCATCCAACTGGGTAGCCGCAGCAGCCTGATTTAGGTAGTGATGAACCAAATCTGCGGCGCCACGAACATCTTGTGCGTGCTTGGGACCCAGTGGGTCTAGCGGCCACTGTGTTGTGGCCTCTTCAAGTTCTAGCGGGTTTTGCTCCGGCGAGATGGGCTCTGGAATGTGATCCTGTAAACCTAAGAATTGGGCTGCAGCCAGGATGAATTGGCTTGGCCCGCTGATGTCTTTAACCACCGGCTTCCAGTGTGAACCCGAAAGCAGTAGTCGCTCTTTAGGGCGAGTTACTGCAACGTAGATGAGTCGGGTTTCTTCGCGCAACTTGTGCGCTTGAACATCAACTTTGAAGGCATCTACTGCCTCTTTGAATCTGGTTTGGTTGGCATGCCCCTGCCAGCCAAAGTGTGGCAACGAAAGGGCGTCGCCACGCAGTGGGTATGGCAGCACCTCGGCCTTCAGCCAACCCATCTGGTCTTTGCCGTAGGTAGGGAAAACGTCGTTTTGGAGTGCGCTTACACTGACCAGGTCCCACTCGAGGCCCTTGGCAGAGTGCACCGTGAGGATCTGGACTACTCCCTCAGCTGGGGCGGCGCTTGGCGGGTCTACCTTTTCACGATCCTCAACGGTGTCGATCCAGTTGAGCAGTGCCCCTAGGTAGGGGCGGTGGTTGCTTGCGGCATAGCCCGACACCAGATTGGCGAAGCCATTTAGGTTTGCCATCGGGTTGCGGCGCATGGGGTTTGCCATCACCTCGATGTCTAGCCAGAGCTCGCGCTCGACTAGGCGAACAAACTCTGCCAGCGGTAGACCGGTTTGGGTTCGGAGGTATGCAAAAAGTTTGGCAGCATCTATGAGACGCGGAAGCGCAACTTCGGATACACCACAGTTGTCTTGGTGGAAGGGCTCGCGTAGCAGGTCTAACGCATCGATGAGGCTGATGTTGTCTTCGGGGGCCGAGCCTTCGGTCTTGTAATCGGTTCTGTTTCGCAGTGATGCGTAGCGATAGAGCATGTCGAGGTCTTTGATGCCAATGCGCCAGCGGGCACCAGTGAGGAGACGCACCAACTCCGAACCGCGTGACGGATCGTGGATTACCTTTAGTGCGGCAACGAGATCGACAATTTCAGGCATTTCGAGGAGACCGCCGAGACCGACGATTTCTGGTTCGATACCAACCTCGTAAAGCGCCTCGGCAAAGAGATGCATGTGCTTCTTGGCGCGCATTAGCAGCGCTGCCGTTGGTTTCTTTTCGAAGCCATCCATGTGGCTCTTGAACCAACGGGCTACTGCCTTTGCCTCGGCCTTCAGGTCCTGTTCGAAAGCGATTTCGATGCTTCCTTCGGGGGCATCTTTACGGGAAAGAAGCTGCGTTGGCACAAGGTGAGCCGCCTGCGGAGCGTAGGGGGCTTTTGTAGCGAGCGGCTCGGCAAGCTTGTTGGCAAGTTGAAGCACCTTGGCGGGATTGCGCCAGCTGGTACTGAGTTCAAAGGCCTTGAACTGCTGGGGCGCCTCCACTGCGAAGTCGTGTGCGAAATTAGCCAGGTTGCTAGCACTGGCGCCACGCCAACCATAGATGGACTGGTTTGGGTCTCCCACTGCCAGCACCGCCTTGCCGGCGAATAGTTGAGATAGCAGACGGGTTTGCAGGTAGGAGGTGTCCTGGTATTCGTCTAGCAGGATGTGGCTGAAGCGCTGCCGTTCTTGGGCTACCATTTCGGCGTTCTCGCGAGTGGCGCGTTCGGCCAAGACCACCTGGTCTGAGTAGTCGACGTAGCCCTGCGCCTGCTTCTCTTTGAGGTATGCCTCAGCCAGAACCGCAAGCACGTTGGTGTTCTCGAGACGTGCCAGCATTTTTACGGTGTCGCCTATTAGCTCCATTTTGCCTCTGCCATTTGGCAGCGACTTCAACTCGGCGATGATGGACTGATTTACCGACTGGATTGCCTCGGCATCAACCAGATTGTCGTTCATCTCGGCTGCCAGCCTGAGAACGCCTTCGACGATGGTCTTTAGTGCCATCTCGTTATCCAGCAGTCGGGAGTCGATGTCGGCTCCGCGTTTGACGATGAGTTCGCGGGCAAGCTGGAAGGCCGCCGCCTCGGTGATTAGGTTGCTCTCGGCCTCATATCCCAGTGCAAGCGCATTTTCGCGGAAAAGCGCATTGGCATATGAGTTGTAGGTGGTGACGGTTGGCTGACCAACCTCTTCATCCTTTGGGTACGGCCAAAACTGGCCCTGCTTCAGCGTCTTTAGGCTGTCGTGGATACGCTTGGCCAATTCGCTGGCTGCCTTGCGGGTGAAGGTGAGGCCAAGGATCTGCTCTGGTCTGGCAAAGCCATTGGCCACCAGCCAAAGCACTCGAACGGCCATCAGTTCGGTTTTGCCAGAGCCGGCACCCGCCACCACTAGTTCGGGGGTGGTGACGCTTGCGCTTTCTACCGCGGCACGCTGCTGCTGGGTGAGCAAGAGGTCTTCTCGCCCCTTCATCACGTTGTAAACCTGCTGGGCTGAAACCTTATGCATTGTAGGAAACCGCCTTAACTAGGTGCATCTTGCAGGTACCAAACTCGCCGTCTTTTTCGCAGTGGTTGGAAACCCTAGCGATAAAGGTCTTGCTCTTGTAGAGCGCCATTGACTCCACCGCCTGGTCGATTACCTTTTGGAAGTCATCGGCTGCCTCTTGGGTTAGGGCTGCCTGGTCTCGGGTGCTTGGCTTGTCATCGATGATGAAGATCAGCTTTGCCCCTGCCATTTCGGTCTCGCTGGTGAGCCCAAGCTGGGCAAGCAGATCTGGGTTTTTGAGGGCCAGCTGGTAGAGGCCAAGCTGTGCGTGCTGAGGCATGTCTTTGACTGCAGGCTTGGTCTTGCCGGTCTTTAGGTCGGCGATTACCACTCTGCCGTCCTTGAGTTGCTCGACTCGGTCGATTCGGCCTTGCACCACTGCCTTGCCGGCATTGAACTCAAACTTGATTTCGTTACCGATGAGTTTGCCGCCCTTGTTGTCGAAATCGGCAAGGTAGGTTGCCAGGTTGCGAACCAGATTCTTGGCGCGGCGACGCTCTTTTTCTTCCAGCCAGGCACTTTCATGCCGAATGGTGTGCCAGCGACTGTCTACGTACTGCCAGAGGGAGTCTTCGGTGTTTTCGGTGGCAAGTTCCATTGCCTGGTGAATGAGCGTGCCCACCTGGGCTTCGTACTCTTTGTCTTTGGCGCCGTGCGACTCTAGGAACCAGTGCAGCGGACACTTGAGGAAGTTCTCGAGCTGAGATGGATAGATGGGGATGCGAGATCCCTTATCTCCGCCAATGGCGTACTCCTCATCGATCTCGCCCTCGGCAAGTTCGACTTCGCCACCGGTGAAGACGAAAAGCGGGGCCTCGGTTGAAATTGGAGCCAGGCCGTACCAGTCGTCTGGGTGTGCACCAGGAACGCCGGCCTCGGCCAATCGTTGCAACTGACTTGCCAGCTGGGCCTTGACCGAGTCTGGCTTGCCGTCTCGGTAAGCGATGGTGAGTTTACGGCGGAGACTTCCGGCTAGGCCGCGCAGGGTATATCCGGGCTCGATGTAGTCTTCGGGTTCGGGCAGGGTGTCTGCAACTAACTGAATGAACTGGCTGGCCTGCTCTTCCTCGTTGGCATAGGCAGACACCAAAACCTGCTGGTTGGCAGCGCCCAAGGCCTTGTAAAACATGCGAAGTTCGTCGGCCATTTCATCGCCAATTGGCGAACGGGTCTGATCTAGCTGGCCCTGCACCTGGGCCGAAAGTTTGCTGGCGCCCAGCAGCGAGGTTCTTGGCTTGAGGTTTGGCCAGATACCTTCGATTAGCTGCGGTATGGCCACTGTGTGGAAGCGACGACCTACCAGCCCTGATGGAGTGAGCAGACTAACTGCCCGTCCACCCTGAGCGTTGTAGGTGAGCGAGTCTTCGGCAACCGTTTGATCTAGCTGGGCGGCAATGAACTGCTGCATGGGTGCACCGGGGTTGCGTTCTACATAGCGTTGAGCCGCACCAAACAGGGCAACGATGGCGTCTAGGTTGCGGTTTGCCTGGGCGGCAACCTCACCCAGCCCACGGCTGTTATCGGACCAGGTAGCGGCTAGACCACTTGGCTTCCAAAGCGCCCAGAGCAGGTCTTCAATTGTGGCCATTGGGTTTGCGGCAACCTCACGTGCGGCAGCAAGAGACTTGATGAAGCGGCGAACTCGCTTGCCCTCACGACCGGAAATGGTTTCGAGTGAGTTGGGATTATCGAACAGCTGTACCAGCAGGTCGTCTGAGTTGTTGCTGCCACCCGCCGCGGCCTCTTCTTGGCGAAGCTGGCGACGGAAACGGCGAAGCTCTACGGAATCTAGGCCGCAGAATGGGGACCTAATGAGTTGTTCGGCACTTAGAGCATCCAGTTGGAAACCACCGGTAACCAATTGGGCCAGATCCAGCAAAGCGCGTGAAGCGAATTCGTCGCGAAGCGCGGTTTGGGCACCCATGATTCGGGCTGGCACGCTTTCGGCGGCGAGTAGGCGCTCGAGGGACTCGAGAATCTGACGGCTGCGAGCAACCACCGCCATTTGGTGCCAGGCCACACCATGCTGGACGTGCGAGATTCTTAGTTGTTTGGCTAGCCATTCGGCCTCTGCCTGAGGAGAGGTGAAAACCTTCACCTCTATGCCATTGCCGGTTTGGGCCACACCACCCGCAAAAGCCACGCGCTTGCCGGCAGCACCTGCCGGATGGATTGGGCGTGAAACCCGACCGAGTGCGTAGGTCATTCCAGCGGGCTTGCCCCAGGGATCAGACTCGAAGTTGATTACCTGGGCGGATACGCCAAGTGCGCTTGCAGCCTTGGTGGCCAAGTGCTGCATGAGAGCAGGGTTAGCCTGGCGGAAGCCAAGAGTGGAAGCGTCTGGATCGCCAAAGAGCACCAGCACCGAACCACTGGACAAAAGCGCCTGAATAAAGCGGGCGGCACTTGGGGTTAGCTCTTGGGCGTCATCCACCAACACCGCACGATACTGGGCGAGGC